>NZ_JBMVQZ010000004.1:0-347797 GCF_049537155.1 Limisphaera sp. 4302-co
CTGTTGGTGCCGGAGGAGTGATTCCGGCTTGCGCCCGGCGTGGGGACCGGCGTTTTTTGGAGTCATGCACAAGATCCCTGCCAGGAGTGGTGGTCGGATGCCCGGGATGCTGTTGCTGGGTGTGTGGGTTTTGTTGGGGCCGGGCTGTGCGGGACCGGCGACGGGTGCGGGCGGCGGGGATGCAGCGGCTGTGGAGATGCAGCCGTTGGAGGATCGCGTCCGGGTGCTTCTGGGCGGTCAGGTGTTCACGGAGTATTTCCATCGGGACGTTCCCAAGCCGTACTGTCATCCGTTGCGCGGTCCGGGCGGGGTGATCCTCACGCGGCTGTGGCCGATGCAGGACACGGTGGGCGAGGATCACGATCATCCGCATCATCGGGGTTTCTGGTATGCGCACGGGAGTGTGAACGGGGTGGATTTTTGGACCGAGGGACCGGGTCGGGGTCGAATCGCGCAGGATGCGGTTTTGGAGGTGCGGTCGGGCCGCGGTGAGGGATGGTTGCGCACGCGCAACCGGTGGGTGGCGCCGGACGGCCGGGTGGTTTGCAGCGATGAGCGGCTGTTGCGGTTCGTGGCGGGGTCGGACGGGACCCGGTTCGTGGATTTCGAGGTCACGCTGATGGCCACGCATGGAGAGGTCGTTTTCGGGGATACGAAGGAGGGGACGCTGGCCGTCCGGGTGGCGGAGAGCATGCGGGTGCGGCCGAACCGGACCGCGGCCGGCCGGCCGGCGGGTCGCATTGTGACCAGCGAGGGGCATCGGGACGTGGAAGCCTGGGGGAAACGGGCTGCCTGGTGTGATTATTCGGGGCCGGTGGGGAACCGGTGGATGGGGATTGCGGTTTTCGATCATCCCGCGAATCCGAGGCATCCGACGTGGTGGCACGTGCGGGACTACGGTTTGTTTGCCGCCAACCCATTTGGGCGACACGATTTCGAGCGGTTGCAGGATGCCACGGCCGGCAACTGGGTGTTGCGGGCCGGCGATCGACGCACGTTCCGTTACCGGCTCTACCTGCATGAAGGCGATGCGGAACAGGCCCGCGTGGCCGAGCGTTACACCGCCTGGATCGGCAGCCGGGACGGTGCGCGGGCCGGAACTCCTGAGAACCGGTAAAACCCACAGCCGAGAACGAAGGTCATGATCAATCGACGGAACTTCCTGAAACAGTCGGTGCTGGCCACGGCAGCTTTGGCGGCAGGCACGGGATGTCGAACATTGGCACCACGGCCGCGGCCGGGGGCCCGGGTGTTGGGGGCCAACGAAACGATCCGGGTGGCGGTGGTGGGATTCGGCGGGCGCGGCCGCGATCACATTCGGAACTTCCACGAACTGCCCAACGTTCGGGTGACGGCCCTGTGCGACGCGGATCGTGCCATCCTGGAGCGCGAGGTGCGGCGGTTTGCCGACCGTGGGGAGAAGGTGGAGGCGTACACGGACATTCGCGAGCTGCTGGAGAAGTCGCAGGTGGACGTGGTGAGCATCGCCACGCCGAACCACTGGCACGTGCTGGGTTCCATTTGGGCGGTGCAGGCGGGCAAGGATGTGTATGTGGAGAAGCCGGTTTCGCACAACGTGTTCGAGGGGCGTCAACTGGTGAGAGCGGCGCAGAAATACGGTGCCATCGTGCAGGTGGGGACGCAGTGCCGTTCCTCTGAGGGGCTGCGGGAGGCCGTGGCGTGGATCCGGGAGGGCAATCTGGGCCGGATCCTGCGTGTGCGGGGACTTTGTTACAAGCGGCGGGACAGCATCGGCCGCACGTTCGGTCCGCAACCCATTCCCGCCACCGTGGATTATGATCTCTGGCTGGGACCGGCGCCGTTGAAGCCACTGCGGCGCGCACAGTTGCATTATGACTGGCACTGGGTCTGGGACACTGGCAACGGCGATCTGGGGAACCAGGGGGTGCACCAGGTGGACATCGCGCGATGGATCCTGGGCGAGCAGAAGCTTTCCCCGGCCGTGTGGGCGGTGGGCGGGCGCCTGGGTTACATTGATGACGGGGAGACGCCGAACACGCTGATCGTGTTCCATGATTACAAACCGGCGCCGTTGCTGTTCGAGGTGCGCGGGCTGCCGGAGAAGAAGGGATCGAACCGGATGGACAACTACCGCGGGGCCAGCATCGGCGTGGTGGTGGACTGCGAGGGTGGCACCGTGGTGATCCCCAGCTACACGCGCGCCATCGTTTACGATCGGGACGGCAAGGAGATGCGGGTGTTCGACGGCGGAGGCAACCACTACGCGAACTTCATCGAGGCGGTGCGGTCGCGCAGGCCTGAACGGTTGCACTCGGACGCATACGAGGGGCATGTCTCCGCCGCGCTGTGTCACACGGCGAACATCTCGTACCGGCTGGGTACGTTCGCCTCGCCGCACGGGATTGCCGAACGGCTGCGCGAACAGCCGGAGATGGAGGAGATGTTCGGTCGGATGATGGAACACCTGCGTGCCAACGAGGTGGACTTTCGGATGACGCCTCTGATCCTGGGCCGCCTGCTGCGGATCCGGCCGGATCGGGAGACGTTCGTGGGCGATCGAGAGGCGGATGCGATGCTGACGCGGGAGTATCGGGAGCCGTACGTGGTGCCCTCGCGGGTGTAAGGAGCGCGGTGGGCCCGCGGGGCGGGTGCCGTTTCTGCGCAAGCGGCCGCAGGGGGGCGTGGTGGCGGCGGCAGCCGCAGTGGTGAGCGGCCGGGCGGGCCGGGAGTGCCTTCTTTGCCGGAGCGAAGCGGCCGGGTGTGGGGCAGGGCCGTGCGGAGGGCGGCGGTTCAATTTGTGGCCTCGATGTAGGGAATACTGAGCGGGCCCTGCGGGAGTGCGGCCACCCGGGCCCCTGCGGGGGCCTGGCGGAGCGCTTCGCGCACGGCGGCGGCGATGTCGTGGCAGGGTTCCAGATGGGCTGCGCGGACGATATCGTCGGGCAGTGAGCTGTACAACAGGACGCGTCCCCGCTGCTGGACCAGGGCCTGGATCTGAGCCTGCCATTGTTCGGGTTGTTCAAAGCCCGGCGTGGCGAGGAGCTGGAGGATTTCTTCCGGACGGCGGACGCGGCGGAGCAGCCGGTCCAAGGGGCTGCCCGAGGGTACGCCTTCCCGGCATTCGGCTGCGAGGATGAGGGTGCCGCCCGGTTTGAGGATCCGCGCGCCGGCGCTCATTCCTTTGACGCCCTGGTAGAGGTTGAGGTCGAGTGGATAGCCGCTGTTGGTGGTGACGACCACGTCGAAGGGCTCGGTGCACCGGTACATGGCGGAGGACTTGACGAAGTCGCATCCGACGCGGTGCGCGCGGATGAGGTCGCCGGCGAACACACCGGTGATCTCGCGTTTTTCGTTGAGGGTGACGTTGAGGAGGAAACTGGGTCCGACACGCAGGGCGGCATCGCGGATCTCCTCCCAGATCGGGTTGCCGTCCAGGATGCCGAAGGTGGCGTTGGGGTGCCCGATGTTGCGGGCGCCGTGGTTGCCCATGATGGTGCGCAGGCCGGCCACGCCCGGCATGATGCCCTTGGGGCCTCCGCTGAAGCCGGCGAAGAAATGGGGTTCGATGAAGCCGGTGACGATGCGGAGGTCGGCCTCGACGGCGTGGCGGTTGATCCAGAGCGGTGTGCCATTGGGGAGATCACCCAGGTAGACGAGGTCGGCTTCGTTTTCACACTCGTGGTTGACGACGCGGTAACGGGCGACGACCTCCGGTGTGAGCATGCGTTCCAATTCGGCCCGTGTGTTGGGGCGGTGGGTGCCGGTCTGGTTCAGCAGCGTGATCTGCTCCGGCGGGACGAAGGAGAGGTACTCCAGCAACCACGGGATGAGCCGGTGATTGGGGGTGGCGCGGGTGATGTCGGTGAACAGGATGCAGAGTCGCATGCCCGACCGGATCCATTGGCGCAGAGGCGGGGCCTCGATGGGATGGTCGAGCGCGTCCCAGACGGCCTGGCGCTCGTCCGGCAGGCCGGGCTGGTGACGCGGTTCGATGACCGTGGTGCGGTCGTCTGGCAGGTCCACCGGCAGGGTGCCTTCGCCGTAAGCGAGTCGTACGATCATGACCGGCTCTCCTCCGTTTGCACGGGTTGTTCCGTCGGATGCTTCCCTGCCATCATGGTAGTCCCGGCCGAAGGGGACGGCAAAGGGCGTGTGGCCGGAGGACTGCGACGGTGGGTCGGGACGGGTTCACAGGCTTTCGGCCTTTTGGGTGAGGGTCTGGAAACGGGCGAAGGCTTCCTCCCAGAGCTCGGGTTTGCGGGGTTCGTACCGGCCGAGGTTGACGGATTTGCGGACGACCTCGCGCATTTCGTCGAGGGATTTCAGTTCGCCCTGGGCACGCATTTGGGTGAGGGCATTCCCCATGGCGGTGGCCTCCACCGGTCCGGTGATGACGGGCCGCTGGCAGGCGTCGGCGGTGAACTGGTTGAGCAGACGGTTTTGCGAGCCGCCGCCCACGATGTGGACCACCTCGATGCGGTGTCCCGTCAGTTCTTCGAGCCAACCCAGGACCTGGCGGTAACGCAGGGCCAGGCTTTCGAGGGCGCAACGGACCAGTTCGCCCTCCGAGCGCGGGACGGGTTGACCGGTTTCCTGGCAGAAATCCTGGATCGCGCGCGGCATGTCCGGCGGGTTGAGGAACCGGGGATCGTCGGGGTTGACCAGGGAGCGCAGGGGCGCGGCCTCGGCTGCCTTCTGCACCAGCTCCGGGTAGGAGAAACTGCGGCCGCGGGCTTCGAACGCCCTGCGGCATTGCTGGACCAGCCACAGGCCCATGATGTTCTTGAGGAGCCGGATGGTGCCGTCCACGCCGCCCTCGTTGGTGACGTTGAACCGGAGGGCGCGCTCGGAGAGGACGGGTTCCCGGACCTCGACGCCCATGAGGGACCACGTGCCCGAGCTGATGTAGGCCCAGGGCAGCTGGCCCCGGTCTCCGGCGGGGACGGCGGCCACGGCGGAGGCCGTGTCGTGGGCGGGCGGTGCCACGACCTGGACACCATCCAAGCCCGTGCGCGCGGCGACACCGGGGCGCAACGGTCCCAGTTTGGTTCCCGGCGGGACGATTTTGGGAAGCAGTTGGGTGGGCAGACCCAGTTCCTTGAGGAGAGCGGCGGCCCAGGTGCGGCGTTTCGGGTCCAGGCATTGGGAGGTGCTGGCGATGGTGTATTCGACCCGGTCGGCGCCGCAGAGGGCCCAGTGAACGAAATCCGGCATGAACAGGAGCCGGTGTGCCGTGGCCACCACCTCGGGGTGTGCTTGTTGATGGGCGATCAACTGGAACAGCGTGTTGAAGGGGAGGAACTGGAGGCCGGTGCGGCGGAACAATTGGGCGCGGGGGATCTTGTGGAACACGCGCTCCATGACGCCCTGGGTGCGGCTGTCGCGGTAGGCATAGGGCAGGCCGAGCAGTTCCCCTTTTCGGGAGAGCAGGACGTAATCCACGCCCCAAGTGTCGGCACCCACCGAGACGACCCGGCGGCCGTGCTGGCGTGCGGCCAGAGAGAGCCCGTGCTGGATTTCCTGCCACAGGCGGAGGACGTCCCATCGCAAGCTCTCGCCCAGCCAGACGGGTCCGTTTGGAAAGCGATGGACCTCCTCCATGAGCATGCGTTTGCCGGTCCAGCGTCCGACCATGACCCGGCCGCTTTCGGCGCCCAGGTCCACCGCCAGATAGACTTGCGCGTTCATGCCTGCCTTTTGTGCCTTTGCCGGGTTGAGCGGGTGATTCCGATTGGCCACCGCGTCAGCGGGCGCCGCCGTGCAGGGCCCACGGGGCGGTGGCGAACCAGAGGAAGGTGCCCGCCAGCATCCAACCTTTCATGGCGGATTCACCGAGTTGCTGGATCATGAAAAGGAACGGCGGGACCACGGTCAGACCCAGCGCGCCGAATGCCAGGATTCGCAACACCGTTTGCATGGCTTCACCCCCTCGCTGTGGCGGCCGTGCGTCCGTGGAGGACGCGGGCCAGGATGAGATAGAGAACGCCGGTCAACAGGTAGACCGGCAAGGTCAGGTAGGATGGGAAGATGCCCCAATGCAGGTAGGCCCAGTAGAACAATCCCAGTGGGATGGCCCAGGCCAGCAGGACGGCCAGGTTGAAGCTCCTGCCGGTGGCGGCGGCCCATTCCCGGGGCAGACCGAAACGCCGGGCCAGGTAGACCTCCGCCAGGATGACGGCCCCCACCGGGGCCAGGGTGGTGCCGTAGAGACCCACGAAATCCAGCAGTTTCATCGCCACGGCGGGGAACATGCCCGCCAGTGTACAGATCGTGCCCGCGATGAGTGTGCCGGTGGCGCGTGACATGCGCGGGTAGAGCGATTGAAAGGCCAGACCGGCGCGGTAGATGGTGGGATTGGCGGTGGTCCAACCGGCGATGATCACGCAAATCAGACCCGCCCAGCCGACGGCGTCCCAGACCATGGGACCGGGCGCCATGCCCTGGCTCGGGTCCACGCCCTTTTCCCTGACCCAGTAAACCAGCAGAAGGGCCGCGCAGATCCAGGCGATGTAATGTCCGAGGAACATCCCCGCCGCGGAGGCCCAGCCGTAGGAAGGCTTGCGCGCGAAACGCAGCACCGAAAGGTCGGACATGCCGATGTGCATGGCCGCGTTGCAGAACCAGGCGAAGAACACCACGCCCCAGAAGCCGATCCGGCTTTCGTGGCCGTCGGCCGGCGTGAGCAGTTCCACAAGGTTGAAGGTGCCCAGCTTGCCCAGCATGACCAGGCCGCAGGCCACGAACACCAGGAACATCCAGGGCGCCGCCAGGTGGCCGACGCGTGCGACGAAGCCGTAACCGCGGATGGCCACGAAGGTCATGAGCGCCCCGAGGGCCAGCACAGTGACGCACCAGGCGGCGTTGGTGGGGAGGGTGTCCTGGAATGTCGGCATCTGGATGTGCGGGAAGGGCACACCCACGGCCGTGGCCGAGACGGTGATCATGGCTCCGGCGAGGAAACAAAAGAGAATGCCGTTGGCCAGGTTGTAGAGGACGACCAGTTTCCGGCCGCAGATGCGTTCGAGCTGGTAGTAGAGCGTGAGCCGGTAGCGCGTGGCGATGGGCGCGGTGATGTAGCGCCAGCTCAAAACGGCCAGGAGATTGCCCACCAACAGGCCCACCAGCAGGTCGAAGGCGTTCACGCCCCAGGCCACGAAGAGCGGGCCGATCATGAATTCGGTGCCGGCGGTGTGTTCGCCCGCGTACATCCCCCAGAAGGCGGTGGGACCTTTGAGGGCGTGCGGGGGAACGGGTTCGCGTTCGAATTCGTCGCCCGCGTGCGCGGGTGGAGGGCTGCTGGCAGGTGCGGTCTCGTTCATGGCCGTGGCACAACAGTCCGATCCCCGGTTGGGCTGAGCGTCCGCGTCGCGCATGTTCGGGCGCGCAGATTAAACGGACGGCGCGCGCTTGACCAGCCCGAATACGCCGGGCGGGAGGAGTTGGGTTCGGGAGCGGCCGGGCGGGGAGGGCCCGGAACCCATCCGCTGGTGTGGCTCACCCGGCTGTGCCCTGCGGGCGGCGGGCTGCGGGGGCCGGACGCCGGCATCCGACAGGGCATCGTGGCGGGTTGACCGCCATGGGGTGCACCTTCGGAGAGTGCGGTTGCCAAGAGCCGTTCGGGCACCTAGGATGCGGTGACCCTGGTGACGGGACGGTCCGTTCCATCGTCTCATGGCGGAGTACAAGGTCACATTCGAGGTTTTCGAGGGGCCGCTCGACCTCCTTCTGTATCTCATCAAGAGGGAGGAGGTGGACATTTACGAGGTCAACCTCACGCGGTTGGCCGATCAATTCCTCGAATACCTGGAACTGATGCGGCAACTGGACCTGGAGGTGGCGGGCGAATTCATTGTGATGGCTGCCACCTTGCTCTACATCAAGAGCCGGGAATTGTTGCCTGCCGATCAACAGACCCCGGACGAGGGCGAGGAGGAGGGACCCGACCCGCGCTGGGAACTGATCCGGCAACTGGTCGAGTACAAAAAGTTCAAGGACGCCGCGATGCAGTTGCAGGAACGGGAGCGGCAGCAGGAGGCGGTTTTTCCGCATCAGCCCCCGCCGGTGCGGGAGGTGGAGCCGGTGGTGCAGGCGGGGCCGCGGGCGTCGTTGTTCGACCTGTTGACCGCGGTGCAGCAGGTGTTGCAGCGCCTGGCGGAACGGCAGCCGCCGGAGGAAATCGTGGACGATCGCTGGACGGTGGCCGGCCAGATGCAGCTCATCGTCCGGGTCCTTTCGGAACGGTCGCGGGTGACGTTCGGCGCGTTGTTCGGCCCGATGCAACACCGGGCCGAGGTGGTGGCGACGTTTTTGGCGCTCCTGGAGCTGATCCGGCTCCAGCAGATTGTGGCGGTGCAAACGGAAGAGTTTGGCGAAATCGAGTTGATCCGCCGGGAACCGGCGGCCGTGCCCGTGGCCGGGGCGGCGGCGGAGACGGGCTCTGCCGTTGTTGCCGGGTCTGCCGAGCGGGACGGCCCGGGC
The DNA here is from genome assembly GCF_049537155.1 of Limisphaera sp. 4302-co. NCBI lineage: Bacteria > Pseudomonadati > Verrucomicrobiota > Verrucomicrobiia > Limisphaerales > Limisphaeraceae > Limisphaera > Limisphaera sp. 4302-co. The sequence goes on from NZ_JBMVQZ010000004.1 coordinate 8,461, forward strand.
GAATCTTTGTCCTGAGGCAAGCAATGGAACTGCGTTCTGTTTTGGAAGCCCTGTTGTTCGTCTCGCAGAAGCCGCTTTCCCCTCGAGAGATTCGTGAGGTGTTGGTTCGCGCGGCCGAGGCGGAGGACGCATCGGAGGAGGCGCGCACCTGGCGCAAGATCCGGGAGGCCGACGTGGAAGCGGAGTTGGCCGCGCTGGCGGCCGGGATCGAGGGCGCCGGACGCAGTTACCGACTGGTCTGCGTGGCGGGGGCCTGGCAGTTCGTTTCCCGGCCGGAGTTTGCTCCCTGGATCCGGGTGCTTGTGGGTGCCAAACCCCGGCCACCGCGGCTGTCGCAGGCTGCGTTGGAAACGCTGGCAATCGTGGCCTACCGGCAACCGGTGACGCGGGCGGAAATCGAGGAAATCCGGGGTGTGAACGTGGACGGCGTGATGCAGACGCTGCTGCAGCGCGGGCTCATCCAGGAGGTGGGACGCGCCGAGACGATCGGTCGCCCGGTCACCTACGGGACGACGGACCAGTTCCTGGAGTATTTCGGGTTGCGCAGCCTGGAGGATCTGCCCGCGGCTGATGAACTGCGCCGGTGGCAACCGGCCGTGTCAGCGGCTCCGCGTGAGACGGCCCCGGAGGCCCGATCCGCCGATCCGGGCGTGTCGTCCGCCGATTCCCAAGAGACCGCCCCGGCCGAAAGGTCTGCACCCGGGGCTGATCCCCCGGTCGCGGGAGCTCCCGCGACCGGCTCCGCGGAGGGTGTAGCAGGCGCGACTTCCCGCGCGCCCGATCCCGCGGGATCCCCGGAGGAACCGGCTCGCCAAGGCCTCGAGCCTTCCGATGGGCGCGGGTAACGCTCCGGTGCCGCGTTCGGGCCTGGGTGGTTGCGGTGCGCCGTGTCGGTTGCGGGAATTGCGGTTGCGCAGTTCCGCAGGGGTGACATAAAGTGCCACTGCGAGCACCGGTGGCGTTGCAGGAAGACCGCATGAAACCGAAGAAGAAAGCGACGAAACGGGTCAGCAGACGGACCGCAGCCACGGCGACCCGGGAAGAACGCTCCCTCAAGGGTGCTTCCAAGGAAGCGGCGACGCCGGCCAAAGCCGCGGCGAAACCGACCCCGGCCACCGGAGAGACCACCGGCGACCAGGCCAAGCCGACCCGCAAACGGCCGGTGCGGCGCGCCCGCGCGGCTGAGTCGGCCGGGGCAGCTGCAGCCGGTGCGGCCGGGGTTGCGCCGGTGGAGGTCCCGCCGATTCTGTTGGAGGGCGATCGTCCGGCGCCACCGGCGGTGAGCGGTCCGGGACGGCGTTACGAGGTGTCTGCCGCGACGCCGCCCGTTCCCGGTGGGGAGGGCGAGGTGGACCTGCCGGAGGCGTACGGGACCAGGGAGTTGTTTCTGCTTCCCCGGGATCCCCACGGGCTTTTCGTTTACTGGGATTTCACGCGCACCCAGTTGGCCCGGTACAACCAGCGTGCGCGGGAGGGGCATCTGACGCTGCGGATTTACCGGCAGGCACGGTCCGGCCAGCCTCATGTGGAAGTGGCCCTGCCGCCGGAGGGCCGACAGTGGTTCGTGCACGTCGCGGAAGCCGGGGCGGCGTACGTGGCCGAGCTCGGCTACTATCGGAAACGCGACGGTGCGTGGGTGTCTCTGAGCGCGAGCGAACCTGCGGTTACACCGCCGGAGCCGCTGCCGGAGCCGGAACCGGTGCGGTTCATGGCGGTGCCTCCGGAGGTGCCGCTGGCCCGGGTGGAGGCGAAGGTGGTGGCCCGTCTGACTGACGAAAAACCGGCCGTGGCGCGGGCGGTGGCCGAGGCCCGACGGCGGGGTGAACCGGTCCTGCCGGTTGCGTTGGCCGTGGCAGGGCCGTCCTGGAGTGCGGCGCAACAGGCCGTGATGGAATCCTGGGTGCGAGCGGAGGAGGCTCGCAGGCCCGTGGCGGGCTCGTTCGAAGTGTCCGAATGGGCGCGCCGGGGCGAGGCAGGCTGGCCGACCTCGCCCGGTGGAATCGGTTGGTCGGGGATGCTGCAGGCGGGTGCGGCGGTTTCGAGTCCGATGGGGCCGGGTGCGGCCGCGGCCCGTGGATTCTGGTTCAACGTGCACGCCGAATTGATCGTGTACGGTGCGACCGAGCCGGATGCCCGGGTGACGTTGGACGGCCGGCCCGTGGCGTTGCGTCCGGACGGGTCATTCAGTTGTCGCTTTGTTTTGCCGGACGGTCGGTACGCGCTGGAGGCGGTGGCGACCAAGGCCGACGGCTCGGAGAGCCGCAGGGCGGTGCTGCATTTCAGCCGCCGGACGGATTACACCGGCGAAGTGCGACAGGCGCCGTCGGATCCGGCCTTGCAACCGCCGCCGCCGGGGCGCCGCTGAGCCGCTTGCGGCGGCCGGGGAGACTTTCCGATTGAGGGGGTGCGAAGTGAATCCCTATGGGCGGCTGTTGGCCTCGCTGCTGCGCCTGCTGGCGTTGGGGATGATCTTTCTGGCGGGGCTGGCCCTTTTCCTGGATTATCTGCAGCAGCGCACGGGCTCCGGGGAGGGAGATCCGCACCGGCGGCTGGTGAGCGGGCTGGTGCTGATCCTCGGCGTGGTGTTGCTGGTGGGCAGCGGCTCGTGGGCCCGGCGCTTGACACGGCATTGGGATGAGTGAGGCCGTGAGCGGGAGGTTGGATCATGACGCGGCAGCGCTTCGCCGGGTGGGCGGGCGCGGTCCGCGGGACGGTTGAGTTTGCATGGAAGGTTATCTGGCCATTGTACTGCATGCGCACCTGCCCTTCGTGCGGCATCCGGAGCACGAGCGGTTTTTGGAGGAAAACTGGCTTTTCGAAGCCATCACGGAGTGTTACCTGCCGCTGCTGCAGCGGTTGGAGGGATGGCGCCGTGACAACCTGCCGGTGCGGCTGACACTGTCCCTTTCACCCACGCTGGTGAGCATGCTGCAGGATTCGCTCCTGCAGGCGCGGTACACCCGGCATTTGGACGGACTGATCGAACTGGCCGGCCTGGAACTGCAGCGGACGTACTGGGATCGCGCCCTGCACGAGCTGGCCGGCTTTTATTACCAGCGCCTGCGGGAGCTGCGTGAACTCTGGCTGGGGGTGCAACGGGATCTGGTTGGTGCCCTTGCCCGGTATCAGGAAAGCGGGCATCTGGAGATCATCACCTGCGCGGCCACGCACGCCGTGCTGCCCCTTCTGCAACATGCGCCCTCGGTGCGGGCACAGGTGCTGGTGGCGCGGGATCACTACCAGTGTGTGTTCGGCCGGCAGTGCCGGGGGTTCTGGTTGCCCGAATGCGCGTATGGCGAGGGGGTGGAAGCGCCGTTGCAGGAGGCGGACTTCCGCTGGTTCATCGTGGACACGCACGGGTTGTTGGGTGCCCGGCCGGCCCCGCGATACGGTGTGTTTGCCCCGGTGTACACGCCCGAGGGCATCGCCGTGTTCGGTCGCGACCCGGAATCGTCGCGCCAGGTGTGGAGTCGGGACGAAGGCTATCCGGGCGACCCCGTGTACCGCGATTTCTATCGCGACATCGGGTTCGATCTGGACCTGGACTATCTCCGGCCGTACCTGCCGTCGCCGGATCAGCGGACCTTTACCGGGATCAAGTATTACAGCATCACCGGACCCGGGACGGACAAACGTCCCTACGATCGTGCCCTGGCGGTGCGTCGTGCCGGCGAGCACGCGGCGCATTTCCTCCATGCACGGATCGAGCAGGTCCGGCGGCTGCAGGGTGTCACGCCCGTGCCGCCCATTCTGGTGGCCCCCTACGATGCCGAGCTGTTTGGTCATTGGTGGTACGAGGGACCGGAGTTCCTGGACGCCCTGGTGCGGCTGATGGCCCAGCAGCGAACGTTGAGTTTCATCACACCGTGGGAGTACCTGCAGCGCCATGCGACGCATCAGGTGGCGCGACCGATGCCCTCCAGTTGGGGGGAAGCCGGCTATTGGCAGGTCTGGGTCAACGAAAGCAATGCCTGGATCTGGCCGCACCTGCGCGTGGCCCAGAACCGCATGACCCAACTGGTCAAAAAGCACCGCCGTCCCCACACGCTGGTGAAACGTGCGCTGCAGCAGGCCGGTCGGGAGCTGCTGCTGGCACAGGCCAGCGACTGGCCCTTCATCCTGCGCACGGGAACGAGCCCGGGTTACGCCCGGCAGCGGATCAAGGATCATCTGCTGCGGTTCAACACCCTGTACGACCAGCTCCTGCACGGGCGGGTGGACCCGCTGTGGCTGGAGCAGGTGGAGCAACGGGACAATCTGTTTCCGAACCTTGATCCCACGTACTGGGCTTGAGGCCGCCGGGTTGCGCGGCCGGCTTTGCTGAGCTCCGCCGGATGGCCGGCGGGTTCGTTCCGAGGGCGGTTGCGTGTTGGTTTCGAACCGGTGTGTCGTGAACCGGCTCAACCTTCTGTTCGACGCACGAATGCCCAGCCCGCCACCAGCAGGCAGAGCCCGAGCTCGGCAAGGGCCGCCGTGCAGGTCCAGGGAATACCGGCGGTTGTATGGCCGGCCAGGGGACGAAGCATCAGGAGCACGGTCTCCAGGCCCAGGCGCCAGGGACCGTGTGAAGGTGCGGTCCAAGCGACGAGGAGTGCCAGGGCCGAGCAGGCCGCGCAGGCCGGCAGGGCCGTGTCTCCGGCCCGGGCGGCCAGGGCTAGCCCCGCAACCAGGCCGACACCCGTCCCGGCTGCGGCCCAGGAAAGGGGAAGCGCCCCCGAGGCCACCGGCCTTTTCGAAGTGTCGTGGCGTTCGCGGTCGGCGTCCAGGTCCATGAGATCGTCCCAGAGGCAGGTGGCGGCTGAGCACAGGCAGAATGCGAGGAGTGTCACGAGAAGGTCCGGCTGGAGAAGGGCTCGGGTCGGTTGAGGGGCAAAGAGGATCGGGAGAAAGACGAGCAGGTTTCGGGACCACGAGGCCGGTCGTAGGGCGGTCAGGAGGGCCCGGGCGCGGCGGGGTGGGACCTCGAAGGTGTGGGCGACGGGGGCGAGCCGGGCTGCCTGGCGCAGCAGCGCGCGCGGTGCGTTGACCACGATGGCGTGGCGCGCATGTCGCCAGACCGGCAGGTCTGCCCGCGAATTGCCTGCGTAATCGAAGCCCCGTTCGCCGAAGCGGTCCACGAGGGCGCGGGCCTTGGCGCGGCTTCGGAGGTTCGTTTGGCCGTCGCTGGCGAGGGTTTCGCGGAACAGCCCGAGATGATCCGCCACGGGCTGGGCGGCGCGACGGTCGGAGGCGGTGACGAGGTAGAGTGAGCGCCCGGCGCGGTGCTGTTGCCGGAGATGGTCGAGAAAACTCCCGATCCACGGGAGGCGGTCCACGGGCACATGGATCCGTCGCGCCAGTTGGGCCTTCAGAAAGGCACGGCCGCGGAGCCACCAGAGCAGGGACTGGATCAGATGGAGGGGATGTTGTTTCCAGTAGCGGACGAGTCCCTCCCAGAGGAGATCGGACCGGATCAACGTGCCGTCGAGATCCACGCAGAGCGGGACCGGGTCGGGATCGGTTTGTTGTGTTTCCTGTCGGGTCTCGGCCACGGGGCGGCACGGTAGAGAGAGGAAACGCCACAAGGCAAGAAGCCGATGGGGACGCCGGCCCACGGGCCGCGGCGGGGCGCCGGCGGTGATAGGGGCATCCTCGGAGCATGGGAGCAAACGGAAGCGCACAAGTTTGCGATGGAAAAGTGGCCCGGTCGTTTCTCCGGGCGCGTGGTGGTTCGGCTTGTGGGCGACTGGTGGGGATATGCAGGTGGCAGAACGACTGGTGAGGGTCGCGGCCATCCAAAGGGATGGCAAGGGGCGGGGGATGAGTCGTCGGGTTGTGCACGGATTTTGTCCTGCGGGGAGCTGTGCTGGTGCTGTGCCGGTCTCGCTTGACACGTTGAGGTGCGGTTTTTGACGATGCCGGCCATGCAGGTTTCCGGACAGCTCGCCACAGACGGGAAGGTCGGCGTCGAAGAACGCGTGACCTGGTATCATTGGGTGGTGGTGTTGATCGCTTCGGCCGGCTGGTTGTTCGACTGCATGGATCAGCGGCTGTTCGTCCTGGCGCGGGAATCGGCGTTGCGGGAGCTGTTGGGCACGGAAACGGCTTCGGAGGTGATCAAGAAGTACATCGGTTACGCCACCACTTCGATGATCCTCGGCTGGGCCACCGGCGGGATCTTGTTCGGCATGCTCAGTGACAAGTGGGGTCGGGTGAAGACGATGGTGACGACCCTGTTGGTTTATTCGGGATTCACCGGCCTGTGCGGTCTGGCACAGAGCTGGGTGGATTTCACGATCTACCGGTTTCTGGTGGGGTTGGGCGTGGGCGGGATGTTCGGTGCCGCGACGACGTTGGTGGCCGAGAGTGTGCCAGGGCGGGTGCGCGCGGTGGCGTTGGGGGCGCTGCAGGCCCTTTCTGCCGTGGGCAACATGATGGGTTCGCTGGTGAGTCTCTGGGTGCAGCCCGGGGCGGAGAACTTCTGGGGGGACTGGAGCGGGTGGAGGGTGTTGTTTTTCGTTGGGATTCTGCCGTCCCTGCTGGCGGCGCCCATGTTGCTGGTGCTGCGGGAGCCCGAACCGTGGAAGCGTGCGCGCGAGCTGGCCCGCAGCGGTGCGCAGCAGCACAAGGTGGGGTCCATCCGGGATTTGTTTGCGCATCCGCGGTGGCGCAAGCATGCGCTGGTGGGGCTGCTGCTGGGCGTGTCCGGCATGGTGGGATTGTGGGGGATCGGGTTTTTCTCTCCCGAACTGATCTCCACGGCGCTGAAGGGCGCACCGCAGTCCACGGTGGACACGGTGCGGGGTTGGGGAACGTTCTTTCAGGATCTGGGGGCCTTTGCAGGGATGACGGCTTTCACGGTGGTGGCGGCCTGGTTGAGCCGGCGGCTGGCTTTTCTGTTGGCGTTCGTCTTGTGCCTGGTCACGACGGCATTCGTGTTTCTGAACCTGCGCACGGCCACGGACGCCTACTGGATGCTGCCCATGATGGGGTTTGCGCAACTGGCGGTGTTTGCAGGGTATTCGATTTATTTCCCCGAGATCTTTCCGACCCGGCTGCGCGGGACCGGGGTGGGCTTTTGTTACAACACGGTGCGTTATCTGGCGGCTCCGGCGCCGATGTTGCTGGGGCAGTTGAGCGTCGCGTTGAGCGAGCGGGGGGTGGCCGAGCCGTTCCGGATGGCGGCGGTGATGATGTGCTCGGTTTATCTGATCGGGATCGTGGCATTGATCTGGGCTCCGGAGACGAAGGGCCGGCCGTTGCCGGAGGATTGATGGGCACGGACCCGATCGCCCGGCCGTTTGCACCCTGGGTTGGGTGGGTTCTTGTGCAGGTCTCGCCGGGCGGGGAGGTTGGAGTTGGTCGGGCGTGGTTTTCTGGCCGAAAAAAGTTTGGTACCCCCACCCTGAATCGAACAGGGATCCGCGGTTTAGGAAACCGCTGCTCTATCCATTTGAGCTATGGGGGCACCCGGGGCCCTTGGCAGCTCCAGATTAGCGCAGGAGGGCGCGTGCGTAAATCCCGCCATGCGGGTGCGTGGTTTGGGGAGGCAGCCGTCTGACACTGTGGGGGTCAACCTTCGGAGACGCGTTCAATCCGGGCACCCAGGGCGCGGAGTTTGCCGTCAATGTTTTCGTAGCCGCGGTCAATGTGGTAGACGCGCAGGACGCGGGTGGTGCCCTTGGCGGCGAGTCCGGCGATGACCAGGGCGGCGGACGCGCGCAGGTCGCTGGCCATGACGGGTGCGCCGCTGAGGGGGCGGCCGCCCTTGACGATGGCGCTGGGGCCTTCGAGCTCGATGTCGGCGCCCAGCCGGGCCAGTTCGCTGACGTGCATGAAGCGGGACTCGAAGATGCGCTCGGTGATGATGCTGATACCGGGGGCGAGGGTCAGGAGGGCCATCATCTGGGCCTGGGCATCGGTGGGGAATCCGGCGTAGGGCAGTGTGGTGACGTCGACCGGCTTGAGCCGGCGCCCGCGGCGCACGATGAGGTCGGGGCCGCGCCGTTCGATTTTGACGCCGGCTTCCTGCAGCTTGTCCAGGACCGCGGTGAGGTGCCCGGGATTGGATCCGCGGATGGTGATCTCACCGTTGGTTGCGGCGGCGGCGATGGCGTAGGTGGCCGTTTCGATGCGGTCGGGGATGACCTCGTGTTCCGCCCCGTGCAGTTCCCGGACTCCCTGGATGATGAGGGTGGGGCTGCCGGCGCCGATGATTTTTGCCCCCATGGCGTTGAGGAAGTTGGCCAGGTCCACGATCTCGGGTTCACAGGCGGCGCTCTGGATGATGGTGGTTCCCTCGGCCAGGGTGGCGGCCATCATGACATTGGCGGTGCCGAGCACGGTGGAGCCGGCCCGGCCGCCGAGGAAGATCTCGGTGCCCACCAGTTTGCGTGCCCGGGCGTGGACATAGCCGCCGTCAATGGTGACGCGTGCACCGAGTGCTTCGAAGCCTTTCAAGTGAAGGTTGATGGGGCGCGCGCCAATGACACAACCGCCGGGGAGGGACACCGTGGCGCTTTTCAACCGGGCCAGCAGCGGTCCCATGATGCAGATGGAGGCCCGCATTTTGCGAACGAGATCGTAATCGCCGATGCCCTTGATCTTGCGGGCCTCGATGCGGAGTTCGTCTCCTTGAAAGGAGACGCTGGCACCGAGCCAGGTCAGGATCTGGGCCATGAATTTGACGTCCGTCAGCTGCGGCACACGCCGGATGACGCATGGTTCGGACGTGAGCAGTGCGGCGGCCATGATGGGGAGGACGGCGTTTTTGGCGCCGCTGATGGTCACTTCGCCGTGAAGGGGCACGCCGCCTTTGATGATCAGGCTGTCCATGTTTCCACCACCGGGTTTGGGTTGGCCCCGAGGTTTTCCGGGGCGGCCTCACCCGGGCCGCGCCTCTACGAATCGGGGACGCTGAGTGTAATCGGGGTGGATTCCGGTCACAATCCAGTTGTGTTGTCGGAGGAGCGCCGCGACGGCGTCGGCCTGTCCGTCTCCGCATTCGACGAGCAACAACCCGGAGGGTCGGACACGCGAGCGGGCCTCGGGAGCCAGCCAGCGAAACGCGTCGAGTCCGTCGGGCCCGCCGTCGAGTGCGAGGCGCGGCTCGTGATCGCGAACCTCGGGTTGCAGGGCGGGGATTTCAGCGCTGGGGATGTAAGGTGGGTTGCTGATGATGAGGTCGAACCGGGGCTGGGGCGGCACGGCCTCCAGTTTGTGGCTGAGCAGCAGTTCGATGCGGTCGGTCAGGCCTGCGGCGGTCACGTTTTCGCGGGCGACCTGGAGGGCTTCCGGCGAGGCGTCCAGTGCGAGGCAGCGTGTGTCCGGGCAGTGTTCGACCAGCGCGATGGCGAGGCAACCGCTACCGGTGCCCACGTCGAGGGCGAGTCGGGGCGGAGGCATCGCGACCAGACGGGTCCAGCCCAGCTCGGCCAGTTGCTCGGTTTCGGGGCGGGGGATGAGGACGTGCGGTGTGACGCGCAGGTCACGGCCGCAGAAGGCGGCGCAGCCGGTGATGTACTGGATTGGCTCGCGCCGGCCCCGGCGACGGACCGCCTCACGCAGTTGATCGGTCTCGGCCGGCGTGAGGACGCGGTCGAACTGGAGATAGAGCTTGAGACGTGGGAGTTGAAGGACGTGCGCCAGCAAGAGTTCCGCCTGAAGGCGGGGTGATTCCACGCCCTTGCGGGCGAGGAACTCGGTACTGCGTTGGATGGCTTCGAGCACGGTCACGGCCGGGTCAGGATGCCAGAGGGGCTTCTTCAAGGCCAACCCCTGCGGGGGTGGCGCGGGCATGGGAGACGAGTGGGTTGCTTGCCGTGCTCAGCGGCGGCGATGGTATGCCGGCTGGTCGTAACGGGTTCGGAGCAATTCGCCGTGGTGGCGGATCAGATCGTCGGGTGGTTCGAAGGCCTTCCACCGGACGCCCCAGAGGAGTTGTGCGGCGTGGAGGAGGGCCTGATGGAAGGTAGCACGGTCCCAACCGGCGGCCGGGGGTTGGATGGAACCCTGGATCAGCAGGCCGGTTCGGGTCCGGCGTTGGGCGGCGCCGGCGATTTTGCGCCCGTTCCAGAGCAGGTCGTGCCGTTCGTGCCCCTCGAAACAACAGCCGGGCCGGGGCCTGCGGGCTTCCGGGGCCAGTTCGGTGGGGATGCCGATATCGCGGAAGGCCGTTTGGAGCCAGGTGTGGAGTCGAATGTAACTCTCTTCGGCGCGGAGCCGATGCCAAGGATGCCCGGCCGGAAGGGCGAGAGCGTAGGTCCAATCGGAGGCGTGGGGTACGAGGCCGCCGCCGGTGGGCCGGCGCACCAAGGGCCGCAGCGAGGTGGCGGCGGCCACGGTCTGGTAGCGTTGGAAGTAGCCGAAGGACGCGGCCGGGACGGTCCATCCGTAGAGGCGCAGCACCGGTCGGGAGTCCTCCCGGGCCACGAAATGCAGGAGGGCTTCATCCCAAGCCATGTTGTGGGTGGGTGGACAAGGGCCGGAGTCCCAGACCCACCAGAAGTTGTCCGGGCTCTCCGGGTGGGTGGCGGCGGGGACCTCCGGAGATTCGCGCCCCTCGGGGAGGGCTCGACCCGGCGCGTGCACGGTCGGCTGCGACGGTTGCGGATCGTGGCTCATGGAGGGTCGGGGAGGTGTGGGGAGTTAATCGGAGGCTTTTCCGGCGGAGGGACAGAGGTGGCGGAGTTCGCAGTGGTCACAATCCGGCTTGCGTGCCAGACAGCGGCGCCGGCCGTGCCAGATGAGCCAGTGACTGAACTGGGTCCACAGTTCCCGCGGCACCTTTTGGATGAGGTCCTGCTCGATTTTGTCGGGATCCGTGTGGCGGGTGAGGCCGAGGCGGCGTGCGACGCGGCGGACGTGGGTGTCGACGACGATACCTTCGTTGATGCCGAAGGCGTTGCCGAGGACGACGTTTGCGGTTTTGCGCCCGACACCGTCCAGGGCCGTGAGTTCTTCCATGGTGCGGGGCACCTGGCCGCCGTGCCGTTCGACCAAGGCGCGGCAACAGGCCTGAATGTTTTTCGCCTTGTTGCGGTAAAAACCGGTGGGTCGGATGGCCTCTTGAAGTTCGGAGAGCGGTGCGCGGGCGTAGTCCCCGGCGGTGCGGTATTTTCGGAAGAGGGTGCGTGTGACCTCGTTGACCCGTTTGTCGGTGCACTGGGCCGACAGGATGGTGGCGATGAGCAGCTCCAACGGGTTGGAGTGCTCCAGTTCGCAGTGTGCGTTGGGGTAGGTGCGACGCAGGGCTGCGATGACTGCCTGGATGTGGTCGGCGGTTGACCGCGAAGTTTGCCGTGCCATGGCGGGGATCAATGTGGTCGAGGTCGCCACGGCACGGCAAGTGGACAGAAAGCGCCCGCGTTCGGGTGCGGTCCGGCCGCTGTGGGGACCGGTTAGGGCTTTTCGATGGGCGCACCCACGAGGTTGCCGTACTCGGTCCAGCTGCCGTCGTAGTTGCGGACATCCGGCAGACCCAACAGGTATTTGAGGACGAACCACGTGTGGCTGGATCGTTCGCCGATGCGGCAATAGGCGATGGTGGGTTTGTCGGGGTCCACACCTTTCTGCTCCAGGTACAGTGCCCGGAGTTCGGCCGCCGACTTGAAGGTGCCGTCCGGGTTGACGGCCATGCTCCACGGGATGTTTTTGGCGCCGGGGATGTGGCCGCCGCGCTGGGCGGTTTCGGTCATGCCGGGCGGGGCGATGACCTTGCCGGTGAACTCGTCCGGGCTGCGGACGTCCACCAGGTTGTACCTGCCCGTTTGGGATGCTTCGAAAACCTGGGGCAGCAGGGCACGCAATTCGTGATGGACCACCCTGACCTTGTAGTCGCTGGGCGGGAAGGTCGGCTTTTCGGTGGTGAGCGGTTTGTCGGGTTCGTTGAGCCATTTGGCCCGGCCGCCGTTCATGAGGCGGACGTCCTGGTGCCCGTAGATCTTGAAAAGCCAGAACCCGTAGGCGGCGAACCAGTTGTTGTGATCGCCGTAAAGGATGATGGTGTCTTCGTTGCGGATCCCGGCCTGGCGCATGAGTTGTTCGAAGCTGTCGGCGCTGAGGATGTCGCGTCGGACCGGGTCTTGGAGCTGGGTTTGCCAGTTGAATCCCACGGCGCCGGGGATGTGTCCGGCGTCGTAGGCCTGTGTATCCACGTCAACCTCGACGATCCGGATGCCGGGTTGACCGATGTGTTCCTTGACCCAATCGGTGCTGACCAGCACCTCGGGATGGGCGTATTCACTGGGGTTGCTCATGGTAGACCTCCGTTTCTGGGGTTGCGGTACTGCATGGGGTTACCGGGGAGGTTCCAATCCTTCCCGGAGTTCTCGCGCGTGTTTGGCCAGGTTGGTCGTGTATTTGAAGACGTTGTCGGGAAAGATCATGACGCCCAGCCCCTCGCGATCGCGTTCGATGATCCGCCGCGCGCCCTCCAGGATCAGACCGGAGCTGGGCCCGGCCAACAGTCCTTCCTGCCTGCAGAGATCCAGGGCGCGGTGGTAGGCCAGTTCGAAGTCGATCTCCAGCAGATCGTCAATCAGCGAGGGATCGAAGAGCTTGGAAACGGCCAGTTGCTCCACGTTGCGCAGTCCGGGCACGTCGTGGCCGGGTGTGGGCTGCACGGCCACGATGCGGATGCGCGGATTCTTTTCTTTCAGGAACCGGCCGGTGCCGGTGACGGTGCCGCAGGTGCCCAGGGAGACGAACAGATGGGTGATCCGGCCTTCGGTTTGTCGCCAAATCTCCGGGCCGGTGGTCCGATAATGGGCCTCCACGTTGGCCGGGTTTTCGTATTGATTGGGCATGGCGTAGCGATCTGCCTGCGCCCGGGCGTGTGTCTTGGCCAGGTTGATGGATCCGTCCCCCAAACCGGGCGCCGGGCAGAGTTCGTCGCTGACCACGTCCAGTTCGGCTCCGACGATCTTGAGCAGCAGCTTTTTCTCGGCGGGCACCTTGTTCGGTACGACGGCCCGCATGCGGTACCCGCGTGCACCGGCCATGGCCGCCAGACTCAAACCGGTGTTGCCGCTGGTCGGTTCCACGATGCCGCGGCGTTCGTTGACCTGGCCCTCCTCCTCCAGTCGGCGCAACATGGCCCAGGCCGCGCGATCCTTGACCGATCCGAACGGGTTGTACCACTCCAGCTTGGCAAACAGGTCAAAACGGTCCGACGGATTCAGCCGGCGGACACGGACCAAGGGCGTCGGGTTGTCCACGTCGGGCAACAGCTCGAAGATGCTGTCGTACACCCGCCTGGCGTGACCGGGCCCATGTGGAATCTGACCTGGCGTTTCCATGCGCTATGCGCAAACCAATAGGGCGGGGCGCAAATGGTGTCAAATTCGCGCGACAAACCGGGTTTTGTCCGCCCCGAGGTGTTGAGCCGGGGTGGGTCGGGTTGGGTTTTCCCTTGCAATCCGGGTGCGTGCGGTTCTTCTGCGGGGGTGCGTTTGGGTTGGATTCGAGCGGGTCACGGCCGGTGGGCGGCGTTGTTTTTCCTGCATGCCATGGCCATGGGGATGTGGTTCGTGCCGTTGAGCGCGTTGCTGGCGGGCACGGGCCATGACGGGTTGCGTCCGTACGCGTTTGCGGCCTCGGCGGTGGCGGCGTTTGTCTCGCCGCTGGTGTTCGGTGCGGTAGCGGATCGGCATGTGTCGCCGGTGCGGGTGGTCCGGGGTTTGGCGGTGGTGACGGGGGTGCTGATCCTGGCGACGACCTGGTGGCTGGGACGGGGCATTGGATCGGTTGGTGCGTGGATATGGATCCAAGCAGTGGCGCTGGCGATGGCCCCCACCTTCAGTCTGTCCACGGCGGCGGTGTTGTCGCAGTTGACGGATTCGGGCCGGGAGTTTGGGCCGATCCGGGCGATGGCGACGGTGGGTTGGATGTGCGGTTGTTGGCTTACGAGTGCCGCGGGTGCGGATGGGTCGGTGTTGTCGGGTTACCTGTGTGGCGCGGCGTGGTTGTTGGTGGGGCTGTACACATGGCGGCTGCCGGAGGTGCCTCCGCCGGCGGTGGATCCGGGGAGGGGTTGGCGCGCGCGGTTGGGTTGGGATGCGCTTGGGCTGTTGCGGGACCGGGATCACCGGGTGGTGTATCTGACGGCGGGGCTGTTCAGTGTGAGCCTGGCGGGATTGTATCCATACACGCCGCCGCACTTGTCCGACCTGGGTTTTCGGCGGTTGAGCGCATGGATGTCGTTGGCGCAGGTGAGCGAGGTGGTGGCGTTGTTCCTGCTGGGGAGCCTGTTGGTTCGATGGCGTCTGAAATGGACGATGGTGCTGGGGCTGGCGGCCGGGGCGTTGCGACTGGGCTTGTGTGCGGTGGACCGTCCCTTGCCTGTGTTGCTGGGTGTGGCGTTGCACGGTGTGGCTTTTGCCTGTGTGATGATCACTGCCCAGGTGTACGTGGCGGAGCGGATCGGACCAGGCTGGCGCGCACGTGCGCAGGCGCTGCTGACGCTTCTGACTATGGGGTTGGGGAGTTTGATCGGCTACCTTGGATGCGGGCTCTGGTTTGCGATCTGTGCCGGGGGATCGGGTGAGGCGGATTGGACGCGCTTTTGGAGTGGTCTGGCCCTGTGGACCGTGGCGGTGCTGGTGTACTTCCTGGGGGCGTACCACGGACGGAGAGGTGGCTGGCGCAGGGCGGGACCGGCGGAGGTGGCCGAGCCGTTGAAGGCGGGGATGCCGGTTTCGCCGGGCGGCGCAGGCGGGTGAGGGGCGTTCGCGGCGGTGTGGCCGGTCGGGGTCGTGGCCGGGAGCTCAGGTGTCGAGGCGGCCGTAGCGCCGGACCTCGGGCCAGATGAAGGCCACGGCCAGCACGCTCAGGAGGGTGCCGATTCCACCGAGGACGACCGAGGCGATGGCGCCGGTGGCGATGGAATGGCCGAGTGCCGGACCGCACCAGTGTGCGACCGTGCCGGCGCGAAAACCGCCGAGTTCGTTCGAGGTGCCGATGAACAGGCTGTTGACTGCCGAGACGCGGCCGCGCTTTTCGTCCGGGGTCAGGAGCTGCACCAGTGTGTGACGGACGACGATGCTGACGTTGTCGGCCGCGCCGCAGATCAAGAGCAGCAGCCAGGAGCACCAGAACCATTGGGACAGCCCGAATCCAATGGTGGCCAGGCCGAACACGGCGACGGCCAGCAGCATGGTGCGGCCGGCGTGTTGGAGGGGGGGCCGGTGGGCCAGGATCAGGGCGCAGAGGACGGCGCCCAAGGGCATGGCGGCCTGCAGGAGGCCGAGACCGTCGGGACCGGCGTGGAGGATGTCGCGGGCGAAGATGGGCAGCAGGGCGGTGGCGCCGCCGAGCAGGACGGCAAAGAGATCGAGTGTGATGACCCCGAGCAACACGCGCTGGCTGAAGATGAAGCGAAATCCGGTGAGAAGGCTGGGGAAGGTGAGCGGTTCGGGCGGGTGACGGAGGGGCCGGGGCCGGATGGCGGTCATCAGGAGGAAACAAATCAGGTGCGCGAGGCTGAAGCAGAGGTAGACCACTGCCGGCCGGTGGGTCCAGGCCAGAACGGCGCCGCCGACGGCAGGGCCCACGACACAGGAGAGGTGGAAGGAGCTGCTGTTCCAAGCGACGGCGCGGGAGAAGAGTTGCCGCGGCACCAGTTGCGGAAGGAAAGCGGCGCTGGCAGGCCATTGGAAGGTGCGCGCCACGCCGGCGAGGAACAGAAGTAGGTAGATCCAGCCCACGGGGGCGTGTGTGGCGCTGACCCAGGTCAATCCCAGCCCGGCCAGAGTCATGGCGCCCGTGCAGAAGAGGACGATTTGGCGGCGGTCGTGGTTGTCCGCCACGTGTCCAGCCGGCAGGGTGAACAGGAGCATGGGAACCATCTGGACCAGGCCCACCAATCCGAGGGCGAGGGCGGTACCGGTTCGGTCGTAGAGTTCCCAGCCCACGGCCACCACGGCCATTTGTTGGCCGAAGACGGAGATCAACCGGCCGATCAGGTAGAGCAGGTAATCGCGGTTGCGCAAGACGGCATAGGGATCGGGTCCGGCGGGTCGCTCCGGATGGAGGGGCGGTTCCTCGGGAGCGGGGCTGGTGGTCATGGGGACGGTGCGGCGCCGGCGGCGGCTGTGCGGCGGGTAGGGTGTGTGGCGAGGCCCGGGTTCATTCCGCCGTGATGAGGACGTAGTGTTTGCGGCCCTTGCGCAGGAGCAGGTGACGACCGAAGAGCAGGTCGTCGGCCCGAACCCGGCGTTGGATGCGGTTTTCGCGGACGTTGTTGACGTAGATCCCGCCGCCCTCGATGTCTTTTCGGGCCTGGCTCTTGGAGGGAGCCAAACCGGCCCGGACGATCAAGTCCACCAGGGGCGCGCCTTCGCCGTCCAGTTCGGTGCGGGGCAGGTGGAGGGTGGGGACCTCGTCCATGATTTCGTGGAAGGTGGATTCGGGGATGCCTTCCAACCCGCCGCCGAAGAGGACTTCGCTGGCGCGGACGGCTTCCTGTGCCGCTGTTGGGCCGTGGACCAGTTCGGTCACGGCCCGTGCCAGGGCGCGGTGGGCGGTACGGGCACCGGGATTGCGCTGGTGTTCGGCCTCCAGGGCGCCTATCTCGTCCTGACTCAGGAAGGTGAAGTATTTGAGGTAACGGATGACGTCGCGGTCGTCGGTGTTGATCCAGAACTGGTAAAAGCGGTAGGGGCTGGTCTTGTTGGGGTCGAGCCACACGCTGCCGGACTCGGTCTTGCCGAATTTGGTGCCGTCGGCCTTTGTGACCAATGGGAGGGTGAGCCCGTAAGCGGTGCGGCCGAGTTTTTTGCGGATCAGATCGATGCCGGCGGTGATGTTGCCCCACTGGTCGCTGCCGCCGATCTGGAGTTCGCACTGGTGGTCGCGGCATAGGACGTAGAAGTCGTAGGCCTGCAGCAGCATGTAACTGAACTCGGTGTAGCTGAGGCCGGCCTCGCGATCCTCCAGCCGGGCCCGCACGCTCTCCTTGGTCAGCATTTGGTTGATGGAAAAGTGCTTGCCGATGTCGCGGAGGAAATCGAGGTAGGTGACCGACGCCGTCCAATCGGCGTTGTCCAGCAGTCGAGCCGGATTGGTGCGCGACTCGAAATCGAGCAACCGTTCCAGTTGCGGGCGGATGGACTCGAGGTTGGCGCGGATCTGTTCCTTGGTCAGCAGGGGCCGTTCGGTGCTTTTGCCGCTGGGATCGCCGATGCAGCCGGTGGCTCCGCCGGCCACTGCGATGGGGTGATGGCCGAACTGCTGGAAACGGCGCAGGGCCAGCAGGGGCACCAGATGCCCCACATGCAGGCTGTCGGCGGTGGGATCGAACCCGCAGTACAGTGTCCATGGGTGGGTCCGACCCTGAAGTGCCGCCGCGTCGGTGCAGTCGGCGATCAATTCCCGCCAGCACAACTCCTGCCAGATGTTCATGGCACGCATCGGCGCGCAGGGTAAAACGCGGGCCGGCGGTTTGCCAACGGGCAATCGGCTTGGTGGTGTGTGGCCCAGGTGCTGCGGGCCCGGCATCCGGCCGCCGGGCGCGGAGCGCCTGCTCGGGCGGGCCGGTTGACCAACCGATGCTTGCCCGGCCGGCAAGTTCCTGCGGGGAGAGCGACCACCGGGCCGGGCCCTCCGGCGCCGGGTGCGGCTTCGGGCGGCAACGGAAAACGACGAGGCGCGGGAGGGCATGTTTTTGCCTCGTGCGAACCGCTTTTTCCGGCGGCAGCGGCCGGGGGTCCACGTGCGGCAGTGTAACATATTTGTTCACAATGACTTGTCCGGGCAGCGACAGGCGCTTCCCTGCCGAAAAGGCGATTGTGTCCGGGATGCAAATTTTTTATGATCAGGTCGGTCGGGGACTGATCTTCGACCGAGGTTCAAGAAGCGATTCTGTATGCCTGAAGAGACGTTGGAGACGCGGGCGGAGCAAAGCGCGGCAGTGGTTTCGACGGCCGAGCCGTATGACGCTTCCAAGATCGACAAGCTGGAGGGTCTGGAGGCGGTGCGGAAGCGGCCGGGCATGTACATTGGCGATCCGGACGAGCGCGGGTTGCACCATTGCGTGTTCGAGGTGCTGGACAACTCGATTGACGAGCACCTGGCCGGTTTTTGTCGCAAGATCGAGGTGGTGCTGCACGTGGACGGCTCGGTTTCGGTGCGCGACGACGGCCGGGGCATTCCGGTGGACATTCACCCCAAGTGGGGGATTCCGGCGGTGGAGCTGGTGCTGACGAATCTTCACGCCGGCGGGAAGTTCGGGCAGGGGGCGTACAAGTATTCCGGCGGCCTGCACGGTGTGGGTGCCAAGTGCGTGAACGCGCTGTCGGAGTGGTTCAAGGTGGAGGTCAGCCGCGACGGCAAGGTGTACTACATGGAGTTCAGCCGCGGCAAGACGGTCCGTCCGTTGGAGGTGATCGGCAAGTCGCGGCAGACCGGTACGTTGATCACCTTCAAGCCGGATCCGGAGATCTTCACCCTGACCACGGAATTCAAGTTTGATCTGTTGGCCAACCGGCTGCGGGAGCTGGCGTTTTTGAATCCCGGCCTGGAGATCACGCTGAAAGACGAGCGGGTGGAGCGCACCGAACGGTTCTTTTACAGGCACGGCATCGAGGAGTTCGTGCGGCAGATCAATCAGAGCCGGCAGGTGCTGCATCCGAAACCGATCGTGATCACCGGTCGCCGGGAGGTGGAGATCGAGGGCCGCCCGGAGGAGGTGTTCGTGGACTGCGTGCTCCAGTACCACGACGGCTACAACGATCAGATCCTTTGCTTTGCCAACTCGATTCCCAACCCGGACGGGGGCACGCATCTGACCGGGTTTCGGTCCGCCCTGACGCGGGCGATCAACCAGTACGCGCGGCAGCAGGGCTTGTTGAAGGAAAAGGATCCGACGCTGACGGGCGACGACGTGCGCGAAGGGTTGGTCTGTGTGTTGAGCGTGAAACTGCCGAACCCGCGCTTCGAATCACAGACCAAGGTCAAGCTGGTCAACACGGAGATTGAGGGGATTGTTTCGTCCGTCGTGTACGACGGGCTGATGAGCTACCTTGACGCCAACCCGGCGGTGGCGCGGAAGATCGTGGAAAAGGCGCTGCTGGCGGCGCGGGCGCGCGAGGCGGCACGGAGGGCGCGCGAGACGGTCCGCAAGACGGCGCTGACCGGCGGCGGCTTGCCCGGCAAACTGGCCGATTGTTCCGAGCGCGACCCCGCCCAGTGCGAGCTATTCATCGTGGAGGGGGACTCGGCAGGCGGCTCGGCCAAGCAGGGTCGGGACCGGCGCTACCAGGCCATCCTGCCGATCCGCGGCAAGCTCATCAACGTGGAGAAGGCGCGGCTGGACAAGGTGCTGGACAATGCCGAGATCCGGACCATGATCACGGCCATCGGCACGGGCATCGGCAACGGGGAGGGCGAGGGCGCGTTCAACATTGAGAAGCTCCGGTATCACAAGATCATCCTCATGACCGACGCGGACGTGGACGGCTCGCACATCCGCACGTTGCTCCTGACGTTCTTCTACCGGCAGATGCCCGAGCTGATCAAACGCGGCCATGTGTACATCGCACAGCCTCCCCTGTACCAGGTCACCCGGAAGAAACGGGTGGAATACGTCGAGGACGAGGCGCAGTTGAACCGGATCCTCATCCGGCTCGGGGCCGAGGAGGTTCGCCTCCGCAACCTGGCGGACCAGCGGGAACTTTCACAGAAGCAACTGGAGGAAACACTGGGCCTGTTGGACCAGTTGGACAAGTACGCGCGGGCGCTGGCCCGGCACGGGGCGGATTTCGCCGACTACATCGAACACCGCCACCCGGTCAACCACGAGCTGCCGCGGCACCTCGTCCGGGTGCGCCAGGGCAACGACGAGCAGGTGCACTACTTCCACACCGAACAACAACTGCGCGAGTTCGGCGATGCCAATCCGGACCTGGGCCTCTTCGGTGACGAGGAGGAGGCGCAGCCCCCCGGCAAATCCCGCAACGGCCCGACGCGCCGGGCCGTTCACGTCGAGCTGCATGAGAGCAAGGCCATCGGCGAGCTTTTGCGGAAGCTCGAAAGCAAGGGGTTCCATCTCGAACATTACGCCGCGCAGGACCAGCCGTTGTTCGAGCTCATCGAGGGCGAGGGCGAGGAGGCCCGGGTGCGGCCGCTGTTTTCCATTCCGGAGATTCTGACGGCGGTGAAGGAGGTGGGACGGCGCGGCCTGCAGATCAAACGCTTCAAGGGTCTGGGCGAGATGAATCCCAAGGAACTTTATGAAACCACGATGGACCCGGCCCGGCGCAAGTTGTTGCGCATCGAGCTGACCGATGCCGTGGAGGCCGAGCGGATGTTCACCACCCTCATGGGGGAGGAGGTCGAACCGCGCCGGCGCTTCATCGAGGACAACGCGTTGAGCGTGCGCAATCTGGACATTTGATTCAGCGGGCGGGGCGTCCGGTGCCCGTCCACCCTTTTCGCGAGCGATTCTGATCCATGCCAGAGACACCCGAATCTCACTCCGCGGCGGCTCCGCAACCCGCCGGTGAAAAGGTCGCCACCGTCAACGTGGCCGAGGAGATCAAGAGCTGTTTCCTCGACTACTCGATGTCGGTGATCATCTCGCGCGCCCTGCCGGACGTGCGCGACGGGCTGAAACCGTCGCAACGGCGCATCCTGTATGCGATGCACGAGCTGGGCGTGTGGCCCAACCGGAAACACGTCAAGTGCGCCAAAATCGTCGGGGAGACGATGGGGAATTACCACCCGCACGGCGATCAGGCCATCTACCCCACGCTGGTGCACATGGCCCAGCCGTGGTCCATGCGCGAGCCGCTGGTGGACGGGCAGGGCAATTTCGGTTCCATCGAGGGCGATCCTCCGGCGTCCATGCGGTACACCGAGGCGCGTCTGGCGCCGCTGGGGGCCCTGCTGATGCAGGACATGGACAAGGACACGGTGGACTTCGTGCCCAACTACGACGACACGCGGACCGAGCCCTCCGTCTTTCCGGCCGCCTTTCCCAATCTGCTGGTCAACGGGGGCACGGGCATTGCCGTGGGCATGGCCACCAACATCCCGCCGCACAACCTCGGCGAAGTGATTGACGCCGTCTGCGCCCAGATCGACAACCCGGACATATCCGTCGAGGAGTTGATGTGCCTGATGCCGGGGCCGGATTTCCCCACCGGCTGTATGGTGTGCGGCCGCGCGGGGATCCGCCAGTATTACGAAACCGGTCGCGGCACCCTGAAGGTGCGCGGGCGCGTCCATGTGGAGGAACTCAAAGGTGGCCGCGAGCAGATCGTGATCACCGAGATCCCCTTCGGGGTGAACCGGGCCGCCCTGGTGGAGCGCATCGCCGAGCTGGTCAACCAGAAGACTCCCGGTCTGGCCGACATTACCGGGATCCGCGATGAATCGGACGAAAACACCCGCGTGGTGTTGGAGATCAAGCGCGACGCGACGCCCAAGGTGATCATCAACAACCTCTATCGCCTGACGCAGTTGGAAAGCACCTTTGCGGTCAACATGCTGGCGATCGACCGCGGCCGGCCGCGCCTGTTGACCCTGAAGGATGCGCTGGGCTGTTACATCGAGCACCGGCGTGAGGTCATCCTGCGCCGGACACGCCACGAGCTGCGCAAGGCCGAGGAACGGGCCGAGATTCTGGAAGGTTATCTCATTGCCCTGGCCAACCTCGACGAGTTCATCCGGATCATCCGCAACTCGCGCACGCGCGAGGAGGCCCGGGTCAAACTGCTGGCCTTCGAATGGACCCGCCAGCAGATCGAGGCGTGGCACATCCACCTCCGTCACGAGGACCGGCTGGTGAACGGTCGCTATGCCCTGTCCGAGGCGCAGGTGGACGCGATCCTGGAGCTGCGGCTCTATCAGTTGACCGGGCTCGAGATTGACAAGGTCATCCGGGAGTATCGCGACTTGTTGGAGAAGATTCGCGACCTGCAGGACATCCTGGCACGCGAGGAACGGTTGCTGGGGATCATCAAGGACGAACTGCAGGAGGTGAAACGGAAGTACGCCACGCCGCGCCGGACGGAGATCCTCGAGGAGGCCGGCGACATGGCCATTGAAGATCTGGTGGCCAACGAGCCGGTGGTCATCACCCTCACACACAACGGCCTGATCAAGCGCACCCAGCTGAGTGCCTACCGGGCCCAACACCGCGGCGGCAAGGGCGTGATCGGCATGGGCACAAAAGAAGGCCCGACCCCGGAGGGCGAACCGGCCGACTTCATCGAGCACCTTTTCGCCGCCAGCACCCATGACCATCTCATGTTCTTCACCAACACCGGTCGCGTGCACGTCGAGCGCGTGCTGGAGATACCGGACATGAGCCGGACGGCCCGGGGCCGCAGCATTGCCAATTTGCTGGAACTCAGGGAGGGGGAGCGCATCGCCGCGTTGATCCGCATCCCGTCGCGGACCGATGCCGCGCGCCGGGACGTGACCTGGTCGCAACCCGGCTACCTGTTCTTTGCCACCCGGCTGGGCAAGGTCAAAAAGACCGCGTTGGAAGAATTCGCCCACGTTCGCAAAGGCGGCATCATTGCCATCGGCATCGAGGAGGGGGACACCGTCATTGACGTGAAATGGACCTCCGGCCGGGACGAGGTGGTCCTCATCACCCGGCAGGGGATGAGCATTCGGTTTTCCGAGGAGGAGGTCCGTCCCATGGGCCGGCCGGCGGCGGGTGTGCGGGGCATCGAATTGGAGCCGGGCGACGAGGTGGTCGCCATGGCCGTGGTCCAGCCGGACGCGACGTTGTTGGTCGTGGGCGAAAACGGCCTGGGCAAACGCACGTCGTTCGACGAATACCGGACCCAGGGACGGGGTGGCAAAGGCATCATCACCATGAAAACCACCGAGCGAACCGGGCCGGTGGTGGGTGCGCTGACGGTGCGGGACTCCGACCAGATCATGCTGATCACCTGGCGGGGGCAGATGATCCGGACCTGGGTGCACGGCATCCGCGAGGCCGGTCGCAACACCCAGGGGGTGAAGATCATTGACCTGGAGGAGGGGGACCGGCTTCAGGCCGTGGCGCCGGTGATCGCGGAACATGAGGAGGACGCCGTGGTGGACCGGTCGCTGCCGCGGGCGGGCCGGCCGCCGGCGCCGGATCAGGCGGCCCCGGACGGGGAGGCCGCCGGGACGTAAGATCCGCCGCGGCCGCGCGGGTGCGCCGCGCCGCCGGTGGGGCTCGGTTGGCCGTTGCCACGGGTGCCCCGATGTGGCATGGATGCCGGCGGGGCAGCCGCTGTTATGCGCGGACGAATCTGGTTGTACCTTTCGCTGGGTGCCAACGTGGTCCTGGCCGCCGGCTGGTGGACCGCCTGGAGGCATCGGGCCACGGCACCGGAGCCGTCACCGGTTGCCCTCACCAACACGGCGGCAGCCGCGCCGCTCACCCGCACGAATTTCGTCCCCCGCCGCCAGTTCTTTCACTGGAGCGAAATCGAATCGCCCGACTACGCCACCTACGTGGCCAACCTGCTTGCCATCGGTTGTCCGGAACAGACCATTCGGGACATCATCATCGCCGACGTGAACGCCCTGTTTGCGCGGCGCCGGGCCACGGAGGTGATGACACCCCAGCAACAGTGGTGGCGGACCCAGCCGGATCCGGAGGTCGAAGCCCGGGCTCGCGCCCAGTTGGAGGCCCTGGAGACCGAGCGGCGCGCCCTTTTGACGGCCCTGCTGGGTCCCGGTTGGGAGACGGGCGACCAGATCAGCCTGCCGCGTCCCTCCCAGCCCGGCCTGGCCCTGGACGGCCCCTTGTTGGGGCCTTTGCCGGCCGAGGTGAAACAACAGGTTCAGGACAGCTACCGCCGTCACCAGGAACGATGGGCCGCCCTCCAGCAGCTTGCCGTGGCGGAACAGCGCACGGTCACACAGGCCGAGCAGTTCCGCCTCCAACAACAGTGGGAACAGGAATTGGCCGGCATCCTGTCGCCCGCACCACTGGAAGAACTGCTGCTCCGGTACTCTCCCACGGCTCGGGCGTTGCGGGAGGAACTGGCGCAACTGGGCGGGCTTGAGCTCACGCCCGACCAGTTCCGCGCCTGGTTCCATGCACGCCGGCGGTACGAACAGGCATGGGCCGCGCTGGCCGAGTCGGACAGCCCCGCCACCGCCCAGCAATTGCAGCAACTGGAGGCGCAGTACCGGGAGGCGATCCGGCTGGCGTTGGGCGAAGACCGTTACCGGCTGTACCAGCGATTGCAGGATCCCGAGTATCGCGCGGCCCTTGCCGATGCCCAACGGAGCGGTCGGCCCGAACTGGCTGACACTTTCCACGCCATCCGCCAGGCCCTGGCCGAGGAGGTCGCCCGGGTCCAGACCAACACCGGCCTGACAGCGCTCCAACGGGAAATCCAGCGGCGCCAGCTCGAGCTGGAAGCCTTGAAGGCGCAGGCCGAGGTGTTGGGCGAGGGATTGCCGGAGCCTCCTCCTCCGCCGACGCTGCGGGCACACACCTATCGGGCCGGGGAAACGATCATCAGCCTGGCCGTCCAGTACGACGTGCCGTTGAGCGCCATTCTCAAGGCCAATCCGGGGCTGGACTTTCACCGGCTCCGCCCCGGGGACACGATCTACATCCCGGTGCCGTCGCAGTGAGCCGCGCGCGGGTCCTCACGCCACGGAGACCAGTCGGCCCGTGCGAGCCGAGCGCTCTTCAGCGGCGCAGATGGCCACGGCGCGAAGGGCGTCCGAGGCCGTGACCCGCCGCGGGGGTCGTCCCTGCCGGATACACGTCACGAAGTACCGCAGTTCCTCGACGTAGCCGTCCGTGTGGGGCAGGGGGATGGTTTCGGCGGGATGGCCGTCCCGGTGGAGGCGCAACGCCTCCGGGCCGCGCGCCAGATCGAATTCCGCGGTTGCGCGTTCGAAGTTCACGGTGAAGGTCATCTGGAAGGGGTAATCGCCGTTCATGATCCAGCTGCCCTCCGCGCTCACCACGGCGTCCCCCTCGACGACGTACTGGGTGACCAGGTGATCAACGGCCCCGCTGAAACGGGTCAGGCCCCGCGTGAAGACCGCGCGCGGCGGGCCGAAACAGAACTGGACGAAATCGGTGTCGTGGATGTGCAGATCGAGCAGGGCGCCGCCGGATGCCTCGCCGCGGAAATAGGTGGCGCGGCTCCAACCCGGCGGGGTGCTGACGCGCCGGAACCGCGCGGCCAGCACGCGGCCAAAGGTCCGCCGCCGGATCCGTTCGGCCACCCAGTCCCAGCCCGGCCAGAATCGCATGCACATCGCGGGCATGAAAAAGGTGTGCGCTTTTTCGACCGCCTGCACGAGGCGACGGGCTTCACGGACGGTGCGGGCCAGCGGTTTCTCGCACAGCACGTGCTTGCCCGCCTGCAGCGCCGCGATGGAGAGGGGTACGTGCAACGGCGTGGGCACGCAAAGGTCCACCAGTTCCACCTCCGGGTCAGCCAGCAAATCGTGGGCGTCCTCGTAAAAGCGCGTGTGGCTGGGCAGTGGCCGGGCGTCGGCCGCGCTCAGGTTGCCCCCCACACCCGGCAGGAGACCGTTCACCGGTCGTTTCACCGGGTCGCTGACAGCCGCGATGGTCACCCCGGGGATCTTCTCGTAGGCGCGCAGATGCGTCAGGCCCATGAAACCCAGTCCCACGACGCCCACGCGCACCGTTCGGTCGGTTGAGGAGGTTCGCCTGCTCATGTGAGTGCTCCGAGTGAGAGGAAGCCTGCCGGCATGTGGAGGAGGGAATCACCGCGGTGCGTCGAAGCGTGCGACGAACTCGCGCGCGGCCCGGATGTCTTCCACGCGCCGGTTGCCTGCCTCGCGTTCGATGCACAGGTTGCCGTCGAATCCGATTTCGGCCAGGGTGCGGAAGAAGGCCGGCCAATCCACATCGCCCGTGCCCAGCACGACCTCTTCGCCCCAGGTGCCGGGAACACGTGTGCGGCGGGCATCCTTCAGGTGACACTGGCGCAACCAGGGGGCCAACACGCGCAGGGCCTGCACTGGATCGCCCTTGTCGTACAGGATCATGTTGGCCGGGTCGAAGTTCACCCCCACGTTGGGCCGGTTCAATCGGGTCAGAAACCCGGCCAGCGTCTCGGCCGTTTCCTGGCCCGTTTCAAAGGCCAGTTGGATGCCGGCCTCGCCGAAGCAGTCGGCCACGCGGCAAACGCGCTCGAACAACCGCTGACAGGCAGGGTCGCCCGGGTCTTCGGGCAGGAAACCCGCATGAAAGGTGACCAGGCGGATATGGAGACTGCGGGCGATGTCGCGCACGATTTGCACCCGGCGCCAGTTCTCCTCCCAATGTTCGTCCGGGACCAGACCGCCGGTCCGGCGGATGCTTTCCAAGGTGGAATAGTCCTCCCCCACGGTCGTGAACATTCCGGAAACGACCTCCACGCCATTGACGGCCAGGGACTCGCGCGTCAGGCGCCAGGCCACCGGCGATTCATGCAACGGGTCCAGCGCAAGCTGAATGCGGAACAGACCCACCTGCTCCAGCAGTCGAATCAAATGGTCCGTTCCCTCCGGCAGGAGTGACCAACTGCAGACGGCCAGGCGTTCCGCCAGTGATC
The DNA here is from genome assembly GCF_049537155.1 of Limisphaera sp. 4302-co. Taxonomy (NCBI): domain Bacteria; kingdom Pseudomonadati; phylum Verrucomicrobiota; class Verrucomicrobiia; order Limisphaerales; family Limisphaeraceae; genus Limisphaera; species Limisphaera sp. 4302-co. Next base: position 34,983 of record NZ_JBMVQZ010000004.1, read on the forward strand.
GGGTCCCGTTCATCGTGCGCAGGCTCTACACCAGAAGGACCGCCCCTGTCCAGCACCGAGGTGGACGCGGGGACTGCTCCTTGCCAGCCAGCTTGCCCGGCCATGCCTTGGGGAGGGGTTCGGTCCGAGCTCCTTGCGGCCTGCTGGGGGCGGGAGGAGTAACCTGCACACCCCCGCCTGCGTCTGATGAGATGGAATGGCAAGGAGGGAAACCTCCCCAAAGGCCAGAACGATCAAACAAGCAGGACGAAACAGAACAGGAGGATCCAATATGAAAACGAACGTGTGGAAGCAGGTGTGGCTGGTGGGTTTGGCCACCCTCTTGGTTGGCGGCCCGACCTTGTGGGCCGCCGATGGCAGGCCGGCAGACCGACCGCCAAGGCGGTTGGGACCTCCTACCGGTGAACCGCCCGGGCCGGGTCTGCGGCGTGCCGATCAACCTCGGCCCGGCCGGCCGGGTGCGGACCTGCATCTGACGCAGGAACAGCGCGAAAAAATGCGCGCTGCCATGCAGGAATTCCGTGAGGAAGCCCAAAAGATTCGCCAGGACACCCAACTCTCACCCGAGCAACGGCGCGAGAAGATGCAAGCCCTCCGCGATAAGCAGACGGAAAAAATGAAGGAAATCCTCACACCGGAGCAGTTCGAAAAATGGCAGGAACTGCGCAATCGCCGGGGTCCGGCGGCGGGTCCGGGCCCGCGTCCGGACCGTCCGGGCCCGCGGCCCGAACGACGGCCCCCTCCACCACCGGCCGACCGTTGAGCGACGAGGTTGACGACGGGCGCGTGTCGGGCTCCTGGCGGGTTTTGCCCCCGGGACCGGCGTGTCCGAAACCGACGGGAAAAGCAGCGCCGCCGATGCAGCGGGGCTGCTTTTCTTTTCAAACGCGGGAGGCGTTTCGTAGGGATGGGAACAAAGGGTGTCCCGACGGCCGTCCCCGGCGCGGTTTCTGAAGAACCGCGGCGCCCCGTAAGGGCGGAGCGGCTGTGGGTTGGGCGGGACCTGCCGACGGACTCAGGCGGCCGCGGAGGCGTCCAGAGGTTCGGGCGGTCAAACGTCACGCGGGCCGGGCCGGCGGTCCGGCCTTGCGCCGGCTGGAAAGTTCCCAAGGTCGCTTCTGCCAAATTGCCCCATCGAAAGGCTTGAAAACGGCGCGGCCCGCGATACAGTGAAGTCGGTTGCGCGCTTAGCTCAGCGGTAGAGCATCAGTATCACACACTGGGGGTCGCAGGTTCAAATCCTGCAGCGCGCACCATATTTTTTTGTCCCCGTTTTCCGGCCGGCTCCACGGGATGGCCGGAGCCCGGCCCTGCCAGAGGTGCGGGTGCCCCTGCGGTGTGGGAGGGGCAGAGGTTTTACTTGGCAGCGGCCGTGGGTGCGGGTAGGGATGGGCAAGGCTCCGGGCCGTGCGGCAAAAGACCGCGGCGTGCGGACCGGTCGTGGCACGCGGAACCAGTCGGACCGGAGCGCCCGAACCGACGAGGATACCATGAGAACTGTTTCCTGGATGGCGAGCTTGGCGGCCGTCTTTGCATACGGCGGTGTGATCGTGGCGACGGCGGGGCCGATTCCTGACGAGGTGAAGATCGGCGGGTTTGCCGTCGGTTGTCAGGCCTGGACCTTCAACCGCTTTACGGCTTATGAAGCGGTGGAAAAGGCCGCGGCGGCGGGTGCCCGGGTGATCGAGTTCTACCCCGGACAGCGCCTGCGACCGGACAGCGACGAGCGGTGGGACCACAATGCTTCCGACGAGGTCATCGCCCGGATGAAGGAACACCTGGCCCGGCACGGGATCCGGCCGGTGAACTACGGTGTGGTGCACGGCCGGGACGAGGCCGAGTGGCGGCGGATCTTCGAGTTTGCGCGCAAGCTGGACCTCTACGCGGTCACCACCGAGGACGTGGACAAGCTGGATCTGCTGGAACGGCTGGCGCGCGAGTACGACATCCGCGTGGGCATCCACAATCATCCGCGCCGGCCCAATGACCCGGACTACCGGGTGTGGAGCCCGACCAACGTGCTGGAGATGGTCAGGAACCGTGATCCGCGCCTGGGTGCCGCGGCCGATACGGGACACTGGGCCACCTCGGGCATCGTGCCTTTGGAAGGACTCCGCCTGTTGGCGGGTCGCATCGTCAGCGTGCATCTGAAGGATCGGACCGCCATCGGGCGGCTGACGACCGACGTGCCCTACGGTGCGGGCGTGGTCAACGTCGGTGCCTTGCTGGAGGAACTGCGCCGCCAGGGTTTTGCGGGCAACATCTCCATCGAGTACGAGACCAAGTGGGAGAACAACGTTCCGGATGTGGCGCAGTGCATCGGGTTCTTCCGCGGGTACGCAGCCTGCCGCGCCGCAACGCATTGAACCGGGCACGGCCCGGACTCCTTCGACGGAGTTTCCCCGCTGTCAACCAATCGGATCCACGCCGGGCCGGTTGATCGGATTGCGGGCGCTCGCTTCGCCCGGGCGGGAACGGTTGGCCGCCGGTGGAGGCGGGTTTTGCAAGGGCCATCCCGGTCCGCTGCGGGGCGGGCGTTTCACTCCCAGAGCCGGTAAGGGAGCACGGTTTGCTCCATCAGCACGCCGCAGCGCGGGCAGTGGTCCGGGTTGTTCCACTCCCGAACGTTGTGCCATGAACCCCTCGGACAGACCAGGGGATACTGGATCCACCGGGACTGGCGCACCCCCGGAGGCCAGAGCTGGTTCAGGACCTGCTGGAACGGAGGCGGATGTTTGGGGGTTTCCACCCGTTTTCTGCCGGCCAGCGCGCCCGGGAAACCCCAGCGGGTGGACTGTTGCAGCGGACTGAGGACGGGCACCCGAAGCCGCACCACCGCGTCGTGCAGCTCCTTGCAGGTCTGGCAGAGGATCGTCTGGACGCTGAAGCGGAAGCCCGAGTCGGGTCCACCGGAGACGTGGGCGCGGTACTGGCACTTGGGACATTCGAAGATGAACGTTCGGCCCATGGCTTCCTGCGGCAACCTTCCTGCTTTTCTGTTGGAACCATAACCTTGCACGGCCGCATGGGCCAAGCCACGAGTGCGACCCGGGATCCGAAGGGGCGGCGGTTCTGGACGCGGCGTCTGGCGGGTTGGCGCAGGCGGTCGAAGTCTGAAGAAAGAAGATGCATGCGCACGACGGATGCCGGCATCGTGCAGCCGGTGATCGTGCACGGTCGCTGCCATGCCGGGGAGTTCCTCGGAGTCGCGAAGGACGCTGCAGGACAGGCTGAATCTCCAAGGCTTCGCAAGGCTGGAGTGCGTCAGCCGGCGGGTCCGGAGCCGGGCAACTCCGGCAAGGATGCGGCGGTCCCCGTGAAGCAGGCGGGTCGGGCCGGGCCGGGCTCAGGCCCCCGGGTGCAGGACGTCGTGGCGCGCGGCGCGGTAGGCCCCTGCAAGGGCCCGGGTGATGAATGCCTTCGCCGTTGTCACGGCCCGGACGAGTGACTCGCCACGGGCGAGGCAAGCCGTGACGGCAGCAGCATAGGTGCAGCCGGTGCCGTGGGTGTGGAGTCGGGCGATCCGCGGGGCTTCGAGCAGGAGCTCCTGTCTGCCGTCGTAGAACAGGTCCGGCGCGGTCCGCAGCCCTTTCAGGTGCCCGCCCTTGATGAGAACGGCGCAGCCGTGACGTTCGTGCAGGGACCGGGCTGCCTGCCTGAGATCTTCCATGTCCTTCAGCGGCCGGCCCACAAGCCATTGGGCTTCGGGCACGTTCGGCGTGACCAGGGTGGCCCGGGGCAACAGCTCGGCGGTGAGGACCCGCACCGCCCGCGGTTGCAGCAGGGGGGCGCCGCTGGTGGCCACCATCACCGGGTCCACCACCAGCGGAGGGTTGCCGGGGAAAGTGAACCCGGCGACCACGCGGATGATCGCGGGGGAATACAACATCCCGGTCTTGACGGCCCGCGGGGGCAGTTCGGCGCAGACCGCCTCCAGTTGCGCCCGGACCATGTCGGGTCGGAGGGGTTGCACGGCCCGGACCTCGCGTGGGTTCTGGGCAGTGACGCAGGTGATGGCCGATGTACCGTGCACGTGCAGGGCGGCAAAGGTCTTGAGATCGGCCTGGATGCCTGCGCCGCCGCCGCTGTCGGATCCTGCGATGGTCAGCGCGATGGGGCGGGAGGGGCGTCGGTTCATGGCGGGTCGGCGGTGACCGGTGCCGGTACGGTGGCATGTTCCCGCAGCCAGAGCAGATCGGCCGAGGGTTGGAAGGCCCAGTTCAGATGGGTCACGAATCGGGAACGGGCCATGCTCAGGGTCCACGGATCCTGCCAGCGCCGGACCTCGGCGTGGCCGTCGGCAAAACTGAGGGGGGAAGCCTTTCCGTGTTCGGCGGTGGGAAACTGGTAGAACATGGCCGACATGGCCACACCGAAGGCCGAGTGACAAAGCCAATCCGGCGCCACGTCCACGAATTGGAGTCGCTCAGCCGGCGCGGCTGCGGCCACTTGGTTCAGCGTGCGGAAATTGAGGTGGCGCGGGCTCAGGAGGAATTCGCCGCCGCCTTCGGGCAGGGTCCAGCCGAGATAGGCGTTGAGGGCGTAGGACCGAACCTTGGGCGTGCCGTCCACAAGCCCGTGATCGGCGGGACATTTGTAGAGGGTCGGATCGCGGACGTAGCCCGAAAAGGCGGCCAGGGCCGGATCGGTGAGGAAGGCCGCGTTGGTCAGGGTCGCCCGATGTTCCGGTGCGGCGGCGTGGGTGGCGCCGAGGACCCAGAGCCGCACGTTGGCGGCCGTCTGGCGCGTGCCATATCCGTTCGGCACGAGGCGGTCGTTGTTCTCTTGGGCGTACATCTGCCAGGCCAGCCCCAGTTGGCGGAGGTTGCCGAGGCAGACCGTGCGCGTGGCACGGGCCTTGGCGCGGCCGAGCGCCGGCAACAGCAGCGCGGCAAGCAGCGCCACCACGGCCATCACCGTGAGCAGTTCCATCAGGGTGAAGGCCCGGCGGGGCTCTCCCGCTCGTGCCTGTTTGTGTTCCATCGGCATGGGGCGCATGGCGACGGCCTCCGACTGGCAGCCTACTGCAGAAATCCGTTTGCGGCAATGGACGTGCCTGGTCGACCCGGGCGCGCCCGCCAAACGGGTGCAGCCGGTGCCCGGGGACCGGCGGGTCGGGTTGCGCGCCGAACCGACGGGGGCGGCCGGCGGGGCGGGGCCCTTCCTGTCTCAGATCGGGGGCTCTACGGTTCAAACGCACGAAGGCCGGGCAGCGGATGCAGAGTCTGCCCGGCCCTTGGGGAAAAGAGCAAACGGGAGCCGGCTGCTGCGTCTGCAGGCACCCGGCGGCCGCGCGCGATCATTTCATCCGGTCGAACGTCCGCTGAAGGATCTGCCAATCTTTCAGGTCTTTGACCTTTTCCCGGGCGGCCCGGATGATTTCCTGCTCCCGCTGGTTTCGCGTGGGGCGTTTGACCTGGTAGAAGATGCCGAAGTAGCCGGGGAAAGGTGCGTTGGCCAGTTCGTAGGCGGCCAGTTCGTCGGTGACGTCGTGGTTGGCCGGCACGGTGTTGAACACGCCGCCCTTTCGAGGGTTGGCACCGTCGAAGGCGCCCTCGTAGAACTCCACGCATTCGCTGAGGCACTCGACGAAGCTGAACCCCTCGTGTTGCATGGCCGCCTCCATCATTTGGAGGAGGTGATTGGGATTGGTGCTGATGGTGCGGGCGACGAAGGTGGCGCCGGCGGCGATGGCGGTCTTGATGGGGTTGAGCGGCTGGTCAACGGCGCCCCAGGGATCGGTTTTGCTCTTGAATCCGATGGGGGAGGTGGGCGAGGTCTGCTTTTTGGTCAGGCCGTAGACCTGGTTGTCCATGACCACCAGGGTCAGGTTGACGTTGCGCCGGGCGGCGTGGAGGAAGTGGTTGCCTCCGATGGAGAAGGCGTCTCCGTCGCCACTGAAGACGAAGACATGCAGATCGGGGCGGGTGAGCGACAGCCCCGTGGCAAAGGCCAGGGCCCGGCCGTGGATGAAATGGGCCCCGTGGGCCTGGACGAAGTAAGGAAACCGGCTGGAACAGCCGATGCCGGACACGCTCACGATTTTTTCGTGCCGGATTCTGGCGCGTTCCATCAACTTGAAGTAGATGGCCAGCACGGAGAAATCGCCGCAGCCGGGGCACCACGTGGGGTGATCGGCCGCAAGCTCGCGTTTGGTCAACGGCTTGGGTTCCTGGGCGGCCGGTGCGGCCGGCGGTTGACCGGTGGAGGATGGGACGGTGGTGGCAGTGCTCATGGTCTGGCTCCTGGCTGAAAGTTGGGAAACCGGGTTCATACGGGCTGGGCTTGCAAGGCGTTGAGCTTCTCCTGCAACCGTTCCAGGATTTCGCGCACCTTGAAGGTGAGCCCGTCGGTCTTGTTGATTCCCCGGATGTTGGGGTTGCAGTAGCGGGCCCGCAGGAGGGTGGCCAGTTGGCCATACCCGTAGAGACCTTCGTCGTTCATCTCGACCACGAAAATGTGGCGGAAGCCGGAGAAGATTTCATCGAGCCCGTTCGGCAGCGGGTTCAGATGCCGGAGGTGGAGGGCGGAGACGCTCAGCCCCTGCGCCCGGGCGCGGTCCACCGCCTCGCGGATGGGGCCGCGGGTCGAGCCCCAGCCCACCAGCAGGACCTGACCTTCGTTGGGGCCGTAGGTTTCCGGCCGGGGCAGCCGCTTTGCCAGGGCCTGCAGTTTGCGGCGGCGCTTGGCGGTCATGGCCGCGTGGATCTTGGGCGAGGCGGACGGATGTCCCATTTCATCGTGTTCCAAGCCGGTCAGCACCGGGTATTTGCCGCTCAGGACCTTGGTGCCCGGCGGGATGTGCCGGGTGACGCCGTCGGGTGCGTTCAGATCGTAGGGCTTGTGATCGGGTACCGGGTCGAATTTGGGGGAGATGTCCTGGCAGAGTTTTTCCAGCTCGGGCTCCAGAAACGCCTCGATGCGGGTGGCGATGGATTGGTCGCTCAGGATGAACACTGGTACACTGTACTCCCGGGCGATGTTGACCGCCTCGATGGCCGTGTAGAAACAGTCCTCCACATCGGCCGGCGCCAGTACCACGCGAGGCGCGTCGCCGTGGCTGCCGAAACACGCGATGTAGAGGTCCGACTGCTCGGGGTTGGTCGGCATCCCCGTCGAAGGCCCGGCTCGTTGCACGTCTATGACCACCAGGGGCACCTCGGCGTTGACCGCCCAGCCCACGGCCTCGCTCTTGAGCGAGATACCCGGACCGCTCGAACCCGTGACCGCCAGGTAGCCGGCGTAACTGGCCCCGATGGCCATGGAGACCGCTGCAATCTCGTCCTCGGCCTGGACGAATGTCCCGCCGTACTTCGGCAGTTCGCGGCGCAGGGTCTCCATCACGTCCGACCAGGGTGTGATCGGGTAGGCGGCACCGAACCGGACGCCGGCGGCGATCAGCCCGTAGGCCAACGCTTCGTTTCCGCTCATGACCACCTGGGGACGTTCGCGCTTCCGGCTCTCGGCCAGGCGATACACCTCCTTCAGGTGGTTGGACGCGTACGCATACCCTGCGTGGAAGGCCAGCAGGGCATTCCGCACCGCGCTCTCGTCCTTGCCCTGGAAACGCTCGCGAATCAGCTGTTCCAACTTGGGAACGTTGAGGTCGAAGAACCGGGCGACCAAACCCAGGGCGAAGATGTTCTTGCCCTTGTCGCGGGCGGTGCCGCCGATGGCCTCGATGGTCTGGCTGGTGATGGGGACGCCGATGTGGACGTAATCCTTCTGCCAGTCCGGCTTGGGCTCCACGTTGTCGGTGTCGTAGAGGACGATCCCGCCTTTCCGGAGCGAATAGATGTGGTTCTCGTAGGAATGCTGGTAGAATGCCAGGAGAAAATCCGCCTCGTCCCCCGCGCTCAGCACCTCACCGGAGCCGATACGGACCTGGAAGATGGACGGCCCTCCGGAGATCGTGGACGGGATGGTCATGTACGTCATGACCTCCTGTTCGCTCCGGCCGGCCAGCCGGGCCAGGATCTGGCCCATGGCCTGAATGCCGTCCTGGGAGTTGCCCGCAATCCGAATGACCGCTTCCTGAATGGGGTGCATCCTCTCGTCCGCCATCGGCGGGGAGGCGCTCTGAATTGTCTCGCTCATGGTCCGATGGAACCTGCCTTCTACGCGGTTCAGCCGGGGTTTTTGCCGGGTGGATTGCCCGCGGCAACCGGCTGGCCCGCACCTCACCCGTAGCCTACTCCGGCCGGGGGTTATGTCAAATGCTTATGCCCCCGTTTAAGGGCTTTCGGCGCCCGCCGGTCTCATCCTGGTGTTGGACCCGCCGGCGCGTGAAAGGTTTCACAACCACAGCATTTGCAAGTGTGATGCCAAAAGATGTGTATGGTTTGTCCGTTCCCCTGCCACGGCAGTCCGGGTGGGGTGCGGGAGAGCCGAAAGGTGCGGCTGCGTGGTCGGGTGGAGCAGGGTTTTGCAGAGCCGCGTGTTGTGCCGGTCTGCAGCGGCTGGACATTGCCGGGCACATGTTTCATCGTGGGCCAATTGGAAGGCAGCTCGCCAGCGAGACGCCGGGTCAGCCATGGAACAGCCACCCGTGTTGGAACCGGAGCCGCAGGATGCCCGGTCCGAGTCCACGCCGCCCCTGTTCACGGTATGGGCTCGGATGGTGAACGTGTTCGGTGTGCCGGGGCAGGTGTTCGACGACCTGTTGCGGTCGCGGCCGCATCCGGCTCATTGGTGGTTGCCGGCGGCTTTGGGATTCTGGATCGGGGTGGTGGCCACGTGGTGGGCGTGGGAGGGGGCGGGCTTGCGCCAGCTCTGGCTGATGCGGCATCGGGCGATATGGGAAGCGCGGGTGGAGGCCGGCTTGTCGGATCGGGCGTCTGCGGAGGAACGGTTGGCCAGGGCCGAACGTACGCTGGACTCGCCCTGGTTCCGGAGTTCGGTGGTGTTGGAAGGCGGGCTGCAGAGCGGACTGCGGTTTCTGGTGTGGGCGGGGGTGGGCTGGGCGCTGGCCAGGTGGGTCTGGCGGAGAAAGGTCCCGTGGTTACGCTGCTGCGAGGTTTCCGGGCTTGCCAGTTTGATCGGCCTGCTGGGGGATGTGGTGAGCCTGCTGTTGTTGGTCCCCGGTGGTGATTTTCCCGCGGCTGCCTCATCCGAAGGCGAAGCACTTTCGCCGGCCATCGAACGATGGTTGTGGATGGTGGGGTTCGTGCAGAGTTTGCTGGGGTTTTGGCACATGGCGGTGTTGGGCCTGGGGATGTCGAAGTTGACCGGCCTGGATTGGGTGCGGGTGTTGTGGTGGTTGGTCGGCCTTCGATTGATCTGGATGGTGGTGGCCGGTTTGGTGGGGCTGGGGTTGGGGATGTAAGGCCGCGAACGCGGGAGCAAGTTTATTGAAACCTCCGGGCCCTTGCGCGCGTAGCATGGGTTGGTGGCGGAGGTTTCCGACACGGAAATGGATCAAAATGGCACAGGGCAGGAAGGCATGGCGTTGGGTCGCGCTGGCAGGCGTGGTGGTGATGGCGGCCGGCGTGGTGGGTGGGGTGTTGTGGCAGCGGCGCGCACCGGTTTACGAGGTGCAGACGGAGAGGGTGGAACGCCGCAACTTGACGGAGGTGGTGGTGGCCAACGGTCGGATCCAGCCGGTGGTTCAGATCAAGATCAGTGCGGAGGTGAGCGGTGAGATCGTGGAGCTGCCGGTCAAGGAGGGGCAGTTCGTCCGGGAGGGTGAGCTGCTGGCTCGGATCAAGCCGGATGTGTATCAGGCCAACCGTCGTTCGGCGGAGGCGTCGTATCAGGCGGCCTGTTCGGCCCGGGCGCAGGCGGAAGCCAATTTGCGGAAGGCAGAACTGGAGTTTCGGCGTCAGGAGGAGTTGTACCGGGCGCATTTGATATCCGAATCGGCGTTTTTGGAGGCCCGCACGGCCCTGGAAGTGGCGCGCGCACAACTGGAGCATGCGCAGCATCAGGTCGAGGTGGCCCGGGCGTCCCTGGCACGGGCGGAGGAGGAACTGGCCAAGACCACCATCTACGCTCCGATCAGCGGGACCATCAGCCGGTTGAGTGTGGAGCGGGGCGAGCGTGTGGCCGGCAACACCATGATGGCGGGGACCGAACTCATGACCCTCGCCGATTTGAACAACATGGAGGCACGGGTGGAGGTGGGCGAGACCGACGTGGTGCTGTTGCGTCCGGGACAGAGGGCACGGCTGGAGGTGGACGCGTTCCGCGACCGCACGTTCACCGGTTACGTCACGGAGATTGCCAACTCCTCGCGCAACCTGGACCAGCCGCTCGGTTCCCAGGAGGCCACGAAGTTCGAGGTGCGGATCCGGATCAACGAAAAGGAGGTGTTTCGTCCCGGGATGAGCGTGACGGCCGAGATCGAGACCCGTTATCGAACCAATGTCCTGACGGTGCCGCTGGCCAGCGTGACCGCGCGTCCGTTGGAGGTTTCCGGTGGAGAAAAGGGTTCGGCGCAAAAGAGTGACGCGGAGCGGATGGGAGACGGCGCCGAATCGACCGATTCGGCCGGTGATGCGTCCGCCCGGCGGCGGGACCGTGACAAGCCTCAGACGCAGTCGGTGGTGTTTGTGGTGGAGGGCGACCGTGTGCGCATGGTACCGGTGAAGGTGGGAATCAGTGATGCGGACCATTGGGAGGTGCTGGAGGGGCTGGAGGAGGGGCAGGAAGTGGTTTCGGGCGGATACAAGGTGATCCATCGGGATTTGACCGACGGCGCGCGGGTGCGTGTGGTTCCCCGGGAGGGACGTGCCGGGGGAACGGGCGGTTGATCCGGACCCGGGTGCCCGGCGCGGCCCGATCGAAAGGGGGCTGCTCCCGCCGGTGCGTGAGGACGGTCTCCGGGCCGAAGAGGGGAAGGATGAGTCTGATCCGGTTGATTCAGGTGGGACGCTGTTACCGCATGGGCGCGGAGACGATCCATGCCCTGCGGGAGGTGGACCTGGAGATCGAACGGGGCGAGTACGTGGCCATCATGGGGCCTTCCGGCTCGGGCAAGTCCACGCTCATGAACATCATCGGGTGCCTGGATAGTCCCACTTCCGGCCGGTACGAACTGGACGGGGTGGACGTCAGTCGGATGGACGACAATCAACTAGCGGAGGTTCGCAACGAACGGATCGGTTTTGTTTTCCAGAGTTTTCATCTGCTGCCGCGTTCGACGGCGCTGCACAATGTGGAACTGCCATTGATTTACGCCGGTGTGCCGGCGGAGACGCGGCGCCGCCGGGCCTGGGAGGCCTTGGAACGGGTGGGTTTGGCGGATCGGGTGCATCATCGGCCGAACGAACTGTCCGGCGGGCAGCGCCAGCGTGTGGCGATTGCCCGGGCGCTGGTGAACCGGCCGGCGCTGTTGCTGGCCGACGAACCCACCGGGAACCTGGATTCGAAAACGGGCGAGGAGATCCTGGCGTTGTTCGACAGCCTGTGGCGGCAGGGCCACACGATCCTGTTGGTGACACACGAGGAGGACGTGGCCCGGCACGCGCGGCGCGTGGTGCGGATCCGTGACGGGCGGATTGCCGCTGACGAAAGGCGGTCGGGTCCATGAGGCTGGCCATTGAACTGGGAGAAGCCCTGCGCATGGCGCTGGCGGCGCTGGTGGCCAACAAGCTGCGGGCCGCGCTGACCACGCTGGGGATCGTGATCGGGGTGGCCACCGTCACGCTGATGGGCACGGCCATCGAGGGGTTGAACCGTTCGTTCCTCCAGAGCGTGTCGAGGATCGGCGCGGATGTGCTGTTTGTGGACCGGATGGATTGGTTCATCGGTTCGCGGGAGGTCTGGCTGCGGATGCAGAAACGGCCGCGGATCGAGCCGGTTCATGCGCGGGCCCTGGCGCGGGAGGCGGACTTTGCGCTGGCGGTGGCCCCGGTGGCGCGGGGGAACCAGCCGGTGCGCTATCAGAACCGCAGCGCCGGCAGTGTGTTCATCATCGGGACGACCGAGCAGTATCCGATCACGGCAGGTGTGCGGGTGGCGCTGGGGCGGTTCCTGAGCGGGTCGGAGGTGGCCGGTGCACGACCGGTCTGTGTGATCGGCACCGAGGTGGCCACGAACCTGTTTCGCCACGAGTCGCCGCTGGGGCGGCGCGTTCGCATTGGCGGCGGCACGTTCGAGGTGGTGGGGGTGTTGGAGCGGCAGGGCACCTTTCTCGGGGCGTTCAGTCTGGACAACCAGATCATCGTACCGCTGGGGGCGTTTCTGACGTGGTTTCAGAACCGGCCGGACCTGCAGATTCAGGTCAAGGTGGGCAACGTGGCGGCCCTGGAGGACGCCCGGGAGGAACTCCGCCAGGCCATGCGTCGGGTGCGCCGGTTGGAACCGGGGGAACCGGACGATTTTTCGATCAACCAGCAGCAGCAGTTCATCCGGGTCTTCGAACAGGTCGGGGGGACTCTTGCGGTGGTGGGATTGTTCATCACCGGTTTGTCGTTGTTCGTGGGAGGGATCGGGATCATGAACATCATGTTCGTCTCCGTGGCCGAGCGCACGCGTGAGATCGGGATTCGGAAGGCGGTGGGGGCCAAACGGCGGGCGATCCTGATGCAGTTTCTGTTGGAGGCGGCCGCCATCTGTTTGATGGGTGGTCTGCTGGCGCTGGCGCTGGCCTGGCCGTTGACGTGGGTGCTTCAACTGATGCTGCCGGTGCAACTGTCGTTGCGGGTGGCGGCTCTGGCGCTGGGAGTGGCGCTGGCAACGGGGTTGGTGTCCGGGTTGATGCCGGCGTGGCGGGCCGCCCGCTTGAATCCCGTGGACGCACTGCGAGCCGAATGAACGAGCGGTCTTATCCCTCCCGACCGGGCGCGGCGGTTCCTCCGGTTTTGGACGTAGTGTCGCCGGGGCGGAAACGATCGCGGCGGACCTGGTATTGGGCCGAGATGGCCGAGGCGTTCCGCATGGCTATGGCGGCCCTGTCGGCGCACAAGTTGCGTTCGGGACTGACGCTGCTCGGTGTGCTGGTGGGCGTGTTCTCCATCATGGTCACCATGACCGCGCTGCGCGTGTTGCAGCGGAACGTGGAGAGGGAGATGAGCCAACTGGGGGCACACACGTTCGCGGTGCGCAAGTGGCCCGCGCTCTACTTCGGGGGACCGGAAGGGTTCGAAAAATACTGGCGCCGCAAGCCGATCACCTGGGAACAGGCCCAGAGAGTGGCGGCGCGTGCCGAATTGACGGCGGCCATCGGTGTGGAGGACGAATTCTGGGCCGGTGAGGTCTCCAGCCGGTACGGCCGGACGGCGCCCACGATCCGGTTGCTCGGTGTGACCCCCGGCTGTTTTCCCGCCCGGAACTGGATCGTGGCCGAGGGACGGGCCCTGACGGAGGATGACGTGGTCAATGCCCGCGAGGTATGCGTGTTGGGCGATGGCGTGGCGCGGGTGTTGTTTCCGTTCGGCGGCGCGGTCGGGCAGACCGTCAAAATGGACGGCGTGCCGTACCGTGTGGCGGGCGTGATCGCGCCCAAGGGGGGCGCCCAAGGGAGCGAACAGGACGATTTCGTGGCGGTGCCGCTGCAGACGGCCTTGAACCGGTACGGCCGGAGCAATCGCAGTCTGACCCTGTTGGTGCAGGCGCGCGATGCGGCGGTGTTCGAGGATTGTGTGGAGGAGGTGCGGGGCCTGCTCCGGCTGGCCCGCCGGGTGCCGCCGGGGGAGGAGGACGACTTCGAGATCTTCTCCAACGACTCTCTGATCGAGCAGTTTCAGGCGTTCACCCTGGCGGTGCGCGTCGGGGTGGCGGTGATCAGTTCCATTGCGCTGGTGGCGGCCGGCGTGGGGATCATGAACATCATGCTGGTGTCGGTGACGGAACGCACCCGGGAGATCGGGATCCGACGCGCGGTGGGCGCGAAACGGCGCCACATCCTGGGCCAGTTCATTCTGGAAGCGGTGGTCTTGTGCCAGGTGGGCGGCGTGCTGGGCATCCTGTTGGGGATTGTGGGCGGGAACCTGACGGCCTGGTATTTCAAGGTGCCCCCTGCCCTGCCGTGGGACTGGACGCTGGTGGGGCTGCTGAGTTGTTCGGCCGTGGGGGTGGTGTTCGGGACCTACCCGGCGTTGAAGGCGGCCTATTTGGATCCCATCGAGGCGCTGCGGTATGAGTAGGGAGCCCCGCCGGGTGGCGGGTCCTCACGTGCCGGATCCGCACACGCGGCGGCGGTCCCCGGGGAGGGAGCCACCAAGCGTGGCTCCTGCCGGGGCTCCCGGGGTGTGAGGGCCGCCCGGGCAGGGCCCGCCGGCGATGCAGGCGGGCGGAGAACCGTTTGACACGAGCCGCGGACCGGGTCGCGCCATTGACGTGATCGGCGGCGGCGTCCTAAGTTGGCGCCCGAATGTTGACGTGCGCGGCCCGGGCGCAGGCCGGTTCTCCGGGGCCACGCCGGTGGCGAATCCGGAAACCAAGCTGCGCACACGGCCGCAGGGGTGGGAGGTCCGGGGTCCGTCAACCCCGGTCTCCCGGGGTGATTGAACACGACGCGAAACGGCATGAAAACTTATCAACCTTCGGACATTCGGAACTTCGCCATCGTCGGCCACGCCTCCTCCGGCAAGACCATGCTCAGCGAATGCATGCTGGCCTGTGCAGGCGTGATCAACCGGTTGGGGAGCGTGGCGCAGGGTTCGACGGTCTCCGACTACCACGAGAACGAGCGGGAGCGGAAGATCTCGATCCAGACCTCGATGCTGCACCTGGAATGGCTGGGCCGGAAGTTCAACATCCTCGATTGTCCGGGGTATCTCGATTTCATTGCCGAGGCCTTGGGCGCGTTGCGGGTGGCCGATCTGGCGGTGATTGTGGTGGATGCCAAGGACGGTCCCGGGGTGGGCACGATGCAGGTGTGGGACTGGGCCACGCAGTTCGGCATGCCGAAGGTCTTTGTGGTTAACGGCCTCGACAAGGAGAATGCGGACTTTGAACGCACGCTTGCCCAGATCCGCGAATTTGCCGGGGAACGGGTCTTTCCGTTGAGTGTGCCGCTGGACGCCGGTCCCAGCTTTCAGAAGGTCCTGGACGTGCCGCGCAGTGAGATCATCACGTACCAGCGGGACGGCGCGGGCAAGTTTGCCGAGGCCCCTGCCGGGGGACCGGAGGCCGACCTGGTCAACCGACTGCACGAAAAACTGATGGAGTACATTGCCGAGGCGGACGATTCGCTCACCGAGAAGTATCTTGAACAGGGCCGTCTGACCGAGGAAGAGCTGCGGGGCGGGTTGCATCAGGCAATCTTGCGGCAGAGTTTCATCCCGTTGTTTGCCACCTGTGCGGAGCACAATGTGGGCGTGGCGCGGCTGATGGATTTCATCGCCAAGTACGGAGCGGCACCCACGGATCGCCCCAAGGTTCGGGCGTTGGATGCCAACGATCAGCCTGTGGAGGTGTCGCTCACCGATCCCGAACCGGTGGCCTACGTCTTCAAGACGGTCAGCGAACCCAAGTTTGGCGAGGTGTCGTTCTTCCGCGTGTACGCGGGCAAGGTCGCGGTGGGCTCGGAACTGTACAACCCGCGCAGCCGGGCCACCGAAAAGGTGGGTCAGCTCTATCTCCTGAACGGGGCCAACCGGGAGCCCATCAACGAGATTCCGGCCGGCGACATGGGTGCCACGGTGAAACTCAAAAGCACCCACACCTGTGACACCCTTTGCAGCCCCAAGTTCATCTGCCGGTTGCCGGGCGTGGAATGGCCCAAGCCGAGCATCCACGCCGCGATCGAACTCAAGGTCAAGGGTGAGGAGGACAAGCTTTCCCAGGGCCTGGCAGCCCTGCATGCGGCCGATCCCACGTTCACCTACACCGTGGATGCGGAGCTGCGCCAGACCATTCTGTCCGCCCAGGGCGAGCTTCATCTGATGGTGATCACCGACGAACTGAAGAAGCGGTTTCGCGTGGAAGTGGACCTGGTCCCGCCCCGGATCCGTTTCCGCGAGACCATCAAGTCCAGGGGCGAGGCCAAATATCGGCACAAGAAACAGACCGGTGGCGCCGGCCAGTTCGCCGAGGTGTGGATGCGGATCGAACCGAAGCCGCGCGACACCGGCCTGGAGTTCACCGAGTCGTTGGTGGGCCAGAACGTGGATCGCGTCTTCGTGCCCTCGGTGGAGAAGGGTGTGCAACGGGCCGCCGCTGAAGGGATCCTGGCCGGATACCGCGTTACGGACGTGAAGGTGGACTTCTACGACGGCAAGATGCACCCGGTGGACTCGAAGGACATCGCCTTCCAGATCGCCGGCTACGAGGCCTTCAAGGAGGCGTTTCGTTCGGCCAACCCGATCCTGCTGGAACCCATCCAGAACGTCGAAATCCGCGTGCCCGAGGAATACATGGGTGCCGTCATGGGGGACCTCTCCAGTCGCCGGGGCAAGATCTTGGGCATGGAAAGTCTGGGCCGCATGCAGATCATTCGTGCCCAGGTGCCTGCAGCGGAAATGTACCGGTACGCCGTGACGCTGCGTTCCCTGACCGGCGGCCGGGGTGTTCACACGGAGGAATTCAGCCACTACGAGGAAATGCCGGCGGCCCTGGCGCAAAAGGTCATCGAGGAAAGCCGACGGCAACGGGAACAACAGGCGGCGGAGAAATAGCCGGCGAGGTTTTCCTGTGCCCTGGATTCCGGCGGGCGGCTTGGGCCCGGGGCCGGCGGGGAGGTGTTTGACAGCCGGCGCGGCAAATGCGGTGGCGTCCGGGACGGCCAGCGCCGGCGGGGTGGCAAAGGGTCGTGCGGCCAGGCCGGACCGGCCGCGCCGGTACGGCGCGGCGCTCCGGCTGGTGCTTTACACCGGGCCGGGTTTCGAACATTTTGAGCCGGGGTTATGGACATCTTTTGGAGCATTTTTTGCGTGCCGATTGGCGTGCTGCTCTGTTTCGGACCGGCGCTGATCGCCTGGGTGTTCGTGGAACGGCGTTCGGAACGGAACCGGCAGCGGTCTACCCACGTGAATTCCTCCGTTTCGCACTGACCATGAGCGAGCCCAAAATCGCCGCGCGGCAGCCTTACGTGAGGGAGATGCAGCCGGGCACCTACTGGTGGTGCGCCTGCGGGCATTCGAAGGAGCAACCCTTTTGCGATGGTTCCCACAAGGGCACCGGGTTGGGCCCGGTGAAGGTGGTGATCGAAACTCCGCGCACCGTGGCCTGGTGCGGGTGCAAACGTTCCGGCAACGGCGCGTTTTGCGACGGGACCCACGCACGGCTGGGTTGACCCGGTGCTGGCGTGGTGTCGCCCGCCGGTGAGCCCGGCCGGCCGCGTGGCGGGTCGATTGGGCGGCGCGCAGACGCGAGAGGGCGTGGGGGGATCGTCGCCGGCTTTTTCGCCGGGCCTCCAGGCGCCGGGGCTTGTCTGGCCGGACCCCGCCTGCAATGCGGGATGCGGATTTTGTTTTGAACAGCGGGGCGTGTGGGCTGCATACTTCTTTTTGGTTCAGGAACAAGGTGATTTCCGGAGCATCATGAAAGAGGATCAGACCCAGGGACGTTCGGGCGTCAGCCGACGCACGTTTCTTCACAAGACCTCCTTGGCCGTGGCGGGAACGGCCGCGGTGAGCGGGTTTCCTTTTGTGATCACCAGCCGGGCCGAGCCGGACGATCCGATCCGGGTTGGCGTGATCGGCTGTGGCGGGCGTGGAGGTGGGGCGGTCCTGGACGTGTTGGGGGTTCAGACGGAAGTGGTTTACCCGCGCGAGGGCTACCATACGGAGACGGTCAAAGAAGGGGCCGCCGTGACGCGCAAGAACGTTTCGGTGATCGCGCTGGCGGATTTGTTTCCGGACCGTCTGGCTGCGTGCCGTCAGAATCTGGCGCGCGTGGGCATCACCGTGCCGGACGACCACTGTTTCACCGGGTTCGATGCGTACAAGCAGTTGCTGGCCATTCCGGAGGTGAACTACGTGATCCTGGCCACGCCGCCGCATTTTCGGCCGATGCATTTGATGGCGGCGGTGCAGGCCGGGAAACACGTGTTCATGGAGAAGCCGGTGGCCGTGGACGCCCCCGGGGTGCGCATGGTCATGGAAGCCGGGCGGATCGCCAAGGAAAAGGGCCTGGGCATTGTGGCGGGGACGCAGCGCCGGCACATGCGGAGTTACAACGAGACCATCAAACGGATCCGGGACGGTGCGTTGGGCGAGTTGATGTACGGCACCTGTTACTGGAACGGCGGGGTCATCTGGGTCGTGGAACGGCGTCCCGAATGGTCGGACATGGAATGGCAGATCCGCAACTGGAACTATTTCACCTGGTTGTCGGGGGACCACATCGTGGAGCAGCACGTCCACAACCTGGACATCATGAACTGGGTGATCGGGGCACACCCGATTCGCGCGCGGGCCCTGGGTGGCCGGCAGGCCCGGCCGCCCGGTCCCACCTACGGCCACATTTACGATCATTTCGCCGTGGAATACGAGTACCCCAACGGCATCCGCGTCTTCAGCCAGTGCCGGCAGATGGATCATTGCGACAATCTGGTCGAGGAGTTCATCGCCGGGACGAAGGGCACCAGCAACTGTCAGAGCTGGATCCGGGTGAAGGGAGGCGAGACTTGGCGGTTCCGCGAGCCGGAGGTCAATGCCTACGAGCAGGAGCACCTGGACCTGATCGAGAGCATCCGCAAGGGGGAGCCCCTCAACGAGGCGCAGGCGATCGCCCAGTCCACCTTCACCGGGATCATGGGGCGCGAATCCGCCTACAGCGGCAAAACCGTAGAGTGGGACAGCCTGATCAAGTCGGAGCGCCGGCTCGGACCGGACAAATACGAGTTCGGTCCGCTGCCTTTTCCGGAGGTGCCGATCCCGGGCCGGTACCGTTTGGGTTGAACCCCCGTCATGGCGGAGGGGCGATCGGTGCCGGGCGGTTGGGCCCTTTCTGCCGGCGGTTTGTGAAGCCACCGGATCCATCGGGACGGCGCGTGTGGGTGCGCAGCTTCCCGGCGATGGGGTGATCCTCCTCCCTTTTCTGAGAGCGGGTAGGCGGACGCGATTCTGCCGGCTTGACGTTTGCGGTTTCCAGACAGCGGCGCGGCAGGGTTGCCTGAACCGTCCCCTGACAGAAGGCCTTCAAGGGCGTATGGTGGGAAGGGTACTCGAGGTTCAGGGTCATGAACGCGGGTTTTTTCCAGCAGACACGGCCGCCGGCGGTGGCAGGGATGTTTTACCCGGACGATCCCCGCGAACTGGGCCGGTGGGTGGAGCGCTTCGTTGAGGAGGGCCGACCTGGCGGCGGCACGGATCCGAAAGCGATCATTGCGCCGCATGCCGGCTATGTGTATTCGGGCCCCGTGGCGGGATCGGCCTTCCGGCCCTGGGCAGGTGCGCGCGACCGGATCGAGCGGATCGTCCTGATCGGGCCCTCTCATCACGTCTGGTTCGACGGTATTGCGCTGCCGCGTGCCGGAGCGTTCGTGACTCCGCTGGGGCGCGTGCCCGTGGATCGGGAGGCCGTGGAACGGATCGCGGATCTGCCGCAGGTCTGCCTGTTCGACCCCGCTCATGCGGCCGAGCACAGCCTGGAGGTGGAACTGCCGTTTCTGCAGGTGCTGTTGGACCGCTTCACGATCGTCCCCCTCGTGGTAGGGGAAGCGTCGGACGAAGAGGTGGCGGAAGTTCTGGACCGGTTGTGGGGCGGGCCGGAAACCCGGATCGTGGTGAGTTCCGACCTCAGCCACTATCACCCTTACGA
Organism: Limisphaera sp. 4302-co; assembly: GCF_049537155.1. Classification (NCBI taxonomy): domain Bacteria; kingdom Pseudomonadati; phylum Verrucomicrobiota; class Verrucomicrobiia; order Limisphaerales; family Limisphaeraceae; genus Limisphaera; species Limisphaera sp. 4302-co. Next base: position 54,633 of record NZ_JBMVQZ010000004.1, read on the forward strand.
GATGGCTGTGCGCCTCGATCGTGCGACCGCGGAGGCCATCGAGGAAGGTCGGGCCGAGAGCCTCACCTCACGCAACGCTTGTGGGTTCCGCGCCATTCGCGGGCTGTTGCGCGCGCAAGCGGCGCAGAACCTGGCCGCTGAAACGGTGGATCTGCGCAATTCTGGTGACACCGCCGGGCCGCGGGATCGCGTGGTGGGGTACGGGGCGTTCCAGTTCGAGGCACGACCGGCCGGCGGCTCCTGAGTAGGCTGGGGGATTGGCGCGAGTGTGGGCCGCAAGAGCGCGGAAAGCCACCCTTCCACCATGTGAGGCAGCCCGGTGAGCCTGTCAGTCGGGTTGTACCGACCGTTGCGCCGGGCCCGGATCCACGATTTGTTCCCGCTCGACCTCCCAGGTATGGCGCCCGAGCCGGATTCGTGGATCTCCGAACCCGTGATAGACGCGGATTTGCCGGGAGCGGTCCAGCGGTTGGCCGTCCATGCTTTGGAGCGTGAAGAACGGTGCGTCTTCGTAAGTCAGGCCGTTCCACTCCCGGGCGTGGAACGCGATGAAACGGTCGCCTTCGACCATGAACCCGCCCGGAGGAAGGAGTATGGAGCCGGACCGGCTGCTTACCCAGCGGAAGGTTTGGGAACCCCGGTTGACCACCACTGTGGTGGCCTGCCGGCCGGTGCCGAACGTGGTCATTTGTACTCGATGATCCGTGGTGAGAAAGGCGTGTGCGGTCATCGCCTGCGTGGCGGTCAATGCATTGAGGGGACTGAGCAGTTCATATGTGTTCTTCACGAACCTGTCCCAAGGATGGAACCCTTCCGCCCAGCCCCGGTCGGCCCGGAGGAACAGAGCAGGGTTCAGCCCGGTTGATTCGGGCGGGTCGGGTTCGGGTTCCCATCGCACCCCGGAATCTGTCAGGGCCAGCCGTCCGCCCCGAATGCGCCGCTCGGCATCGCCCGGTCCCTTGAGGAGTGCACGCCGGCCGGAGGCCGGATCGTACCACCCCATCCGGATGAAGAAGGGGCCGGTCAGACCCTCGGGAACGGTGATGCGGAAGGGCCCCGTTTCGTGGCGGCCCGGTGACCAGCGCGAGGTGGGCGGGTCCGCGTCGTGGTCGTTTTGGAACAGGATGTTGCCCCGCGCGTCGCAGAAGTGGACGAACACACGCCAGTCTCGATCCGGTGGCGCGGTCACGTGCCACGCGTAGCGGATGGTGAAGGTGCGCGGGCCCAGGGGCTGTACCTGGGCGACCTCGGGCCGGGCGTGTTCCTGTGGGTCCTGTTCCCAGTACAGGCCGGCTGGCAGGTTGTGATAGTGGAGGGGACGGCCCAGCATGAGATGGTGCAGTACGTAATCGGCGGCCTGGGCGGGGTCGTACCCGTATTTGCCATAAACCTGGATGCACTCGCGATAGACCAGTTCGAACAACGGCACCGGTTCGGCTTCCAAGCGGGTCAGCAGCTCACGATTGTGCAACGGGTGGCCGGCCACACCGGCGAGGCCTTCGAAATAATCGGCGTGAGGGATGCCCCATTCCCGGCCGTCTTCGCTGCCGAAACTGCCGAACAGGGCGCGGGCGTAGTCGCAGAGGGCCTGTTTCCAGTAAAGATCCTCGCGCCGGGTGAGGGGATGTTGCGGGTCGTGACACTCGTAGAGCCCGGCCGCGAGGGTCGTGTCAATGAAGTACGCGTTGGCCCCTGACAAGGCCCTGACGGCGGGAAGGTTGGAGGGGCGCATGGCCAGTTCCAGGGCCTTGCGTGAGCAGACGATCCACGCGCGCCCGCCCGCCCACACTCCGCCGCGCGTGGGCGAGCCGTCCGGGTCCTTGTTCAACCACGACTCGTCCCAGGAAGGCGCGTCGCGGTACATGTCCTGGTAATTGTCGTGCAGGCTCAGCAGGTAGCCGAGTCGGAGGATTCTGCGGCAGGCCTCACGAAAAGCGGGTTCACCGCCGCACTCGGGCGCAGGGGGCAGGATGTCGGGGTGCTGGTTGTCGTAGCCGCGGTGGATCCAACCACCCATGCCGAACAGGATCCGATCCAATTTCAGCTCGTTTTTGAGATGTTCGGCCACGCGTGCGGCCTGGTCGAAGGTCCAATTCACGCGGACCTCCTGTTCGCGGGTGCTGGTTTCGTCCATGCGGCGCGTGAGCAGGCTCCAGAGTTTCACGTTTGCGGCACCGAAATACCGGGCGCGCTCGGGATGGCCGCGAAGTTTCTCCGGCCAGGGGACCCACCACCCGGCGGCCCGTGCCAGGTTGCGGTATGCGCGGGCAATTGCCACATGGTCACCCCGGCCCAGGGGCAGCCACCGGATCCGGTATGAACCGGGTTGGAATTCGAAGGCCGCCAGGAGGCCGGCGGGGGAGGCATGGTTGGTTTCGCCCGTTACCCGGCGTTGCAAATCCAGCGTGACTCCTGTCGAATCCCAGGCCCAGAGGGCTGCCGCGCCGAGTCGGACGGTGCCGAGCATCGCCATGTGACAACCCTCGTAGGCATAGGTCTCGAATCGTTGGCGGAAAGGTTGCCTGCCTTCAGCCGGCACGCGCAGTCCGGTGCGGACCGGTACGAGCGCGGCTGCTGATTCGCCCGCAGTTCCCAACTCAAGACCTTCGAACAGGCGGAGGCGTGTGACGGACAGGTCGGCATCGGCCTGCCAGGCGAAAAGCAGGCCGGGGCCATCCGGCGGGCGTGTGATGCGGATTTGCAACCGGCTCCGCGGGTGGGCGGGATCCGGCCGATACTCCAACTGCAGGCCTTCCGGCCCGGTGTGGACGTGGCAATGAACGAGCGGGACGGTGCGCGTTCCCCCGGGCAGTTGCAAGGTCACGTTCGCCCAGGGCGTCTTGCTGCTGCCGGATTCCCACGACACGCCCGTCCCCAGGTCGGTCAAAACCAGGCGGCTTTCCCGGGGGAAGAAGACCAGGCGAGCGGATCCGTGATCCAGGAGGATCATCTCTGCTCCGGCGGTCTGGCGTGGGGCTGCCGGGGCCGGCGCTGCCAGGAGGGCGATCGCCAGACCGGCTTTCAGGGTTCGCAAACGGGTGATCATGCTCGTGCCTGGCAGGGTGCGTCCCCGGGCAGAGGCTGGCAACTGCGCATGCGGGATCGGGTGCCGGCGGCACGGCGCGTGGTGAAAGGGTCAGGAGCTGGTGAGGGCCAGCAACAGGATCACGGTCCCGATGGCGATGCGGTACCAGCCGAACAAGACAAAGGTGTGGGTCTGCACGTATCGGAGCATCCATTTGACGGCACTGAACGAGACGATGGCCGAGGTCAGCGTGGCCAGGGCGATCACGCCCCACGACTCGGCGGGGGCGGTGCCGTTCTGCCAGGCCTTGAAGAGCTTCAGGCCGCCGGCGGTCAGGATGGTGGGGATGCCCACGAGAAAAGAGAACTCGGTGGCTTGGGGCCGGCCGGTCCCCAACAGGAGGGCCAGCAGGATTGTGGCGCCGGAACGCGACGTTCCGGGGAAGACCGCGGCCACCAACTGGCCCAACCCGATGGCCACCGCCACCGGCCAGGTAATCCCCCCCGTGGGCGGGTGCCGGCGGAGTCGCGCCTCCACTGCGAGGAAGGCCACGCCTCCGAGCAGCAGTGCCAGGGCCACCGGCAGCGGCGTCTCAGGGAGTTCAAATCCGCGCGATTCCAACACCAGCCCCCCTGCGCCGGTCAGCGCGAACGCGGCAGCGAGTTTGAGTCCGTAATCGCGTCCCTGTGGATCGGTGAGGGCGTGGCGGAGCTGGCGCAGCCGTTCGGGGAACAGGGGCAGCACGGCCAGCACGGCGCCGCACTGGATGAGGATGTTGAACAGGTCGCTCCGTTGGCCCACGCCGCCCAGTTGCTCGACCAGGAGCAGATGTCCGGTGGACGAGACCGGGATAAACTCTGTGAGCCCCTCCACCAGGCCGAGGAGCAGGGCCGCCAGCCAATCGTTCATGATGCACTCCCTCCCCGGGCCGGGGCACGCAGCCAGCCGGCGTGTCGGGGCGGGTCATGATTCCTTGTTTTTGCGGAAGGACAAGAAGGAACGACCCTCTTCCTGACGTTGGCGGACCTTCAACTGGCCGAGGATGGCGTGCAGTCCGATGTAGATCTTGTGCCACTGGTTTTCGATGTTGCGCAGGGCGGCGTCGTTGAGCTCGCTGAGGTAACGCAGGGAGGGGGCCAGGTTCAATACGTTGTGCACTTCTTCCTTGGTGGGAGAGGTCACCTCCACCGAGGCCAGGATCAGTTCGAGCTCCTGCACGATGATGGTTTTGACCTCGAGGAACTGGGCCTCGTCCTCGGCGCCAAACTTCTTTTCCCGTGCGAGGTTGACGAAGTGATGGAACTGCTTCCAGCACTCGCAGTAGTTCTCCATTTCCTGGATGAGCTGGTCCAATTGTTTGCTGGCCATAGGTCACTCCGGTTTCACGTTGGGGTGGCGAAGGGGGTTTGCGGGAAGACGAAGATCAGGGCGCCGCCCCGCAGTTCCCGTGCCGTGATCTTGAGTCCACGGTAACAGGCCATGAGATCGGTCAGCTCCAGACCTGCTTCGCGGGCTTCGCGGAAAGTGGTCAAAAACGGCTGGGCAATCTCCCGCAACAGGCTCACGGGAAATTCCGAGGGCAGGGTGGACGCCAGCAGATGGCCGTTGCGATCCACCGTGAAGCTGCCGGCCGGCAGGGGTCGCAGCGGCGTGGCCGTGTTTGTGTTTCGAATCCATTTCATGACTCCAGCAGGGTGACGGCCTTTCGAAGTTGTTCTGCTGCTCGTTCCGGTTCCAGGCGTCCGTGCCATTCGATCAAAAGGCCGCCATCGGTCAAGGGCGCCAGTCCGATCTGCTGTTGCCAACCCGTGCCCTGGACATGTTCGAGCGGTCCGGCGGCCAGTTTTTCCTCCAGACGCCGGAACCGTTCCAGTGCGTGTCGGGCCCAACGCCGGACCTCCTCGGGACATTCGACACCGCGGCTTTCCCACGGATCCTGGGCGCGCTGGCCGAATCGAAGGACGGAGCTGACGCGTTCCATCCGCGCGATTTGCTCCAGCGGGGGCGGCGGCACCGGGATCTCGGACTCCACCGCGGGTTCGTTCTCCGAACCGGATTCATCAATGGCTTGGGCCGTCTCCAAGAGGAGCGCGTTGCAGGACTTGAAAATGCGCCGGGGCCGGTCAGGCTCGGGCGGCAACTGCTCGAACGTGCCGCTTTTCCAACTGAGGATGCGTGCGAAGGCTTCCTCACCGACGAGCTCGTCCGTCTCGGCGTCGATCAGCTCCCCGCCCAGGATCCAGATCCGTCCCACCCACGGTCCGTGGGTGATGCGCAGGACGGTTGAGTTCTGCGAAAGGCATTCCAATTGGAGGATGTCGACCAGGCTCTTGCTTTGAATTCCGCGAAAGCCGCCGGAGGCATCGCGGCTCAACAGGGACTCGAGCGAGTCGAGAAACAGTTGCACCTCGCGGTCGTTGGCGGGTTTTTGCCAGTACAGATCCACCCCCAGCGCATACACGCGCGACCGAAGGGATTCGTCCTTCAGCGCCGTGAGGGCCACGGTGCGCAGTTGAGGATACTTTCGGCGCACCACGGTCAGGACCTGCAGGCCGTCCATCCTGGGCATCCGCAGGTCGCACAGGAACAGGTGGAACGGTTCCTCCTGCAGCAAGGCCAGTGCCTTGAGCCCGCTGTTGGCGACGCGGATCTCCGGCGCGCTGGGCAACCGGGACAACAGCTCCCGGTACAGCTCCAGCAGCTCCGGGTCATCGTCCGCCAACAGGACTCTCGGCCGTGTCTCCATCTGGTTTGTCCGGTCTTTTCCTTCTGGCCCGGGACCTTCCCGCGTTCACGGGATCTGCGGCTGCCGGGGCCCATTCGGTTGGTTTCCCCCGCTTGTGCGGCTTCTTCCGCGGGTGGGCTTCGACACCCGCGGGCACGCTGAGACAGCCCTGTGCCCGGGATCCCTTGGTGGGCCGGCGCCGACCCCCGGAACGGAAGCAAGGCCCGTTCCGTTCCCGTCGCGCCCCGGTCCGACCCGGGGTGTCATCGCCACGGCAAGCCCGGGGCGCCGTGCCTGTTTGGGCATCGGACAGTTCGAGTCGGTACTTAAGTCTCGCGTCGACCGGCAGGGGGCTTGCGAGGTTTCCACCGGGAGACGGGGCGGAACAAGTTCCAAGCGGTTCAATTGCGATGGTGCCGGGCAGGCAGGCGGTGGCACGCTCCGCTCCGTGCGGCGCAGCGGGCCACGGGGGAAGTCTCAAGACGGGACAGCAGGTGTCTCGTACCTGCCCGGTGCCTGGCTTTCATTACGCTGCCGTGCCGGGCAGTGCCCTTGCCGGGCATCTGTTGTGATGGAGTGGCCTGGCGGCTGGTGGGCCTGCTCCGATGGCCTGATGGGTTCTGTGCGGCGCGAGGAGGGCGGATTTGGTTCAAGTTGGCATGCGCGGTGCTGGTTCGGTTTCCGGTAGTGGATGGTCCGGTGGGCGGTTTGTGCCGGCGTGGGGATGCGGAAAATGGCGCATCCGGGGGAGACAAACCGGGGTTTCCGCCGAGCAGTGGGGACGGGTTGAAAGGTTGACCGAAGATGATGAGCTGGTTCAAAAACGCGCTTCGTTGGTTCCGGGACGAATCCGGGGACCGGACCAAACCTGGCTCGAACGGAAGCGGGGCCGGTTCCGCCGCGTCGGCAAGCTGGGCTCGTCCCGTCACGTCGGGTGCGTCAACCGCGGGCGCCGCGGCACGATTTGCCGGCGGTTCAGCCGCTCCATCCATCCAGTCAAAAAGCGCGGCAGCCGCTCCTGCCGGATCACCCGCCGGGTTGAAATCCGCACAACCACGTGTCAGTGCAGGTCCGGGCACAAGAACAGCCGGCGCCGGTGATCCCGGCGAAAGGATCTTCCTACCCCTGCAGCCGATCCTCGAGGCGTTGCCGTCCGAATTGAAGACCCGCGTGCGGGGCTCGGTGCCTGGGGACCTCGAAATCAGTCTGCCGGTTGCCCCCATTGTGGCGCAGCTGGCCCAAGGTCAGGTGCGGATTACCTTCGGCGAGCTCCGCCAGGCGGCTCCCGGGACCCTGATCGGCGGGCCGGAGGTTGATTCGACGCCGGTATTGCTGCCTTTGGAACTGATCCTGCCGCGGGTTGGGGTGGACCGCCTGCCGCGGCGGCGGGACCAGAAGGTCGTGACGGTGCCAGAGGACGTTGTGGGCCCGTTTGGTCCGGGGGGCCGGATCCTTGCCGAGCCGGCGGGTCCGGATCGGGCTGCGTCGGTCCCCGTGGAGAGGGCCGGCGGCAATGGCAAGGCCGGGACCCACTCGGTTGCACCCGCGCATCGGGGAGGCGACGGCGTGCCCGGCGCAATTCGTTCCCATGAGACGGCGTTTTACCGTAGCCCGGCTGCTCCCGTCGTGCGATCGGGCCCGATTCCGGCCCCGGCAGCAGGCGGGTCGGGTTCCACCACGTTTTTTGCCCGCGCGGCGGGTGTGCCACCTGCAACCATGGTGCCCCCGGCGGCCCCGGTTTCGCCACCGGCCGCCGGGTCGGGTGCCAATGGTCAGGGCTACAAACGCGGGCCGGCGGTCGCCTCGGGTGTGAGTTCTCCTCCCATGTCCCCGCATGCGGCGCCCTCTTCGACGTCCGGCGGCGAAACGCTGCCCGGCACGGTTCAGCTGGCGTTGGCGGATGTATCCGGGGGATGGCCCGATCCTGTGGTGGAAGAACTGGCCCGGTTGAACTTGCAGAACGCGCGGCTGGTGATTCCGGCCTCGATTTTGGAAAAGGGACTGCGGCAGGGCCGCGTGGAGTTTCCCTGGCGATTGATTCGTGCCTGGATCCGCCCGGCGGTGGCCACCTACGCGTCGCCACATGACGCGATGCCTCTGTCGTTGCCTCTGGCCGTGGTGGCGCCTGCGTTTCTGCAGCAGCGCAAACCGGTCAGCCATGCCCGGAGGGAACTGACCGCCGATGCGAGCATACCGAATCTGTTCGGTGGCAAGGGCGATCCGGTGGTGGCGCAGGGTCCGGCGGGGGGGATGGAGCCCGGGCCGGGTCCGGCACCGTTGCCGGCGGCAGCGCCCGGCCACGCGGCGGCCCCTGCCGACACCAACTTTTATTCTCCTCTGGATTTGTCGGACACTGCCGCAACCCATGCTTCCGGTGCCCCGGCCCGGGGCTCGGGCAGTGGCGGGACCACCGAATGGGTGCGGCGCTCGCCGACACCGCGGGAGGTGGTGGAGCGTGCCGTTGCGCTGCCCGGCGTGGCCGGTGCACTGGTGGCGTTGCCGGACGGGCTCGGTGTGGCCTCGCACGTGCCGCCCCAGTACAACAGCGAGACGCTGGCAGCTTTCCTGCCCCAGATCTACGCGAAGGTCAGTCAGTGCACCCAGGAGTTGCGAATGGGCGCGCTCAACAACCTCAGTTTCACCGTGGGGACGGTACCTTGGAAGATCTTCCGGGTGAACAACATCTTTTTCGCCGCGTTCGGTCGGGCCGGCGAACCGATGCCCACGGCTCAACTGGCTGCCCTGGCGGCGGAACTGGATCGCAAACCCCGAACCGCTTGAATTCCCATGGCCATCATCAACCAGGCAACCCGAGAACTGCAGGTTAAAATCGTGTATTACGGGCCCGCCATGGGCGGGAAAACCACCAATCTGGTCCAGATCCATGACCACGTTCAGACGGCGGCGGGCAACAAAGGCAAGCTCGTCTCCCTGGCCACCAGCTCGGATCGTACCCTGTTTTTCGACTTTCTGCCGATCGAGGCGGTCTCAATCCGGGGGTTCCGGACAAAGTTCCAGCTCTACACGGTGCCCGGGCAGGTGATCTACAACACCACCCGCCAGTTGGTCTTGCGTGGCGTGGACGGCATCGTGTTCGTGGCCGATTCGCAGTACGAAAAAATGGCCGAGAACGTGGAGAGTTTCCAAAACCTCCAGGACAATCTCCGGTCGCTGAAGATGGACCTGGACGAGATTCCCTACGTGTTGCAGTACAACAAACGGGATTTGCCCAACGCGGCGCCGGTGGAGTATCTGGAGTTCGTGTTGAACAACCGGGATGTCCGGGTGCCGTCGTTCACCGCGTGCGCCAACCGGTGTGAGGGCGTGTTCGAAACCCTCAACATGATCACGCGGTTGTTGCTGCACAAGTTCATCCACCAGAGCATCCCGCAGTACGCATGACATGGCCCCCTTGCCCCAGTTGCTCGAATCCGACGTGCAGGTCCTCGACGCCGTGCTGCGCGAGCTGCTGGCGCAGTGCGAGGCGACCACGGTCCTGCTGACCGATCAGGCCGGATTCCTCATCACGCACCAGGGCGACGACCGGCAGTTCGACCTCACCAGCATGGCCGCCCTGGCAGCCGGCGCGTTCATGGCCAGCCAGAGCATCGCCCATCTCCTTCAGGAGTCCAACTTCTCCAGCACCTACCAGCAGGGCGAGCACTTCAGCCTGTTCATGCGCTGTGTGGACAGCGGTTGCATGCTGCTGGTGATCTTCCCGGCCAAAGGGAGCGTGGGCGCCGTCAAATACTACGCGAATACTGCCTGTGAACGGCTGGCCGCCCAGCTCCGCATCGCCCGCGAACGCAACCCCGGCGCCGGACTCGACCTTGCCGAACTGAACCTGCTGGACAGCGAAACGTTGTTCCGGCGAAAAAGCTGAGGCGTTCGGACGGCTGTGCCCGGGCCGTCGGAAGCCGCTCCATCGCCGGACCGGTCCGCCCGCATCGGCGCGACACATCCGGCAACCCGCGCCTTCGCACGGGAGCACCGTGGTGCAGCCCGCCCGGTCGCGGGATTCGAGTTCCACCGGGACACTGGTCCGTGCCCGTCCGGTTGCTTGCAGCAGGCACTCTGCCCCCTCCGCGCCGGCAAACGCCGCATTCGATTGGGAACGGTCCCTCCGCGGAGCGAGTTCGTCCCGGCCGCGGGCAACGGGCCTGGTCCGTCAGCCCGGCGTGCGAAAGAGCGGTTCACATCGGGGGGTTGCTGAAAAGGCTGGAGCCAGTTGTCGGATTCGAACCGACGACCGTCCGATTACAAATCGGATGCTCTACCACTGAGCTAAACTGGCTCCCGGATGAAAAGCTGGCAGGCTGATGCCCGCTTCCATCCTTATGCCGTCCGGTCCGGGGGAGTCAAGTGCGCCCGCTAGGGTTCCGGACCCCATCGCAACCATGCCGCCACCGGGAAATGATCGCTGGGAAACCGGCCGTCCTTTTGCCAGGGATCGATCCGAATCCGCTCCACCAGCACCGCCCCTCGCACGAGGATCCAATCGATCCTCGGCCCGCCTTCGGGCACGCGTTCGAATCCGTTGAAGGTGCCCAGTCCCTCGCCCTCGCGCAGCCGGGCCACTGCCCAGGCATCGGTGAAGAAACCGTCCCGGGTGAGGATGTCGTAGGCCGGGTTGTCGCCGGCAGCCGCGTTGAAGTCGCCCACCAGCAGCACGGGCAGCGGTTCCGGCAGGGCGGCCACGCGTTCCCGGATCAGGGCGGCGCCTTTTTCGCGAGCGGCCTGTACCTCATGGTCGAGGTGCGTGTTCCAGAAGTAGAACTTGCGCCCTGTGAAGCGGTCGAGGAACTGAACCCAGGTCACCATCCGGCGGTTTCGGTTGCCCCAGGTGGCCGACGCGATCCGGTCCGGCGCGTCCGAAAGCCAGAAGTGATCGAAGGCCAGCGGTTCAAATCGGGACCTCCGGTAGAAAACCGCCATGAACTCGCCGCGGCTGCCGCCGTCGCGTCCCAGCCCGATCCACTCGTATTCCGGCAGGTCGGACGCCAGCTCCTTGAGTTGCGGATACAGGCCCTCCTGGGTGCCGAGCACGTCGGGGTCGGTCCGCCGGATGGTCTCCACGACCAAGGGGCGCCGCCGGGGCCAGGCATGCGGTCCGCTCGGGCTGGCGTATCGCAGGTTGTAGGTCATGACGCAAAGGGTTTCCTTGCGGTCCGGTGCCGCGGTCGTCTGTTCGTCCGCATGGCAGAGCAGGAAGGCAGGCATCAACAGGCTCAAAACCAGGGCCGGACGTCGGCGTGTCAGGAGTATGCGGATTAGTTGCATCGTTCTCATCCTCCCGCGGGGCGCCGCCGGTGGCAATGCCGAAGCCCAGGGGGCGTTCGCCGCTTTTCGTGGGGACGCCGCCGGGTGATCCGCGGGAATCGGGGCGTGCACGGAACGGCGGCCTTGGCTTTTGCGCCCGGCCGGACCCGATTTTTCCCCTTTTCCAGCAACCCGGCGATGGATATGTTTGGGGTGCCTGTCCGGTGGTGTAACGGTAGCACAAGGGTCTTTGGAGCCCTTTGTCATGGTTCGAATCCATGCCGGACAGCCAGCTTTTTTCCTTTTTCTGAGGCGCTCCATGAACGACTGGCAGATTCAGAGCCGGGCCTCGGAGTGTCAGGGATGCGGCCGGAAGTTCGCCGATCAGCAGCCTTACCACTCGTTGTTGTGGGCGGAGCCGGGTCGCTATCGCCGGCAGGACGTGTGCCCGGAATGTTGGGAAGGCCGCTTCCGGCAGCAGGCCCGGTCGCGGCCCGAGGTGTTGTCGTTTTGGCGCGGCGTTTACGAGGCACCGCCTCCCCCGCAGGAACCCATCCGCCGCGACGCGGCGGAACAGCTGCTCCGGCAGCTTTGTGAACGGGGCGATCCACAGTATGGTTCGGCCGTGTACATCCTGGCCGTCATGATGGAGCGCAAACGGCTGCTGCGAGTGAAGGAGCAGTTCTGGCGGGAAGGCCGGCGCATCTTTGTCTACGAACATACGCGAACCGGAGACGTTTTTACGGTGCCGGATCCTGCGCTCAAACTCTCGGAACTGGCCGCCGTTCAACGGCAGGTGTCCGAACTGTTGGAGCACGGTCTGCCTCCGGTGGAGGCTGCGATGATGGGGCAGGCCACAACTGACGCGCCGGGCGGGTGCGAGCCATCGGCAGCCTCGAGCGGATCGGCTGCCTCCTGAACGGCAGATGGGGTCGGCAACAGAACTGAAAGAACTGGAGACGCGTCTGGGGTGGCGGTTTCGAGATCGGACCCTGCTGCGGACTGCGCTGACGCATCCCAGCGTGGCGGCCGATGCGGAAACCGCGCCGCCCACCAATCAACGACTGGAATTCCTGGGCGACGCGGTGCTGGGGCTGATCCTCAGCCAGGTGCTATACGAGCGGTATCCCGCCTATGAGGAGGGCCGGCTCACCAAGGCCCGTGCCCGGCTGGTCAACCGCCGGACCCTGGCCGAACGCGCGCGCGCGTTGGACCTCGGCACACACCTGGTGCTGAGCGCCGGTGAGGAGCGTCTCGGAGGACGCCAGCGGGTTTCCGCTCTGGCCGACGCTTACGAGGCCGTGCTCGGTGCCCTGTATCTCGACGCGGGGCTGGAGGTGACGCGGGCGTTCATTCTGCGTGAGTTCGGTCCGTTGCTGGCGCAGCTCGAAAGCCTTCCCTGGCCGGACAATCCCAAGGGCGAATTACAGGAGTTGTTGCAGGCGGGCTCTTCCCACCCGCCCGAATACCGGCTGGTGGGCGTCAGCGGCCCCGATCACGCCCGCGTTTTCGAGTGTGCGGTCTGGCATGAGGGACAGGAACTGGGCCGGGGCAAAGGGCCCAGCAAAAAGGCGGCCGAGACCGAAGCGGCGCTGGAGGCGCTGCGCAGGCTGCAATCGCCTCCGCCTGGGTCAGCCGCGGCTTCCCCGGTCCCGCCCCCCGGCAAACGGACTCGCAGGAGCCGCAACCGAGGAGTGCCGGCACCGACGCCGCCATCCGAGCATTCAACCCCATCCGCGTCCTCATCATCATGAAGTCCCGCTCTCGCAAGGTCTTCGCGCCGGACCCTGTCGGCGCCCACGCCCTTTCTCCAACGACGGACCTGTTCCAGCGGGCCCCACGTTTGCTGGTGGGTGTGCTGCACCTGCGTCCCCTGCCGGGCTCGCCACGTTGGAACGGTAGCATGGACGAGGTCATCGAGGCGGCCGTGGCGGATGCGCGTGCCTACGCACGCGGCGGCGTTCACGCCATCTGCATCGAGAACTTCGGAGACATTCCGTTCGGCAGCGGTTCCGTGGGACCTGAAACCGTTGCGGCCATGGCGGTGGTGGCTGTGGCGGTGCGCCGGGCGGTCTCCGTGCCCGTGGGATTCAACGTGCTGCGCAACGATGCACGCGCGGCCCTGGCACTGTGCGCCGCCTGCGGGGGCAGCTTTGTCCGCGTGAACGTGCACGTGGGGGCCATGCTGACCGATCAGGGCCTGATTGAGGGCCGTGCACACGAGACCCTGCGGTACCGCCGTGCGGTGGCCCCCGGGGTGGCCATCTGGGCCGATGTGCTGGTCAAACATGCCGTGCCCCTGGGCGATTGGAAGCTGGAGGTCGCCGCGTGGGATACCTGGAAACGCGGCCTGGCCGATGCGTTGATCCTCTCCGGTGTGGCCACCGGTCAACCGGCCGACCCGGCGGATCTGGAGCGACTGCGCACGGCCTGTCCCGGTGCGCGCATCCTCATCGGCAGCGGGGTGACGCCGGAGAACCTGGCCAGATACGGCGCGGCGGATGGGTTTTTGGTGGGCACCTCCCTGAAAGAGAACGGGCAGGTGGATCAGCCCGTGGACGTTCGCCGGGTCCGGGCGCTGGTCCGTGCCCTGGAGACGCTGCCGCCTCCGGGCCGGCGGTGAGCGCTTGCGCGGCGGCGGCCGGGGCGGTGCACGACACCCGCAGTTTTCTTCCGGGCGGACCGGGCGGGCCCGCGACGGGGGTTACGGGGTTGCCGAGGCCGAGGCGGGGGCCGGGCCCAGGGCCAGGTCGACCAACTCGCCGGGGCGCAGCTTCAGGTTCGGTGGCACACTGACGATGATGGGCAGACCGCGTTGCTGGGCGTTGCCCAGTCCGCGAATCCGCAGCGGCGCGTCGAACAGTTCGATTCGTGTGCCCACGTGAAGGACCCGGCCGTAACCGACCGCGCGGTGGACGCCCCGGCTGCGGACCTCGACTTCCATCCCCTCGACCGGCTCCACCCGCACCGGCTGGGGGACGAACCCGACGATGTAGTCCACGTGGGAACTGGCGATGCGGAGGATGGGCTCGGCCGTGGCGACCATGCTTCCCGGGTACTTGTCCACGGAGGTCACCACGCCGTCGATGGGAGAGGTGAGCACGATGGGTTGCAGCTCCGCCTCGGCCAGTCGGAGGCGTTCCTCGGCCAGGGCGAGTGCGGCGCGGACCTGCGGGGATTCCGGCGTACGCTTTTCCGGATCGAGCTCTTCGAGCAGTCGGGCGGCCGTGTCCACCGCGGCCTGTTTTTCGGCCACCAGTTGCCGTGCCTGCTCCAGATCACGCAGGGCGATGTCCAGCGCGTCCTGGCTGGCGACCTGTTCCTCCACCAGTTTGCGGACGCGCTGGTACTCGCGTTCGGCATAACCGAGCTGGGCCTTCGCGGTGAGCAGGTCGGCCCGCTCGCGCAACCAGTCCAGTTGGTACTGGGCGTAGCGGATGCGGTCGTCGATGGGGTAGGCCATGTCAGCCAGCACGGCCTCCATCTCTGCGCGAATGACCCGGACGGTGTTGCTCAAGACCGCCGGGTCCACCGCTTCGACGACGGCCACCGGCTGTCCGGCGCGGACCGGTTGGTAGAGTCCCACGCGCACCTCCGCCAGCCGCCCCGGCCGCGGACTGATGATGTCCGCGCGCGGGCCCGAGGCCGTCCCCACCAGCAGCGGGTTGGCCATGTTCAGTTTCCAGAGTTGTACCGCGGCACCCAGCACGGTCACGAAGACCAGTGCGGGCAGTACATTCATACGGATCAGCCGCCACCATTGGGCCGGCGGACTGGGAATGGGAGGCAGAGGTTCCGGTTTCATGGGTTCACAATTCCGATTCTTCCTGTGCCTGCAGACTGGTCAGCCGGGACACCCCTTCCAAGGCCCTGAGCTCGTTGAGCAGATCCTCCACACGGGAGGGATCGCGCAGCAGCAGCCGGTAGGAGAGGTCCAGGCCCTGTTGGCGCTCATCCGAGCGGCGGGTGGCGCAATGGACCGAGCGGCTGTGCCGTTCCAGCACGCGCTGCAGGTGGGGGAGGTCCGAGGCGGGCCGGCCCCAGTGGAGGTTCACGATCAGATCGTAGCGGTGTCGCGTTCCATAGGAGGTGTACCAGAGGAAAAACATCACGGCCACCAGCGTCAATGTGGCGATCACCGCCAGCGAAAACCGCTGTGTGCCACAGGCCATCCCCACGGCGATGACGCTGAGGATGTAGCTGGTGTCCAGCGTGTCCCGCAGCACGTTCCGGAAACGCACGATGGCAAAGACCGCCATCAACCCGAAGGCCGTCACCAGGTTGTTGTTCAGCACCTGCATCACCACCGTGACAATCAGCGGGATCACCACCAGCGAATTGACAAAGGAGCGGGAATACGACAGTCCCGCGTGGGTGGTCATGTAAGTCCACGAAATCGTCAATCCCGCCAGAAAGGCCAGGCACAAACCCAGCATCAGCGCCGGCACGTTCACCGGCTGGAGCGAAAAATCCGCGCCGAAGAACAGGCTCAGAAAGTCGTTCATGGCCGGCAGTTGCTCCACGGTTTTCCTCCTTTCTCGTCGTTAGGTTCCTTTGCGCAGTGCTGCGGGTACCTGGTGCCGCTGGAGCAGCCGTTCCAGCAGGTCCTCACGCATCAGCGTGAGTGACTCGGGTGCCAGACGGCGTTCGCCCAGCAATGCCACGCCGTCGGCGTACTTGGCCGAACTGACCTGCCGCAGGTTGAACGTCCGCACCAGCTCACCCATCCAGTTCGGGAAACGCCCGGTGAATTTGAGCTCCAAAATGACCTCCGGTTCGAACGGCATGACCGGGTTTTCCATTTCGGTCTTCAGCTCGGGCTCGGACTGTGGCTCGCTGCAGACCTGCCGGTCCATACAGATCCGGACCGCGTTGCTGCCGGGGCTGACCCAGGCCTCGCGCAGGTAGCTGACGTGGGTGCGGGGTTTGGCATTCAGATCGCTGATGCGCCGGCAGAACTCCTGAAGCGCTTCCAGTTGCTGGGGCTTTTGTGAGAGCAGAAACGACGGATCCGGCAATTGCCCGGACAGCAACTGGGGCACCACCTCCTTCCGGATGGCGCACCGCTGTTTCAAAATGGCCTCGTTCACCCGCCGCTTGATCTCGCAAAAGGCCGGTGTGTCCGGGCGATCGTCGTAGTACCGAATGCGCAGTTTGAAACGGTTCTTGTTGCTGTTGAAGACGTCCCAGAAGCAGCGGAGATCGTCGGAGTCCAGATACAGGCTGTGGATGCGATAGGAGAGGTTCGGCTTGCCCAGGCTGTACTCGTCCGGCTCCAGGTAGCCGCTGACGAATTCACGGATGGCCTGCGCCGTGGGTTCGTCCACGCGATATTTCAGTTCAAAACGCTGTAGCTGGACCTTGTCTTCCACAGGTGCGTTCCGGGAAATCGCTTGCCGGACCCTGCGAGCCGGATTCCGCCGGCAGCCCCCTTCTCCTGTAGCGCCGTCGGCACGGGTGGTGACCGAATTGTCACACACCCGCCACGGCCGCGCCACATTCACCATGCTTCAATGAGACGGCCGTGACAATTCTTTTTCGTGGGCCCCGGAGGCGGTTGCCGTTCAAATCCTCACGGCGGCCTTCCAATTGAAAGCCGGAGCGAAACCTCTCCTGTGTCCATCGGTTTCTATCGGTTGCCACCGGCCGGGACTTGAAGCCCTCTTTGAGGGCCTTTCAGCACCGGGTCCGTGAATCCCGGCCTGCGAGGCCGGCTGGCGCGGCGAAGGCGTTCTGATGCAACTGCTGGCGCGCCCCGGGCGGTCGGGCGCATCCTGCCGGCGGGATCGGGGGGACCGGCATGGGAAGGAGAAGGGCGGTTTCTCGTTTCTCCGGGGTTGGATCCGGCAGGAACGGGTCGCCGGGAGCCGGCGGCGCGAGGCGAAAGCTCTTGTGGACAAGAAGAATTGGAGGCGAGGGTCGGAATCGAACCGACGTATGGGGCTTTTGCAGAGCCCTGCCTTACCACTTGGCTACCCCGCCTCTCAGCTTCACTGGTAGCATAATCACTCCGCTCCGTCGCGCAAGACCACAGTCACGTTTCCCTTTTGTGTCGCCGGGTGCGCCGCCGTTCTGTCGTGGCCACCGCGAGAAAAGGAAGGGCGGCCGGCTCGAGAGACCGCACCCTGCCCGGAGGTCTCTTTACGCCGGGCCGGCCTCCGAGGTACGCAACGCATGGGCTCCGTCGTGCCGCCCGGGGCGCGCGGTTTCGTTGCTGCGCACGCTTTCCGGGATGGGTGGGTCTGGCCAGGGCGGTGGAGGTTTTGGTCAGGTTGCGGCGTGGCTCGCTGGAAGCAAAATGGCGCATCCGGCAGGACTCGAACCTGCAACCTTCTGATCCGAAGTCAGAAGCTCTATCCAATTGAGCTACGGATGCGCGGAGCCGGTCCGTCACGGACCGGCAAAGGAAAATGGGGTGGTCGACGGGATTTGAACCCGCGACAACCAGATCCACAATCTGGGGCTCTAACCAGGCTGAGCTACGACCACCGCTCTGATCAACGCGCACAGTACGCGGTTGGCTCCTCCGGGTCAAGCTTGGGATGGCGTCGAACGGCCGGTTTGGGACGTCGCTTCTCGGGGAGCGATCGGTGGGGCCGGGCCATTTGCCGGGACGGCCTGCGAGGGTCCGCCGAAGGGCCGGCACCACCGCAACAGGGGCCGCACCCGGCCCGGGGTAGCGGTCGGCCGGGCGGTGTGGTTTCGTTTGGCGACCATTGGGGTTTTGCGCCCGAAGGTTGCAGGGGATCCGGGCGCCGCGCGGGCATGAACGGCTGTGACGGAGGCCGTTTCGGCTCGACCGCGAGGATCACGGCAGATAGAAGGGCCTCATGAAGCGCGAATGGTCGTTGGGCACGTTGGCCCTGTTGTGCGGGTGCATGGCGTGGGTTGGTTGCCTTTCGTCGGGAGCTGCCGAGGTTCGATACGAACCCCGGTGGGAATCGCTGGACCGGCGGCCGACGCCCGAATGGTTCCGGGACGCAAAGTTCGGGATCTTCATCCACTGGGGGATCTATTCGGTGTCCGGTTGGGGTGTCAAAGGCCAGTACGCGGAGTGGTACTGGCACCGGATCGCCAAGAAGGGCGACAACAACCCGTGGTGGGAGTATCACAAGCGTGTCTGGGGAGAGGATTTCGATTACGCGGGGTTCGCCCCGCTGTTCCGGTGTCAGCATTTCGATCCGGATGAGTGGGCGGACTTTTTCCAGCGTTCCGGGGCGCGCTACGTGGTGCCGACTTCGAAGCATCATGACGGCTTTTGTCTCTGGCCCAGTGCAGAGGCGAACCGGACGTGGGGCCGCCCGTGGAACGCCGTGGACACGGGACCGCGCCGGGATCTGCTGGGGGATCTGGCGCAGGCGGTGCGGAAGCGCGGCCTGAAGTTCGGGTTCTACTACTCGCTCTTCGAGTGGTTCAATCCCCTTTGGCGCAGCGATCGGCAACGGTACGTGCAGGAGCACATGATGCCCCAGCTCAAGGACGTGGTGCTCCGGTACCAGCCCTCGATCATTTTCAGCGACGGCGAATGGGAGATGACTTCGAAGGAATGGCAATCGGAAGAGTTCCTGGCCTGGCTGTTCAACGAGTCGCCGGTGCGCGAGGAAGTGGCGGTGAACGATCGGTGGGGCAAGGAGACCCGGCACAAACACGGCGGATATTACACGACCGAATACGCCGCCGGTCTGCCGAGCGCGGACCATCCCTGGGAAGAGAACCGCGGCATGGCCTATTCCTATGGATGGAACCGGATCGAGACGGCCGACGACTACCGCTCGGCCCGGGAACTGATCCTGCTGCTGTGCGACACCGTCAGTCGGGGTGGGAACCTGTTGCTCAATGTGGGTCCCACCGGCGACGGGCGGATCCCGGTGATCATGCAGCACCGGCTCCTGGAGATCGGCGAGTGGCTGCGGGTCAACGGCGAGGCCATCTACGGAACCCGATTCGCCGGCCGCGCGGCCCAGTGGACGGAAGGCCGGATTCCCGAACAGAAGTACGGAGATTACAACGTCGAGTACAAACTGCTCGAACAGGTCGGCCAACAGCCCCGTCCGGACGGACAGGCAGTCAAACAGGTGTTTTTCACACGCAAGGGTGACACCTTGTACGCCATCACCGCGGGCTGGCCCGGCCGGCGTCTGGTGATCCGCGACGTGGAGACACCCGCGGACGTGGAGGTGACCATGCTCGGTGTGCCGGGACGGCTCCGGACGACGCGGGAAGGCAGGAACCTCGTGATCGAGACACCGGCGCTCGGTCCGGAGGAAGCCCCCTGCCGGTACGCCTACGCATTCAAGGTCGTCGGAGGCCGGTTGCTGCCGGCCGCAGCATCGGCCGGGCCCCGCTGAGCGATCCGGCTGCTGCCGTCGCCCGGGTCCGATCAGACGGCGCAGGTCCGACCGGCGGCGCCTGGGCGAAGCAGGATCCGGTGTCCGGCTTGTGAGGAGTGGGAATCATCAGGAGGGAACCTTATGAATGTGAACCATGCCCGGCGTGCGCGGATCGTTTCGTGGCTGGCATGCACATCCTGCCTTTGCGGGGGCATTGTCATGGGTGCGGCTCCGCCTGCCGCGGCTCATTCCGATGCCGTGGTCGCCCAGGACGGCTCCGGCGATTATCGCAGCATCGAGGAGGCCGTCTATGCCGCGCCCTACAGGCCGCCCGGCCAGGTCTGGGTGATCCGTGTCAAACCCGGCACCTACAAGGAACGTGTGTATGTGCAGCGCGAACGGGGGTACATCCGGTTGGTGGGCGACGACGCCTCCACGACGATCCTCACGCACGAGATCCATGCCAACCTGACGGGCCCGGACGGCCGGCGTCTGGGGACCTTCCGCACGGCCACCCTGCAGGTGGACGGCGACGGCTTTGAGATGGAGAACCTGACCGTGGCAAACGCAGCCGGGCCGGTGGGGCAGGCGCTGGCGCTGCGTGTGGACGGCGACCGGGTGCGCTTCCGGCGGTGCAGGTTTCTCGGATGGCAGGACACCATCCTGCTGAACCGGGGACGCCAATACTTCGAGGACTGTTACATCGAGGGTCACGTGGACTTCATCTTCGGGGGTGCCACGGCCTGGTTCGAAAACTGTCGCATCCACTGCCTGCGCGACGGCTACATCACGGCTGCCTCCACCCCGGCCGACCAGCCGTATGGATTCGTGTTCCACCGGTGTCGGATCACGGGCGAGTCCGGCGTGAAAACGTACCTGGGACGGCCCTGGCGGCCCCATGCCATGACCGTGTTTCTCCGCACCTTCATGAGTGAGGTGGTGCGGCCCGAGGGCTGGCACAACTGGGGCGATCCGGCCCGCGAAAAGACGGTGCGGTACACGGAGTACGGAAGCCACGGACCTGGTGCGGACCCGGCGGCCCGGGTGCCGTGGGCCAGGCAACTGACCGAGAGTGAAGCGGCATCGTTCACGCCGGAGCGTGTTTTGCAGGGTGCGGACGGCTGGGATCCGCGCCAGAACCGTGCGCCGGTGCCGGCGGGCCTGTGAGACCCGAAGGTGTCCGGGGAGCACGGATTGTCCGCGCGCCGTTGCATTCGCGCGACCCGGCGATCGCGTCGGTCTGACCGCTGCATGCCGGGACTTGTCCCGCGGGCCCGATCCTCTCCGTTCCTGGGCCGCCGCCGGTCCCGCCTGCGTCGAACTCCCGAGGTCTCCGGGCAACGAACGGGGCCTGTGAGGGCCCGCCGGTGATCGGCCGGGTGCGCGGCGGGCGGATTCCGACCCGGCTTCAGCATTTGAACGCTGCCCTGATTATTCTGCGTGACATGAGCGCTTGTCCGGGTTAGACGTACCGCAGAAAGCCGGGATGAGGGGGAAACGCCGGGGATCGTGCCGGGGAAGGGTTACGGTGCCGATCATGCAGAGCGATCATGCCAGGACGTTGCGAGCGTTTCACCGCAGACTGGCGGCGGTCTTTCTGCTCCGGCGGGTGCTGTTCGCTCTGGCCTTGTGGGCGTTCGTCTGGGGTGCGGCGGTGCTGGTCCTGCGCATGGCCGGGGTTCCGCGGGGGATCTGGATGGCCTACGGCGCGGCCGGTTGCCTGCCCGTGATGGTTGGGGCGGCTTGGTGGGAATGGCGGCGGCTTCCGTCTCTCGCACTGGTGCGGGCTGCTTACGATGCCCTCCGGCGGTGTGGCGGCATTCTGATGAGCGAGGAACGCGCCGATATGCGGGCGTGGTACGATCGCCTTCCGGAGGCGCGGGTGCCGAAGTTGCGTTGGCGTTGGCGACGGGCCGCCGGGGCCTGCCTGGCGGGTTGGGTCTTCCTGGGGCTGACTCACTGGATTCCGGATCGTGTGGTGCGGTCGCTGCAGGATCCCCGCCTCGAGTTGGGCTCGTGGGTGGCGGAGTTGCAGGCCCAAACACAGGCACTGGCCGAGGAACAGATTCTCGAGGCCGAAGAGGCCCGGCGATGGCAGGAGGAATTGGAACGGCTGCAGAGGGGCGCGTCGGGACGCGAACCGGCCCGTGCGTGGGAGGCGTTGGATCACTTGCAGCAGGCCAATCGGGATCGTGCCCGTGAGGCAGCCGAACAAGCCTTGCGTGCGCTGGAGGAACTGCGTCAGGCGGAGTCACTGGCGGGGGCGATACAGGGGGCCGTGGAGTCGGGCCTGAGCGGGGAGGAACTCGCTTCCGCAGGCCGGGAACTGAGCGGATTGTTGCGGGCCCTGAAGAGCACGCTGTCGGAGGCGGGCGGACTGCCGCCGGTGGAGTTGAACCAAGGGTGGAACCTTACCAATCGCGCCGACCTGGAGAAGCTGCTGGGTGTGTTGGGTCAGTGCAAGGGCGGGCTGAGCAACCGGGTGGCGCGATTGTGTAAGCTTCGGTTGGTGGACGGCCGCTATCTCTCGGCATGCCAGGGGCTTTGCCAGTCGACGAATCTCGCGGCGCTGGTGGCTGCGCTTTGCAGGAATGGCGGGACCAACGGGGCAGGAGAGAACCTGACGTGCGGTTTGCCGGGGCGCGGCGGGGTGAGCCGCGGCCGGGCGGACGCGCCCATGATTTGGAAGGAGGCCACGGAAGAGGACGGGGCGCGGTTTCAGGAACGGGTCCTGCCGCCGGGGGCCGGGCCGGCGGATTTGCAGCGGGTCGGCCTGAGTTGGGGCGCACCGGAAGAGGCACCTGCAGACTTGCCGGTCGCTCACGGTGCACTCTCCGGCGCTCCTGCCGGTTCGGGCGTGACCCGTGCGCAGGTGGTTTTGCCGCGGCATCGCGAGGTGGTGCAACGGTATTTCCGCCGGGATGTGCCCGGCGGTGGCGGTTCCGGGCCTTGAAGGAGGGTGCGCGGTCCGGACTCCCCAGGGAGAGGAGGCCATGAACAACCCCTTGGTGCAGCCGGCCGAGCTGGAACCGGCGGTGGAACTGGCCAACCGCGTGTTGGCCGAGCTGGACCGCATTCTGCTGGGGCGCAGGCGGCTGCACCGGCTGGTGTGGATCGGGCTCCTGAGTCGCGGGCACATCCTGCTGGAGGGTGTGCCGGGGCTGGGCAAGACGGCGTTGGTGCGGACCTTGGGACGGGTGCTGCGGCTGGAGTTCCGGCGGGTTCAGTTCACGCCGGACCTCATGCCCGGGGACGTGCTGGGCACGCACATCCTGCAGCAGACCGATTCCGGCCGGCGGGAGCTGGTGTTTCAACCGGGACCGGTTTTCACCAACATCCTGCTGGCCGACGAGATCAATCGCGCCTCGCCCAAGACCCAGTCGGCCCTGCTGGAGACGATGCAGGAGAACTGCGTGACGTTGCTGGGGGTTACCCGGCCGGTTCCCAGGCCGTTTTTTGTTCTGGCGACGCAGAACCCCATCGAGATGGAGGGGACGTACCCTCTGCCGGAGGCGCAGTTGGACCGGTTCCTGTTCCGTGTCTTTTTCGATCTGTTGGAGACCGATGTGCTGGAGCAGATCCTCTACGAGCGTCGCCGGGGTGAACTTCCGGAGCCGTCCTGGCAGATGACCGCCGGTGAACTGGACCGGTTGTTCGAGGTGATGGACCGGATCTATCTGCCGCGGGCGGTGTCGCGTTACATTGCCCGGCTGGTGGCGGCCACGCACCCGGGGTCGCCGGAGGCACCGGAGAGCGTCCGGCGTTACGTGGCCCACGGGGCTTCGCCCCGGGCAGCCATTGCCATCAGCGAGGCGGCCCGTGCACACGCGCTGCTGGAGGGACGCCCCAGCGTGGGCTTCGAAGACGTGCGGGCCGTGGCGGAGCCGGCGCTGAATCATCGCATCATTCTGAATTACCAGGCCCGGTTCGACCGGGTGACGACCTCCTCCCTGGTCCGGTCGGTCCTGGATGCGATCCGCGAAACGGAGCTGCAGTTGCCACGTGATGTGGAGTTGGCGAGGCAATAGGAGGGCTCGAACGCCCGTGGTTCGGGCCCGTCGGTTTGCAAGGATGGTCGCCTGCCTGTGTGCGGCGTTCCTTGCATTCGGGACCGGCCTGATGCGGGCCCAGCAGGCCACTTTCGGGGATGTCGCGGTGACCGCGGCCGTGTTGCACCATGGGCGGACGTGGCATGGGTACCTGGAGCTGCGCGTGTGGCTGGAGAACCGGTCCGAACGCCGCACCCGCGAGGTGCGCCTGAGCTTCCCCGCCACGTTTTGGGGCGGGAACCTTGGGCAAATCAGTCGAACGGTGGTGATACCGCCGGGGGGCCGAATGGAGGTTTCACTCTGGCAACCACCGTTGGACAAGAGCGGCGACAACCGTTTGCTGGTGGAGGTGGACGGTCACCGAGGGGAGACTTTGGACCTCCCTGACCTGGCGTCCCACTCACCTGTTTGGACGATGTGGGACTCCCCCTCGGCGGAGGTTCCGACCTTTTTGATTGGCCAGGGAGTGGACGTGGGGGTGGCCGAAGCGATGTTTTCCAAGAAGTACGTGGCGGGCGGCGCGATGATGGCCACGGGGGAGCCCGATGCCCGGGGCGTGCGACCTCCCAAGGCTTGGATGCCGGACGAGAAGGCTCCGGGTCCGCACTGGTTGGAGCTTCATTTTCACCCGGTTCGGGCGGAACGCCTGCGTGTGTACGATGCCTGGGCAATCTCGGGCTCGCGCGGCGAACCCAGAGTGGCGGTGGTGGGGACCTCGGGCCGGACCCTCGCCGATGTGACGGTTCCACCCTCCACGGGGCGACGCTCCCCGACGGGACCTTCCGTGGCGCGCGAAGTGGCGTTGGGCCAGCTGGACGAACCGATCAAGACCGTGCGGTTGGAATTCATCTCCACGCCCGCCCACGAGATCGCTGTGGACACGGTGGAACTGGTGGGACCGGACGGGAGAGCCTGGCCTGTTCATGCGCGGGCCAGCAGTGAGCCCTCCATGATGGGTACCCGGCCTTCTGTGTCCGTGCAGCGGAGCGGCCTGCGGGCCGGGTTCGGGGTGGGCGCGTGGAGCAGGCACTGGTTGAGTTATACGCCGTACGACGCGGTTGTGTTGGGACCGGGCGATGTGCGGGCGATGCCGACCGCGGTGGCGGATGCCCTCTGGCGATACGCGGAATGCGGGGGGCAACTGATTGCGTTTGGCGAACTCACCGTGCCCGACCCGTGGGCACGGTGGTGCCGGACCAACAAACTCGGTGCCCGGGTGTACTCGGTAGGGTGGGGCCGCTGCGTTGTGCTGCCGGAGAGCGTGCTGAAGCAGGGGGATCCCGATCTGGAGGTCTGGCTGCACGAGCTTGCAGATGGAAGTGTTCGTTTCTGGCGGTCGCTGCCGCGGGGCGGGGTTGCGCATGCCTCTCTGCCCCTGCTGAATGAGGGCGGCCTGTCCTTGCGATGGTTTCTCCTGTTGGGGATCGGCTGTTTTCTCGTGGTGGGTCCTTTGCAGTGGTGGGTGCTGTGGCGGTTCCGGCGCCGTTACTGGATGTTGTGGACCCTGCCGGTCTCCTCGCTCCTGGCCACGGTGGGGGTCTTGCTGTTTCCGATTCTCCGCGAGGGCTTCGCCACGCGAGTGCGGATGGACAGTGTGACGGTGTTGGATCAGGTGGGGCACAGGGCGGCCACGTTGGCCGGCCTGGGCTATTACTCGGTGCTGGCACCCGGGCAGGGGCTGCTGTTTGATGAGCAAACCGAGTTGACCCCGCTGGTGGTGGTGGACCCGAGAGTCGCGCGGTCCGGAGTGCGCCTGCTGGATTGGACGCGCGGCCAACATTTGGTGGAGGGGTGGGTGCAGCCGCGGGTGCCGGCGATGTTCATGGTGCGCAAATCCGAGAACCGGCGCGAACGTCTCCAATGGGAACAAACCGACGAGGGGCTCACCGTGGTCAACGGTTTGGGGGCCCGGGTGACGCGCCTGTGGCTGGCGGACCACGGGGGTTGTGTGTGGGAGGGAACCGACATCGCTCCGGGCGCACGTGTCACGTTGGAGCCGACGGGCCGGCTGGCGGTTCGTGATGAGACGCCGCCGTCTCTGGAAGATTTTTGGAAACGGGCTGCCTATGGCCGGTTTGCCTCGTGGGCGATCCAACGGGGGGAAGGGCTGCTGCGGGCGGGCACCTATCTGGCCGAGCTGGAGGGGAATCCGTTTCTGGAGACCGGGTTGGCCCCGGGGACACGCGTCCGGCCCATGCCGGGCAGCTGTGTGGTTTACGGGATACTGGAAGAGCGGGGTGGGACCCGGACGGCGGGGCCGTGACACCCGGCGCCGGCCGTGGAGGGGTCCGGACGGAAAGCAACGCAATGCGGGTCGAGGTCAGGAATCTGCGGAAGGTGTTCGGGCGCACGGTGGCCGTGGCCGGGGTCTCGTTCTCTTTTGAATCGGGCCAGGTCGTGGGGTTCGTGGGCCCGAACGGCGCCGGCAAGACCACCACGATGCGAATCATGGCCACGGTGGAGGAACAGACCTCCGGGGACGTGCTCATTGACGGGGTGTCGGTGTGTGACTACCCGGAAGTGGGGCGGCGGTGTGTGGGGTTTGTCCCCGACAGTTTGCCGGGACACGGGGACATCAGCGTGCACGAGTATCTGGATTTCTTCGCGCGCGCGCACCGGCTGGACCGTTCCGTGCGTGCGGAGGTGTTGAATGCGGTGGAAGAGTTCACCGGACTGACCGCCCTGCGTGAAAAAACGCTCAAGGCGTTGTCCAAGGGGATGAAACAGCGCGTGAGCCTCGCCCGGGCGCTGATCCACGATCCCGGCGTGTTGATCCTGGACGAACCCGCGGCGGGGCTGGATCCGCGCGCGCGGGTGGAGCTGCGGGAACTGCTCCTGAGTCTGGCGGGCAAGGGCAAGGCGATCTTCATCAGCTCGCACATCCTGGCGGAGCTGACCGAGATCTGCAGCTCCGTGGTCATCCTCGAACGCGGTCGCGTGGTGACCCAGGGTCCGATCGAGCAGGTGTTGCGAGCCACCACGCAGCACCGAAGGTTCGCGGTCAGGCTGTTGCAAAGGCCGCCGCATGATGAGTACGAGCGGCTGGTTCGTGCGTTGCTGCAGATGCCGAGGGTCGAACGCGTCCAGGTCCAGCCCCAGGAAGTGCATTTCGAGGTGGCCGGCGACGGCAGTGTGGCCTGCGACATCCTGGAGCAGCTCATGGCCGATGGGTTCCGCGTGTTGGAATTCCGTCAAACCCGGGCGGATTTGGAGGACGTGTTCCTGCGTGTGACGAGAGGTGAGGTCTCATGAACGCCGAGGCGGGCGCTCTGGCTTGGATGAATCCGGTCCGTTGGTGGCAGGCGTGTCGGGAAAAAGGCCGGCGCTGGGACTGGAATCCCGTTTTTGTGAAGGAGATGCGGCAGGCCCTGCGCAGCCGATCGCTGACGGTCATCCTGCTTTTGCTGTGGCTGGGCATGGTCGGGTTCGGCGGCGCGGCCCTGGGGATGAGTTCGATCGGCGAGGAGGCACACGGTGGGGCCGTGGCAACCAGCATGTTCGTCTGGATGGCGTGTGTCACCCTGTCTGCCGTGCTGATGCACCTGCTGACGCGCACCAGCCAGGAATCGGACGAGTCCGGGAACGAGCTGTTGTTTGCGACCCGGTTGACCCCGGGCCAGATCGTGCGCGGCAAGCTGTATGCGGTTGCGTATCTGGCTTTCCTGTTCGTGTGTGCGGCATTGCCGCTGCTCGCCCTGACGACCCTGTTGGGAGGCGTGGACCTGCGCACGGTCCTGGGCATGGCCGGGGCGGCGTGGTGGAGTGCGACGTGGTTCGGGTGCCTGGCTCTCGTGGTGGGTTGCACCCCGTTGCCCCGGTTCGCGAAGTACACGCTGTTCATGGCCGGTATGTTTCTCGTGCAGGCGGGCATGGGGATCGCGACTGTGGCCTCGGTGTTGTCCGGCGGGGGAATGGCAGTGATCGCCCTGGCCGGGTCGGGAACCATGCCCTTCACGTTGGAGCAGGTCCTGGGCCTGGCTTGGAGCCTGACCTGGTGCGTCCTTGCCTACGCCGCCTCGGTGGCTTTGTTGTCGCCCACCTCCGCCAACCGCGCCCTGCCGCTCAGGCTGTGGACGACAGGCTGTTGGGTGGTCTTGGGAGGGTTGAGTGTGGCCTGCGCGTGGACGACCGGGGATGTGGCGCAGGTGCTCAAATGGGCCTTCGTGAGCTGCGGGCTGATGCTTCCAGGATCGTTGATTTTGGTGGCTCAGCGTGCGCCACCCAGTCGCCGCGTGTGCCGTGCCATTCCCCGCCGGTGGCCGGCACGGGCACTGGCGTTCTTGCTTTACAACGGTCGAGCCGGCGGGCTGACCTGGGCGACCCTGTTGCTGGCGGTCACGCTGGCCACGACATGGTGGGCCGTTTGGAAATGGGAAGGGCCCGTTTCGCTGGGTTCCGACACGGCCGGCGACGGCGCCACGAGCGCGCTGCGCCTGACGGTGGTGGCGCTGTACCTGTCGGCCTACACGGGGACAGGCCTGGCGTTGCGACGCCGGTTTGCGCCCCTCGGCAGTGGGAGATTGAACGTGCTGACGGTCACGTTGGTCGCGGGACTGGCCAGCGCGGCCCCCTACATCTGGCTGACGTTGACCGGGGAGTTGAAGCTCGAGCGGGCCATGTCTTTCCAGGCCGGGAGTGTCTTCAATGCCCTGGTGGTTTCCAAGTGGCAGGAGGTGCGGGCACATTTGTGGGTGGCCGGTGCCTGGTGGGCAGTCTCAATGCTGCTGAACCTGGGCTGCTGGATCCGGCAGATCCGGTCGTTCCGGCCCGATGGACCGGAGGAGTCGGCCCATCCGGAAGCGGTCCCACCGGTGTTGTCGCCTGCCACTTGAGCGGGCATGGAAGCTGACGGCGGAACGGCGCCGACCACGCAAGCCTCCAGCACGGTGCACGCCGATGGACGCCGGGCTGCGAGGAATGGGTGGGCGCGCCGATTGATGGAATGCCCGGCAAACCATGACGCTGAAAAGTGCGATCCGCGATGCCTTGTGCGCGGGCGAACGGCAGGGCGCGGCCTACCGCTTGGAATGGCCGCCCCACGGGCCGTCCGGAGCCATGGGGGCGCGACTCGGCCGGCGCACCGGGACTTCGATTGATTTCCAGGACTACCGGGAATACCAACCCGGCGACGACCTTCGCTTCGTGGATTGGGCCGTCTATGCACGCACGGATCGCATGGCCGTGAAACTGTTTCGGGAGGAGGTGACGCCGCACCTGGATCTGATCGTGGACGGCTCGCGCTCGATGGATCTGGAAGGGACGGTGAAAGGGCCGGCGACGGCCTTTCTGGCCGGTTTGTTGGCCGCGGCGGCGGCGCGGAGCCGGTGCACGCGTGCGGTTTGGATCTCGGGCGAGGGATACCAGCGGTTGCGCAACGATGCGCTCCCGCCCTCGGCCTGGGACGGCCCCGTTTTCGACAGCACGCACACCCCGGAGCAGGCCTGCGACTGGTTGCCGCCACAACTGCGGCGCATGAGCATGCGGGTGTTCTTGAGTGATCTCCTGTGGCCGGGTGATCCGGCACGGCTGGTCCGGCGCTGGATGGTGGGCGGCGCCGGTCTGGTGGTGATCCAGGTTCTGACGCGTGAGGAGTTGGATCCGCCTCCCTGCGGCGGCGTACGGTTGACGGACAGTGAAACGGGCGAGACGTTGGACATGCATGTGGACGAGTCGGTGGTGCGGCTCTATCGGACGGCCCTGGCACGGTGGCAACAGACCTGGGCCGATGCGTGCCGTTCCTGCGCGGCCCTCATGACGACGGTCGTGGCCGAGGAGGTCGTGGAAGGGCGGCATGGACTGGATCGAGCCGGCCTGTTGGTGCCCGGCTGACCGCCGGGAGCCATAGGGCGGAGGGCCGGATGCGGTGCGGGAAAAGACTCATGAAAGGCCGGTTGAGCCGGGCACGCCGCGCCCGTGACAGGGCCCCGATCGAACGGGTTTTTTGAACCATCATCATGCTGCTGTTGCTTCATCCGCTGGCGTTGATCGGACTGGCCACGGTGCCGCTGCTGGTGCTGGTGTATGTTCTGCGAAACCGGTTCCGGCCGCGCACCGTCAGCAGCCTGATGCTCTGGCGCCTGCCGGTTCAGCCCCGCAGTGTCGGAGCACGACGGGAGAAACTGCGCCTGCCCTGGTTGTTCTGGCTGGAGCTGCTGGCGTTGGTGCTGCTGGTACTGGCGGCGGCCGGACCCGAGGCGGGCATCGGGCAAGGCGGCCGGCCCTGGGTGGTGGTGTTGGACGATTCCGTCTCCATGCGGGCGCGGTCGGACCACGGGACGGCCCGTGACCGGGCGGTTGCACTTTTGGAAGCACAGCTCCGGGAACAAAAACCTTCCCTGGTGCGGTTTATTCTGGCGGGCGTGACCCCCCGCATGCTGGAGGGGACCGGCGCCCGGCTGCGGGACATTCGCAGCCGGCTCGAGGGATGGTCGTGTGCCGCGCCGGCGGCCGACCTGGAGCGGGCGATTGGATGGGCGGCCGAGTGGGCACGCAACCGTGCGGACGTCGTGGTGCTTACGGATCATGCCCCGCCCGACGGGATGAAGCCGGGGGGGGGCGTTTTGTGGTACGCGGTTGGCCAGCGCCGTGTGAACGCCGGATTTGTGGGGGCGGCCCGCACAGCGGCCGGGGACCGGGACCGCTGCTTCGTGGAGATTCTGAACGGCGCAGCAGGCGCTCACCGGACCGAACTGATCATCCGGCTCGGTCAGGAGGTTTGGGATCGGAAATCCCTTGCGCTGGCCCCGGGTGAGAGGCATCGACTGGTGTTCGAGGTACCGGCCGGGGCGCCGGTCCTGAGGGCTGAGCTGGGGCCTGACGCACTCGATGAGGACAACCTGCTCTGGCTGGCACCGCCGCCGCGTCGCAAGGTCAACGTTGCGGTCGTGCTCACGAACCAGGAATGGATCCCCCTGATCGAGCGCACGCTGAAGGCCACCGGCCTCTCTCAAACCACGACCAACACACCGGACCTGGTCATCTTCCAGGGCGAACCCCGCCCCTGGCCGGCACGCACGTGGACATTGCGGTGGGTGGAGCCCGGCCAACCGGCGTTATTCACCGGGCCCTTTCTCCTGGATCGGGCGCATCCGCTGGCACAGGGATTGTCGTTGGAGGGCACCCTGTGGGCCGGGCCGACATCAGCCGCGGACGCGGGCGGCGTGCCTGTCGTTCTGGCGGGCAACACACCGTTGCTCACAGAATCGGTTTCCCCGGAGGGCACGCGCCATCTCGAGCTGTTCTACGAGCCGGCACATTCGACGTTGCACGAAAGTCCCGACTGGCCCGTGCTCTTCTGGAACCTGTTGAACTGGCGGGCCGAGTGGTTGCCCGGACTGCGCGAACCCACCGTGCGTGTGGGCGCAGAAGTCGTCGTGCGGCACGAGGGCGCCGGAGTCCGCGTCCGCGGCCCGGCCGGATGGGAACGAACGATGGAAACTGCCGCGGACCCGGTCGTGTTCGAGCCCCCGCGGAGCGGGTTGTATGAGGTGACGTCCGGGGCGCGGACCGAGTGGCTGGCCGTGAATCTGATGGCCGATGGCGAAACGGATCTTTCTGCGTGCACCGAGGGGACGTGGGGCGCGTGGCGTTCGGAGGCGGCGGCGGAGGTACACTCGCCGTGGCCCACCTGGCTGGGGCTGGCCGCCTGTGCGGCCTTGTTGGCCCATCTCTATCTGGTGACGGCGGAGCGGAGGAGTGTCGGATGATCACTTTCGAGGAGCCGGTCTGGCTGATCCTGGTGCTGCCGGTGGCGGCGGCGCTGTGGCTTTGGCCGTTGCCGGGGCGACTGCAAACCGTGTTGCGCACCACCGCGCTCTTGCTGGTGGTGCTGGGTCTGGCACGCCTGGCACTGCGCCTGCCGGACCGCAGCGGGGTTGTGATCGTGGTGGCCGACCGCAGCTCTTCCATGCCACCCCAGGCGGCCACGGCGCAGGAGGAGATCATCCGCTTGCTGGAGCGGAGCCGGAGGCCGCGGGACGAGCTCGGGGTGATCTCCTTCGGGCGACACGCGGTGGTGGAGAGTGTTCCCCAGAGAGGCAACTTCCCCGGATTCCGCGCGGAGGTGGGACCCGACCAGTCTGCGTTGGCCGATGCCTTGGAACTGGCCCTGACGTTGATCCCGGCGAATGCGGGCGGCCGGATCCTCGTTCTGTCCGACGGAAAGTGGACGGGCCGGGATCCGATGGGCGCGGCGGCTCGTGCAGCGGCACGTGGTGTCGCGGTGGATTACCGGCTGTTGAGCCGTCCGCAGGCGGGCGATCTGGCCATTCAAAGTTTCGACGTGCCCCAAAGCGCGGCTCCTGGAGA
This sequence comes from Limisphaera sp. 4302-co, assembly GCF_049537155.1. Taxonomy (NCBI): domain Bacteria; kingdom Pseudomonadati; phylum Verrucomicrobiota; class Verrucomicrobiia; order Limisphaerales; family Limisphaeraceae; genus Limisphaera; species Limisphaera sp. 4302-co. The sequence continues at coordinate 86,328 of NZ_JBMVQZ010000004.1, forward strand.
GGGTGTTTTGATGACGGCCTGGGTATCGGCGCCGCGGGCGCAGGAGATTCGTTACCGGTTGTTGCGCGGGGAACGGGTGGTTGCCTCGGGCCGACGCGAGGTGGAGGGTGGGTTGACACGCTTGATGTTCCGTGACCTCGCACCCGGGCACGGTGTGACGGAGTACCTGCTGGAGGTCGAGGGGGCGGCGGACGATCCCGTGCCGGAGAACAATCGGGCGCGCGCATTGCTGACGGTCCGTGGCGAACCGACACTGCTTCTTGCCTCCGAAGCGGGGGAGAGATCCGGACTGACCCGGCTGCTGCAATCGGGCGGGATTCGTGTGGTGGCGCGGTTTCCCGGGCAGGTGCACTGGTCGGCGGATGCCTTGATGGGGTACGACGCCGTGTTGCTGGAACAGGTGCCGGCAAGTGCCGTGGGTGGGGCGGGATTGGAAACACTGGCCACATGGGTGGAAGTGACCGGGCGCGGCCTGATGCTCACGGGCGGGCCGAAGGGTTATGGTGCCGGGGGTTATTTCCTCTCCCCGTTGGAAAGGGTGTTGCCCGTGTCCCTGGAATCGCCGCGGGAACATCTGAAGATGTCCGTGGCCATCGTGGTGGCGCTGGACCGGTCGGGCAGCATGGCCATGCCGGTGGGGGATGGCCGGACGAAAATGGATCTGGCCAACCTGGGGACCGTGCAGGTACTGGACATGCTCGGGCCGCAGGACGAGCTCGGCGTGATCGCGGTGGACAGTTCCCCGCACGTCATCGTGCCCTTGGGGCTCGTGTCGCAGAACGCTGCCGAGCGCAGTCGCATCCTTTCGATCGAATCGGCGGGCGGCGGGATTTTCATCTACGAGGCGCTGTCGGCTGCGGTGAGGATGATCGTCGAATCCCGCGCCCAGCGGAGGCACGTCATCCTGTTTGCCGACGCGGCGGATTCCGAGGAGCCGGGAGCCTACCGGGAGCTTTTGGAGAAGTGCCGCGAGGCGGGGATCACGGTGAGCGTCATTGGACTGGGTACGGAGGCTGACCAGGACGCCGACTTGTTGAAAGACATCGCCGCACGGGGAGGAGGTGAATGCTATTTCACAGCCGATGCGCACGAGATCCCGCGCTTGTTCGCCCAGGACACCTTTGTGGTGGCGCGCCTGGCTTTTGTGGAGGAGCTCACCCCGATCCGGTTCACTCCGGAACGGGGAATGTTGGGCCTGACCCTTGCGGAAGAACCGCCGCCGATCGGCGGGTACAACCTGTGTTTCCTGCGTCCGGGGGCCCGGCAGGCGGTCGTGACCGCGGACGAAAACGCGACGCCTGTCGTGGCGTTCTGGAACGCGGGCCTGGGACGGGTCCTGGCCTTCTGCGGGGAGGCCGACGGACAACACGCCGGACCTCTGGCCTCCTGGCCGCGGGTGGGCGACTTTTATGCGACACTGGCTCGCTGGACGATGGGCCCCGGACGAGCGAACGAGCCCGACCTGCTCGTGACGCAGGAAATCCGCGACGGCGCCGGTTACGTGCAGATCCATCTGGATCCGCAGAGAAAGGAGGAACCCTTCCCGGGGACGCCCAGGGTGATCTCGCTCTCGGCTCGTGCGGGTTTGCCGCCGCGGCGGGAGGAGCTGTCGTTCGAGTGGCGTTCGGCTGATCTGCTCCAGGCGGTGGTGCCATTGGAGAGTACCGAAACGCGCATTCAAGTGGTGGAAGTCCCCGGGCGCGACCCCCTCACACTGCCACCGGTCTGTTTGCCTTACTCCCCTGAAGCGGCTCCCGGGGCACAGAGACGCGGGGCCGAGACGCTGGCCACCCTGGCTGCGTTCACCGGCGGGCGCGAACGTGGCGAGCTGTCGCGGATCTGGTCCGAATTGCCCGCACGCCGCCGTTACCTCTCGCTGGCGCCGTGGCTGTTCCTGGTGGCGGCGGTCCTGTTCCTGGCGGAGATTTGGGAGCGGTACACCGGGTGGATTGGTGCGCTGGCGGGCCGGCGCCTCAGGGAACAGCCCGGGGCCGAGCTGGAAGCCACCGGACCTGCCCAGGAAGAGGGCCCCGCGACCATGCCGGTACGGCGCCGGTGGTGGGATCTCATCCGGACTCGCGGTCACCGGACAGGGGCCGGCACCGTTCCGCAGCGGGAGGGCGCCGCGCCGGCATCGGCTGGGAAACCAGAGGCGTCGGGCGTGTCCACGGGTGCGGGCGGCCCCCGTGCCGGCTCGGGCACTTACGACGCGTTGCGCGAGGCGCGCGAACGCGCCCGCCGCCGCGGTCTGTAAGTTGTTGATTCGGGTATTCAGCTTTCAGCATTCCTCCGGCATGACGGAACATCAACTTTGGCGTACAGATGCCTGTGTTTGCAGCCAGCCGTCGGAGGGCAGGGGACGCGCGCGATCTCATCCTGCCACGTGATTCAACGACAACACCGGTGCAGGCAACCGAGATCGCTCTCTCCTCTCCGGGCGCCCGCTCGCATCCAGGCGCTTGTTGTGAGGTTGCCGGATACCGTTGGCCGTATTGGTCAACCGGCGGTAAGACACGGGAAAGACCGCCGGATGTGCATGGCGTTTGAAGTGTGCAGGCCGAGGTGACCAGGAGCTGCGGCACGTGCGTGCAGCAGCAGACTGTTGAATGGGCAAGCGAAAGGGCCCGCACCCTGGGCAACAAGGGTGCGGGCCCGCGTTGGAATGGAGGATTTGCGCCTTTCGGCGGGGATTCTCAGCGGCTGGGAAAGCCGCGGGCAGGAGAGTGGCGAAGTCGGTAGAACCTTGATCCGTGGTTTCCGGGTGTGTCCACGTATGTTCCCGCGCCGTTTGTATCAATCGTGACCGTTCCCACGGGTCCCCAGGGACCGGCGATTACATCTGCAGCCTCCACGGTCACGGTCGTGTTGGGTGGCCCGGTGAAGCGGAGACGGATCTCTCCGGATTGCACCCGGGGAGGCAGCAATTGAAGAGATGGTTGGGGCGATGTGTACCAGACTGCGAGTTTCGGGCGGTCGCGTACCGTGGGACTCTCAGAGAGCTCGATGGCCCATCCGTCCCCACCTCCGGGCCAGGGTAGAATGGCCCAGCCATGGTTGGGCCGCGTGCCTGTGGCCCAGGCTTGAACGTCGGCGGTGACATCGAAATCAAAGTAACCGCCCGGGACGTTGGGTTCCAACGAAGGCGAACCCGCGACGGCTGTCGGTGTGGCAATTGCCTTCACGTCGTCTGCCTGGATGCCACCGTCGAGAGTGTTCCAGGTGTCGGTGTCCTGCCATGGACGCAGGAGTGCATGGAAGCGCCCTCCGTCGCCGTAGCCGTTGTTTGCTGTGGAAGCCAGCCGGAGCACGGCCATCTCAATCACGGCCCCGGGTGGGATCCGGCCTTCTTGGGCCCCGATGATGTCATCGAAGCGGAGCAGGACTTGCTCCTCATTCTGGAACCCTCCGGTTACCTCCCAGTCCACGAAGGCCGTCGGCAGGGTCGAGTTGTCGGCGTCGGAATCCCCGTTGGTCGCCCGGGCACGGATCCGCGTGTCTTTTGTCCCGGCATAGCCGTTGACATCTTGTTGGAACACTGCCCGGGGGATTTCCGGCGGAACCCACCACACGCGCAGTCGGGGGCGCAAGAAGGGGTTGGGTGCTTCGGACGGCAGGAATGCCATGCCGTCGGTTCCGCGGGACCAGGCCGGGTTGATGTCTGCGTCCCAGGACGTCAGAACCCAGCCGTAATTCGCTTCGCCGGAGACCCAGGCTTGCACGTCGGGTGTGACAGAAACCCAGATCGTGCCCACGCCGGTTGACCCGGCCACTTGAGCAACGCCGATTTGCGACTCATACTGGTCACGGGCGACCACAGCATCCGGTACAATTCCATAGCCGAAGGTAACCCAGGTTACCGACTGCTCGTCCCAAGGCTGCAGCATCCGGAACATCGGGCTTCCATCGCCTGAATCCACCACTGTCAGGTGCAGTTCGGCGGCCACGATGGTTGCTCCCGGCGGGATTTGACCGGGCTGCTCGCCGATGATGTTGTCGAATCGGATCAACGCCTGTGCTTCTTCGGTGGTAAAGGCGGCGCGGGCGTCCACCCACATGCGTGGTTCATCCGCCGTGCCGGAATGACCCGCTGGAAAGCTGATGTCGGCCATCTGCTCGAAGATCTCGGCGTCGTGCTGTCCGGTGTAAACGCCGTATCCCCCGTCCACTCCTTCCTGGAAGTCGGCCAGACGGACCCAGCTCACACGCACAGGGACTTGCACAACGGCCCGGCCCCCGTCGGGATGGATGACGGCCAGTTGGACGGTGCGGTTCCGGCGCTCCGGTTCCGAGAGGGTGTTCTGGAACGCGATGCTGCGGAGAATCGTGTGCACCACCGACGGCGAGGTGGCGGCGTTCAAGGTGATGACGAGCGACCGGCCTTCATCCTGGCCTGACAACTGCCCCACGGAGGTCGAGTTCCACAGGATCTCATGACCAGAGACGCGAAGTCCGCCGTCCGCCGTTGGATGGCTCCGCAAAAGAAGGCGGTCACCGGGGCCGGGCTGGAGGAGCTCCGCAGTGATGCGAACGCCTTCGAGCGTGGGCAGGTACGGATCTTCCCAGATTGCGCGAGGCGCCACACTCAGCGGTGGCATGCCGATTCCATAGAAAACAGTGTCTGTGGGAACAGCCAGTTTCGGCTCGTTGTCGATCGTGGTGCCGCTGATGACCAAGGCGGGCAGGGCGGCATAATCTGTGTCCTCCGACTCCACGGTCACGAGCAGAGTCCATGGGCGATCCGGGTTGGCGTCCAGGTCGTCGAGAGCCGTTATGTGAACCGCCGTGGGGTCGGACCAGGATTCGGGCGTGAAGGTCAGGGTTGCCGGGTTGACAAGCGCGGCCGGCGATTGGTTGGTGACCTGCAAACGCACGAGCACACTGCTTGTGGGCTGGCTGCCCAGAGACACCCGGTAGAGTTCGTTCGCGCCTTCCGGCAGGGCGATTCCGAACTGGGGCAGGTTCTGCCAGACCAGCCGGGCCCGATCGTCATCAAGATTCAGGCCGGAGACATCGGGGAGATCCAGGCCGTCGAAGGCGGGGTCCGTGCTTTGAGCGGGTTGAAGGATCACCGTGTAGCTGCGATCTCCGTCCTGAACATAATCATCAAGACCGGTGACATGGACGACCCGGGGCTGCTGCCAGTCTTCCGGTGTGAACTGAATGCTTCGTGGATTCAAAGAAACCTCGGCCGGAGAGTCCGTGCTCAGCGGAATGGTGACAGGCGCGCGTGGAGGGCGGTTCAAGGCCACGCGGAATGTGGCGCTTGTGCCGGATTCGTGGGTTCTCAAGCCCGCCTGGGGCCAGACCGTGGCCGGGCTTTCATCGTCGAGGTTGACCACCGTGACTGTGCGGGGATCGAGCATGGCGTAATCGGGATCGGCCGTACTGGCAATTTGGATCCGGATGGCAACAGTGGCCGGTCCGTCGCTTTCCATGTCGTCCTGACCGGTGATGACGATGGTGCGGGGGACGTCCCAGTTCTCGGGTGTGAAAACCAATGTTGAGGGATCGACGGAAACCTCGCCGGGCTGGTCCGCCAGGATCTGAACATGCACATCCGCCAGTGGCGCCGCGTCCAGGTGCACGACCAAATTTGCCGATGTTCCACCTTCGGTCACATACAGATCCTGATCGGGTTCCACGGCGATGCCTGCAGTGGGACCGGGTATGAAGACGAATGACGCGACCGGTTCGCGGCCGTTGCCGGGCGTCTCCAGGGGCGGTGCGGTAAAGGGTGGCAACCCGGAATCGGTGGCCGGCGAGGGGAGGTCCCATGACCGGATGATCCAACCATCTCCCGTGCTGTTGGCTTCGTATGTGACGATGTTGTCGGAATTGCCGGGCTGGCCCCCCTCGGGGCAGATCAGGAGCACGCCGGAGCGTGGTGATGCATTGCGGATTCTCAGCTCCCATGTGCCCTCCGCCAAGGGTGTGATCGTGAACGGCGCGACGTCTCCACCATGGAGAAGAATCGTGCCATCTCCCTGAAACCGGCCTACGACAAGATGCGGATCCGTGCGGGGGATGAAGACAAAGGCAAAGGGATCCTGTTCGGTACTGGAACCGTCCGTGCCGTTGTCCTTGGAGTACAGGGTCCAGGTCCCGTCGGTTTCATTGACACGGACCAGCGCGTAGTTGTCCTCGTTTTTGGCCCCCACGGCGAGCAGGACACCATCGGTTCGGGCATCGATGCCGAACTCTCGAAGATCGACGAGAGCCCGCCCGGAACCCAGGTCCACAAAATGGCGGCCCGGCACAAGCCCGGGGGAGCCGTCGAGCAGGTTGAGCGGGCCGCCATTGGCAAAGGATTCATTGCGAACAAAGGCGCCAATGTATCTGTTGTAGGGGAACCATGCCACCGCGATGTCGATGTCCCACTCACTGACCGCTGTGCCCAGGCTGTTGGGCCTGGTGAGTGCCACGGGGATCCAGTAGCCATTCTCCACGGACTGTCCCGCATCGTTCGTCGTACCGGGCTTGTGGTAGTCGATGTGAGCGGTGGCCACTTGCAGCCCGGGATAAAGAGGATGTCCGAGGTCGCGGCCGTTCTGGCGAACGGCCGTGAGCAGCACCCCGTCCGGCACATCATTTGTCCGGGTGGCGCCGATCTGAATCGCATAATCACCGTTGTTGGACAGGTCGGGGACGATGCGAATATCGCCGATGCGGGTCTCCCAGGAGAGGGCGACGGAATTGGACGTGTTGTCGAAGTCCAGGACCTCGACGCGAAGGTTCCCCGCAACCACGTCGTGTGGTGGCGCGGGTGCGGTGTATGCCGGCGTGGTCAGGGTCTGGCAGACGGCAGCCAACAGACCGGCGTGTGCCAGGGAGGAGAAGAGGATGTTCCTGTTCATGGGTTCGTTCATGATCGTTCAAGTGTCAGTGTGAGATGCTTGCAATCCTTCTATCCACGTAGGGGGTGCATCAGGGATGCTGCGAAAGCCATGACTTATCGTGCCGCGAGATCCGGATTGTAAAACACGCTGCCATTACCGCTGATATTGCGGACATAGTCGTAACGGTGGCGTGGCACCCATTCGGCATGACCGTCGCAGAAGGTGAAGTTGGCCCCGTGGGGTCCGTGATTGTCCGTGGGATCCGGAAAGTTCTCGATCCGGTTGGCGCGTCCATTGCGGTCATCAGCATCGAAAAGGAGGTAGATTCGACCGGGCCCGGGCTTGGTGCCGGGCGGCAAGCCGGTGTAGCGGGCGTCCACGGTCAGCGTGAAGGACTGCAGGGACTTTTCGGTCTTTTTGCCGTAAGGCGTACCGCCGACCAGTTTGTTCCAGGCACCAAAGCATTCATAACTGGAGCCGTACAAGCCGCGGCCCTGCGCGTTGTCCGTCAGGTCGCGCAGGTAGGTCCGCCCCTCGTGGGTGACGGTCGTCGGGGTGACCTTGTTGCCTGTCGGGGGGCAGACGAACGTCTCCAGCTGATTGATGTATGTCGGGTGGAGCCAGTTGAGATCGTCGTCAGTGTCATCGCGATCGGACCAGGGGAGGAACCCCGACCCGCGGAGGCGCGCAACGAGATCGGGCCGCCACGTGGTGCCGGAAAGGTGGCCGTCGTTGTCCATGGCGTAGAGGGTGCTTCCGAGACCGAGCTGGCGGAGATTGCTGAGGCAGGCAATGCGTCGTGCGCGGTCCTTGGCCTTGTTGAGTGCGGGCAAAAGAAGTGCCGCCAGGAGCGCGACAATGGCGGTGACCACAAGCAGCTCGATGAGGGTGAACGCCTGCCTGCGGGAGACGGAGCGCCTGCACGGGTGAGGTGGCAGGGGCGGTCGAGCGGTTGAAGAGTGAATGGTTTTCATATGATCCCTTGCTGGCATCTGCATCGAATCAGCTTCGAACTTACGCATATGCTTGCGGCACCAAGAATGCATGGGGAGTGTGAAGGCACGGAGTGGGATTGGTTACGACCGGGTAAAATGCGAGGGAGACACGATCCGACGGGTGTGCCGCGGATGAATCGTGTGTGGGGGTTTTCAGGCCGGATGAAGCCGGGGTTGGCCGCGCAGGACCACAAAGGAAGCCGCGGTCGAACACCGGGAGCCGGGTTTTGTGACGAAGTCCAGCACCCGAAAATGGGTGCGCCATTCCTGTGGGGAAACCTCGCAGGTGACGTAGCCGCGCTGGGCATTGTGGAACTTGACGAAGGGGTTTTCGGCGCGCAGGCCGTCCAAATAGGACGGACGGGGTGTGCCGTCTCCTCCCGAGGAAATGGAAGATCCGACGAATTCCACGGCCGCGCACGTGGCGTCTGTGTCCTCGGAGGCGGGCAGTTCGTTGGCCCAGTGGGAGTGGATGTCACCGGTGAGGACGACGGTGTTCATCCGGCTGAGGCGCGCGATGTGGTTCAGTAACGTGCGTCTCTCGAATTCGTACCCGGGCCATTGATCCATGCTGTATGCCTCGCCGGGGCCGGGCTCTCGATCCACGCGGGCCATCATGATCTGCTGGGCCAGTGCGTTCCAGCGTGCGCGACTCTGCTCGAGAGCGGTCATGAGCCACTGTCTCTGTGCGGACCCGAGCAGGGTGGCGCGGGGATCGAGAACCTCGGGACAGGGCGCCTTGCGCCCGTCGCCGCAGGGCTGGTCGGTGCGGTATTGACGCGTGTCGAGTACGAAGAGTTGGAGAAGGCGTCCGAAGGAGAGCCGGCGATGCAGAGGCAGCCAGGGGCCATTCGGACGGGCCGATGGCCTGAGGGGCATGTGTTCGAAGTAGGCCTTGTAGGCATGGGCGCGGCGCTCGGCGAAGGGCAGGATGGCAGCCGAGCGGCCTTCGGGAATCATGCCTGCGTAATTGTTGTCCACCTCGTGATCGTCCCAGGTCACGATCCACGGTGCGGCGGCATGGGCCGCCTGGAGGGCCGGGTCGGACTTGTAAAGCGCGTAACGGTTGCGGTACTGCCCGAGTGTGAAGACCTCCGGACCGTCGTGTTGACGGATGGCATTTCGACTGACGCCGTCCTCGTAGATGTAATCTCCCAGATGGATGATGAAATCGAGGTTCTCCCGGACCATGTGTTCGTAGGCCGTGTAGAGTCCCTGTTCGTAGTGTTGGCACGAGGCAAAGGCGAACCGGAGGAGTCGCGGCTCATGGGTGGGTGCGGGCGCGGTCCGGGTGCGTCCGACCGGGCTGGCATCCAGACCGACTATGAAGCGGTACCAGTACCACCGGTCCGGCTTCAGGCCGGTGACCTCGACGTGGGCGCTGTGTGCCCAGGCCGGGTCGGCAACCACAGTTCCCTTCCGGACCATGTGCCGGAACGATTCGTCGCTGGCCACCTCCCAGCGCACTTCAACGGGTTCCTGTGGCATCCCACCGCCTTCGAGTGGTCTGGGTGCGAGCCGCGTCCACAGGACGACGCTGTGATGGTCGGGATCTCCGGATGCGACGCCCAGGCGGAAAGGGTAATCAGACAGAGCGGGCCGGCGAACGACGGGGCCTGCGTGGGCGGTCTTTTGCCAGGCAAGATAGAAGAGCGCCGCCGATGCCTTGAGAAAGGAGCGCCGGGTCATGGACGCGCCGGGAATGCAGAGGTTCGTCCTCATCGGCGCCGACTTTGCGCCGTGCGACGTCCATCTACAAGAGACACTCCTGCAAATGTTCAGGTGGGCAAGGTTACGGAAGGACTGCGGATTTGTTTGGGCGGCTGTCGGAAAACCACACTTTCAACGTGTTAAATAGAAAAGGCCGGTTGCGGATGGGTTCGCAACCGGCCGTGTGGGAAGCGGCTGGTGAATCACTTCTTCCCGGGCCGCTTGGACGCAGCTTGGGCGGCCCGTTCCTCCTCCACCGCGGCCTGGGCGGCGGCCAACCGCGCCACCGGGACGCGGAACGGCGAGCAGCTCACGTAGGTCAGGCCGACCCGGTGACAGAACTTCACCGAGTCCGGGTCCCCGCCGTGTTCGCCGCAGATGCCCAGCTTGATGTCCGGCCGGGTCCTGCGGCCTTTTTCGACGGCGATCTGGATGAGCTGGCCCACACCGTCCTGGTCGATCGTGGCGAACGGATTGCGTTTGACGATCTCCAGCTCGGTGTAGGTGGGCAGGAACGAAGCGGAGTCGTCCCGGCTCATGCCCAGGCAGGTCTGGGTGAGGTCGTTGGTGCCGAAGCTGAAGAACTGGGCCGTTTGGGCGATTTCGTCGGCCGTGAGGGCACCGCGCGGCACCTCGATCATGGTGCCCACGAGATACTGGATTTTGACGCCCTGTTCCTTCATGACCTCGCGGGCGACGCGGTGCACGACCTCCACCTGGAGATCGAGTTCCTTCTTGAAGCCCACCAGCGGGATCATGATTTCCGGCCGGACCTTGATGCCCTGTTTCTGCACCTCGGCCGCGGCCTCGAACACCGCCCGGGCCTGCATCTCGGAGATTTCCGGATACACGATTCCCAGCCGGCAACCGCGGAAGCCGAGCATCGGATTGAACTCGTGCAGTTCCCGGACGCGCTGGCGGATTTTCTCGACCGGCACGCCCATCTTGGCCGCCAGATCTTCCTGGGCGGATTCCTCGTGCGGGAGGAACTCGTGCAGGGGCGGATCGAGGAACCGGATGGTGGCCGGATGACCCCGCAGCGCCTTGAAGATGCCGATGAAGTCCTGCTTCTGGTAGGGCAGCAGCTTGGCCAGCGCCTTCTTCCGATCCTCGATGTTGTCGGCGAGGATCATCTCGCGCATGGCATCGATGCGGTTGCCCTCAAAGAACATGTGTTCGGTCCGGCACAGACCGATGCCGGTGGCGCCGAAGGCCAGCGCGTTTTCCGTCTGTTCCGGTGTGTCGGCGTTGGTGCGGACCTCCAGACGGGTGACCTTCTTGCACCAGTCCATGAGGGTCTTGAACATCTGGTAGGTCTTGCTGGCCTTGGGATCCAGACTCTTCTGGATGAGGACCTGGACGATCTCCGACGGCGCCGTGGGGATCTGGCCGGCATACACGTTGCCGAGTGTGCCGTTGATGGAGAGCCAGTCGCCCTCCTTGAAGACACGGCCGTTCACGGTGAGGGTGCGGGCCTCGTAGTCCAGCTGCAGGGCGCTGGCGCCGCAGACACACACCTTCCCCATCTGCCGGGCCACCAGTGCCGCGTGCGAGCTGACGCCGCCCTTGGCGGTGAGGATGCCTTCGGCGGCAATCATGCCACGGAGGTCCTCCGGCGTGGTTTCGTTGCGGACCAGCAGCACCTTTTCACCCTTTTGGGCAGCCGCCACGGCCCGTTCCCAACTGAGGTAGATCCTGCCGGAGGCGGCACCGGGACCGGCCGGCAGGCCGGTGGCGATGACCTCGGCCGCCTTCTCGGCCCTGGCATCGAAGACCGGGGCCAGCAATTGATCGAACTGGTCGGCCGGGTTGCGCAGGATGGCCGTTTTCCAGTCGATCAGCTTTTCTTTCACCATGTCCATCGAGAATTTGAGGGCGGCCAGGGCGGTGCGCTTGCCGTTGCGGGTCTGCAACATGAAGACCTTGCCGTCCTGAATGGTGAACTCGAAGTCCTGAACGTCCTTGAAGTGTTTTTCGAGGATGTTGCGGATGCGTTCGAGTTCCTTGTAGGCCTCGGGCAGGACTTTCTTGAGCTCGGCCACGGGCAGGGGCGTGCGGATGCCCGCAACAACGTCTTCGCCCTGCGCGTTGATGAGGAACTCACCGTAGAACTCCTTCTCGCCATTGGCAGGGTTGCGGGTGAAAGCGACGCCCGATCCGGAGCGTTCGCCGGTGTTGCCGTAGACCATGGCCTGGACGTTGACGGCCGTGCCCCAGTCGTGCGGGATGTTGTACTTGCGGCGGTAGACGATGGCGCGGTCGTTCATCCAGGAACCGAACACGGCGCCGATGGCGCCCCAGAGTTGCTTCCACGGATCCTGGGGAAACTCCTTGCCGCCGGTGCGTTCCTTGATGAGGGCCTTGAAGCGGTTGACCAGCTCCTTGAGATCGTCCACGGTGAGTTTCGTGTCCTCGATGTCTTCCCCGTAGCGTTCCTGTTTGAGCTGGTGGATGACCTGCTCGAACGGTTCATGGTCCTCGCCGGACCGCTTCTGGACACCCATGACCACGTCGCCGTACATCTGGACGAAACGGCGGTAGCAGTCCCAGGCGAAGCGTTCGTTGTTGGTGGCCCGGGCCAGGGCCTGAACGGTCTGGTCGTTGAGGCCGAGGTTGAGGATCGTGTCCATCATGCCGGGCATGGAGTCCCGGGCGCCGGAGCGCACGCTGACCAGTAGAGGCAGGGCCTTGGTGTCACCGAACCTGGTGCCCATGATCTTTTCGATGTGGGCCATGCCGGCCTTGACCTGGGGCTCCAGCTCCTTGGGATAGGTCTTTTTGTGGGCGTAGTAGTAGGTGCAGACCTCGGTGGTGATGGTGAAGCCGGGCGGCACCGGCAGTCCGATGCGAGCCATCTCGGCGAGGTTGGCGCCCTTGCCGCCGAGCAATGCTTTCATGGAGCCGTCGCCATCGGCTTTGCCGTTTCCGAACAGGTACACGTATTTCGGTGCTTTGGCCATAAATCGATCCCGATGCTTGCTATTCGCTGATCAAGTTTTGCTTGCGTCAGGACTCCTCCGCAAGATTGAGCGGGACTGTACCAAAGGAGCGTGACATGTCAACGAATCTGTAGGAAACGAGTCCGTGGCGGACGCGTGGGAGCCCCCGCGCGCCGGGGTTGCAAGCGGCCGGGGGAAACGGTCGCATGCCCCGGACCGGTTCGACCCCGGGGCGCAACCATCGGACTCGAAACCTGGTGATGAAAGGATCGGAAACACAATGGGCGGCCGGTCGGCCTCGCCAGCCGGGATGGATCGCCTTTGCAGGAGCGGTTTGGCTCGGGGCGGTTGCGGCGCCGGGTGCAGGGTTCTGGCCTTACCTGGCCGTCTGGGATTTCAACAGCCCGACGCCCGACGGGCAGGTGACCACCGGGCGATGGGAGCCTGCATCCGGCTGGGGCCTGGTCCGGCCGGCGGGCGAGGTCACCGGGACGTTCGGCTCGGGCGCCGGTTCGTCCGACCCGGCCGAATGGGATGACAGCGCGGTCGTGTGGCGCGGCTGGCCGGCACAGGGCACGGGGAACCGCGGGCACGGCTGGGGAATGACTCTGAACGGTTACGGCTGGCATCCGGAGGCGGTCGTCTGGGACTGGCGGGTTGAGCCCGGGGCCAGCCGCCACTGGCGGGTCCAGTTTCGGAGTCCGACCGGAGAATGGGTGGACGGTCCGGTCCTGCAGGTGCAGCCCGGCGCATGGATGACAGGGGTGAGGGTCTGTTTCCCGCCGTGGTGCACGGCCATGGATGTGCTGGAGGTACGTTGGGTGAGTGAGTTCGAGGCGTCGGCCCTGGGCCGGGGTGCGGCGGCCTATGTGGCGGCGGACGACCGGGCGCCATACGATCCCTCGGCCGGGGTCTGGTTGGACCATGTGCGGGTGGTGGGCGCGCCCACCCTTCAGACGGTGCGGGTGGTGACGTGGAATCTGAGCGGCTTTGGGATGACCAACTGGCATGTGGGGCATTCGCAACTCTCGGCCGCGGCCCGGGTCTTGCGCACGTTGACCCCGGAGGTGGTGGGGTTTCAGGAGCTGCCGGAAGGCTGGGAACCGGGGATGACCAACTGGGTGGCTTCCTGGTGGCCGGGTGCGACGGTGGCAGTGGGCTCGTTCACGGACGGCGCGTTGCGGCTGGCCCTGGCCACGCGGCTGCCGGTCCGAGCCGTTCGCTCCTGGCTGCGCCGGGTCCCACTCGCTGCCTGGGGTTCTGACGGCGTGTTCACGCGCGAGCTCCTGGAGGCGGAGCTTTGCGTGCCGGGTCTTGCCGAGCCCCTGCATATGTTTGTGGTGCATCTGAAGGCGGGGACGGATGCGGACAGCACGGCCCGTCGCGCCGCCGAGGCGCGCGCGATCTCGAACTTCTTCGCCACGGCCTGGCCGGCGCGTTCCCTGGGACGTGCAGTGGTTTTGCTGGGAGACTGCAATGAGGATGTGGCCCGGCCGCGGCCGGGTGAGCAGGGCGCGATTCGGATCCTGGGCAATGCGCTGCCGGGCCTGACCTGGTTGACGCCGGTGAACCCCGTCACAGGCGACGAACGCACATGGTCCATCCGCGACGAGGCGTTGCGGTATCGGTTCGATTACCTGTTCGTCGGCGGGTGGTTGGTGTCGAACGTGGTGGCAAGCGGCGTGTTCCGTTCCGATCTGGCGCCCGGTGGGCCCGCCGGGGTCCTGGAAGGCGATTCCCCGGCGGCATCGGATCATCTGCCGGTCTGGGCGGCGTTTGCGAATCCCGGCGCGATCCCGCAGGTGCAACTGGTCCGGACCGCAACGAACGGGTGGCGGCTGATCTGGTGGGCCGCCAACGGTCAGCGTTTTCGTGTGGAAGGTTCCCCGGATCTGGCCGGCTGGCAGGTGCTGGAGGAAACGGTGGGCTCCCGGCCCGGCCTCCTGGAGACGGCCGTGGACGGCGACGGTCCGACCCGCTTCTTCCGCGTGGTCCGCGTGGATTGACGAGGCGTCACTCGTCCAGTCCGGCCTGATGGGCGCAGGACCCGGGCCGGCGGTAGTACCGCTCGACGTACTCCCGGACCATCCGGTCCGTGGTAAACCGGGCCACGGTGGCCATGGATCGGCGCATGCGCTGGATCCACTGGCGCGGGATGCCCTGGGCGTCCCGCTGGTAGAACAGGGGAATGACCTCCTCGGAAAGGACCCGGTACAGATTTTCGGCGTCCACCCGATCCTGTTCCTCCACGGAATCCGGGTGTGCGTCCGGGCCGATGGCGAACCCGTTGGTGCCGTCGTAGGCCTCGCGCCACCAGCCGTCCATGATACTGAGGTTGAGACCGCCGTGGCAGAGGGCCTTCATCCCGCTTGTGCCGCTGGCCTCGAGCGGTCGGCGCGGCGTGTTGAGCCAGACATCGCATCCGGAGACCATCTGGCGCGCCACGTGGATGTCATAGTTCTCGATGAAGACGAGGTGCCCCTTCAGCTCACTGTACTTGCTGAGGTGGATGATGTGCTGGATGAACCGTTTGCCCTCGTCGTCGCGCGGATGGGCCTTGCCGGCGAAGATGAACTGCACGGGACGGGCCGTGTCTTTCACGAGCCGGACGATGTCGTCGAACCTCTGGAACACCAGCGGGGCGCGTTTGTAGGTGGCAAAACGGCGGGCGAACCCGATGGTGAGGGCGTCCGGGTTGAGCAGGTGGTCGAAGGTGATGAAATCGCTCTGGGTGACGTGATGCTGCTGGAGCAGCAGCCGGCGCCGGGTGAATTCGATCAGCTCGCGCCGCAGCTTGTAGCGCAGGGCCCAGAGTTCCTCGTCGGAAATGAAGGACGGATCGAGGATCCGCTCCCAGAACTCCGGCGAATTGATGTAGTGCTCCCAGTGATGATGATGCTCGGAAAGGCGCCGCCGCCAGTACGTTCGCAGCGTGCCCTTCATCCAGCCCATCAGATGGATGCCGTTGGTGATATGGCCGATGGGGACCTTGTCCACGGGCAGGTCCGGGTAAAGGGCATGCCACATGTGGCGGGTGACCCGGCCGTGCAGCTCGCTCACGGCGTTGGCGGCACGCGACATTTTCAGGGCCAGCACCGTCATGCAGAACGGCTCATGGGGGTCCTCGGGACGGACCCGCCCGAAACTCATGAGCCGGTCGGGCTCCAGCCGGAGTTCCTCCAGGAACAGATGCCCGGCGTAACAGAGCAGGTCTTTGGAGAAACGGTCATGACCGGCCTCGACCGGTGTGTGGGTGGTGAACACGCATTCTTCCCGGGTTTGGGCCACGGCCTGATCGAGTGGCTGACCGGCGGCCAGCTTCTCCCGCACAAGCTCGAGGGTCAGGAAGGCCGAATGCCCCTCGTTCATGTGAAAGACCGAGGGCATGATGCCAAGGGCGCGAAGCATGCGCACCCCGCCGACGCCGAGCAGGATCTCCTGCATGATCCGGACGGAACTGTCCCCGCCGTAGACCCGCCGGGTCAGATCACGAATGAAGGGTTCGTTCTCGGGCAGGTTGGTGTCCAGCAGGTAGAGCGTGACCCGGCCCACGTTCACCCGCCAGGCGCGCACGCGGGCCACGGACATGGCAATGCGCACGGTGACGGTGACCGGCTCGCCCTTCGGATCCAGCACCGGTTCGATGGGCAGGTGGCGCGGGTTGAGGAGCGAGTAGTACTCGGTCTGCCAGTTGTTGGCGTCGATGGCCTGTTGAAAGTAACCCTCGCGATAGAAGAGGCTCACGCCCACCAGGCCCAGGCCCAGGTCACTGGCCGATTTGAGGTGGTCGCCGGCCAGCACGCCCAGCCCGCCCGCGGCGATGGGCAGGCACTCGTGCAGGCCGAACTCGGCGCAGAAATAGGCCACCGGTCGCCGGCTGAACTCGGGGGCGTGTTTGGCTGCCCAGGTCTTGCTCGGCTTCATGTAGGCGTCGAAGGCATCGAGCACCTGCCGCACCTGGGCGGCGAAATCGGGGTCCAACAGCCGGACCCGCAGTTCGTAGTCGGAGACCTCGCGCAGCACGGCTACCGCGTTGTGGAAGAGGTTCTGCCAGCCGCGCGGGGAGAGCTGGGCAAAAATGTCCTGGGCACCCTGGTCCCAGGTCCACCAGAGGTTGTAGGCCAGACGGTTCAACCCCTGGGCCAGTTCCGTGACCGTTTCCGGTGACGAAGGTTTTTTCAGGTCCATGCTTTCCATTCCGAGTCGCCTGCTCGCTGCCGGTGCAGCGCCGGGCCCCTGGGGCCGCGGCGGACCTCACCGTAGGAGAGCGGTCCGGCTGAGGGCAACGGAAAAAGCGGCGCGGCGGATTCCTGTGGGAACCGCGACCTTGTGAGGGGAGCGGCCTGCGGCTAGAGTTGCGGGGTGTTGGCGCGCACAGTGGATGGCCAGGGCCATGATTGAGCTGATCCAGTTCCCGTGGAGCCCGTTCTGTCTGGTGCAGCGACGGATCCTCGAGTTTGCCGGGGTCCCCTTCAAGTTGGTGAACATCCCCAGCAACGATCGTTCGTTGGTCTGGCGCCTGACGCGGGGTCGGTACTACCAGGTGCCGGTGGTCCGGGACGGTCGAACGGTTGTGTTCGAGGTTTCGGACGATTCACAGGTGATCGCCAAGTATCTGGATGTGAAACTCGAGCTGGGGCTGTTCCCGCCGCAGTGGGAAGGGATCCAGACCATCCTGTGGCGCTACATCGAGTCGGAGGTGGAGGGCTGCACATTCCGGTTGAATGACATCCACTGGAGGGAATTCGTCCCGCCGGCCGAGCAGCTGGACTTCCTCCGGTTCAAGGAGCGGCGGTTCGGCCGGGGCTGCCTGGACCAATGGCGGCGGGAACGGAAGGAATGGGAGCGGCGGCTGGTGGAACGACTGCTGCCGTTTGAACGCATGCTGGAGACACGCCCCTGGCTGCTGGATCACCGGCCCCGGTTCGTGGACTTTGATCTGTGGGGGATGCTGGCCAATTATCTTTACTCGGGCCGGACCCGCCTGCCGGGCCGTTGCCGGCGTCTGCGGGATTGGTACGGCCGGATGGAAAAAGCGAGATTGTCCGAGTCTCAACCGTGAAGACCTACGTCCTGGACACCAACGTCCTGCTGCACGATCCACATTCGTTGCTGCAATTCCGGGAAAACCAGGTCGTCATCCCCATCGAGGTGATCGAGGAAATAGACCGGTTCAAACGCGAGCCGAGTGAGCTGGGGCAGAACGCGCGCACGGTGTCGCGCCTGCTGGACGGCCTGCGCGCGCAGGGCCGGCTCAGCGAGGGGGTGCCGTTGCCCAACGGCGGCCGGTTGCGGGTCATCTGTCCGCCCAGACCCTCCCGCAACGGCAAAAACGGCCGCGCGGGCGAGCCTTCTGTGGACGACCGCATCCTGTCTCTGTGCCTGAAACTCAAGAAGGAATCGCCGCGCCATCCGACCATCCTGGTTTCGAAAGACATCAACCTCCGGGTGAAAGCCGATGCATACGGACTGGCGGCCGAGGATTACGAGAGCGACCGGGTCTTTGTCACCGACCTCTACACCGGCATGATCGAATGCACGGTCAGTCCGCAGGACATTGCGCGGTTCCGGGCCAATGGGGAGCTCGAGGTGCCGGACGGCCTCCACGTGCACCCCAACGAGTACTGCACCCTCATTGACGAGACCAACCCCAAACGCACGGCGCTGGCCCGGGTGGACGTGAACGGCGCGCGCCTCATCCCCATCCTGGACACCCGTGAAGGTGTCTGGGGGATCAAGCCGCGCAACCGCGAGCAGCACTTTGCCTTCGACGCGCTGCTGGATGACCGGATCAAACTGGTGACCCTGATGGGCAAGGCCGGCACGGGCAAGACCCTGCTGGCCATGGCGGCGGGACTGAAGCGGACCGTTCTGGACCGCGAGTTCCGCCGCGTCGTGGTGGCGCGCCCCACCGTCTCCATGGGACGTGAACTGGGTTTTCTGCCGGGCACGCTCGAGGAAAAACTGGCGCCCTGGATGCAACCCATCCACGACGCTTTGGAGCTGTTGAGCGACCTCAACATGGGTCAGGACCAGCGCAGGAGCACCGACCTGCTCCGGTCGGGCAGCATCGTCGTGGAGGCGCTCAGCTACATCCGGGGCCGCAGCATCGCCAACCAGTTCATGATCATTGACGAGGCACAAAACCTCACACCCCTCGAGGTCAAAACCATCGTCACCCGCGTGGGCCCCGGCACCAAGATCGTCTTCACGGGCGATCCCTACCAGATCGACAATCCCTACGTGGACTCCTCCTCCAACGGCTTCAACTACATCGTCAGCCGGTTTCGGGAACAACCGATCGCCGCCCACATCGAGCTGCAAAAGGGGGAGCGATCCGAGCTGGCCGAGCTGGCGGCAAACCTGCTGTGAACAGGCCGGCCCCTCACCAGGACGGGCCCGACTTGAGTGCCGCCGGCCCCTGTCGCATGTTGGAACCGTGAAAATCGGGTCGCTCGAACTGGCCACGAACCTTTGTCTCTCGCCGCTGGCAGGTTACACCAACCTGCCCTTCCGGCTGGTGCTGCGGGAGATCGGCGGCCTGGGCCTGGCCACCACGGACCTGGTCAATGCGCGTTCGCTGCTGGAAAACCGTCCCAAGGCCCTCAAACTGGTGGAAACCCGACCGGAGGACCGTCCGTTGGCCGTCCAGTTGTTCGGGGCCCATCCGGACGAAATGGCCGCCGCCGCGCAGAAGGTGGAGGCCATGGGAGTGTCGTGCATCGACATCAACATGGGCTGCCCCGTGCGCAAGGTCTGCAAGGTGGGGGCGGGCAGCGCCATGATGCGCGACATTGACCAGGCCGTGGCCGTGGCCCGGGCCGTGGTCAACGCCGTGCGCATCCCCGTCACCGCCAAGATGCGCCTCGGCTGGGACAACCGGAACATCACGGCCCCCGAACTCGCACGCGCCCTGGAGGACGTGGGCATCGCGGCCGTCTTCGTCCACGGGCGCACGCGCGAACAGGGCTTCTCCGGCCATGTCAGCCTGGAGGGCATCCGCCGCGTGGTGGAAGCCGTCCGGCGCATTCCGGTGATCGGCAACGGCGATGTCACCACGCCGGAAGCCGCCCGGGTCATGCTGCAGGAGACCGGTTGCGCCGGCGTGAGCATCGGGCGGGGCGCGTTCTACGATCCCTGGATCTTCCAGCGCACCCGGGCCTACCTGGAGCGCAAACGGCGGGAGGCGGCCGGTGCCGACCCGACCACGCTGCCCGAAGTGCCGCCCGAACCCACATTCGAGGAACGGGTCCGGATCATGCGACGCCACCTGGACCTGCTCGTCGAGGTCTTTGGAGAGGAGACCGGCTGCAAGATGTTTCGCAAGATCGCACCCTGGTACGCCCGCCGGTTCGGGCCCAATCACGAGTTCAACCGCCGAATCGTCCATTTGCAGAAGCGCGAGGAATTCGAGGAAATCCTGGAGGCCTACCGTCGCTGGCGTCAACAGTTCCTCGACGATCAGGGCAACCTGCTGCCGCGCTATCAGCCGCCACCTTTGACGGTGACCTTTCAGGAAACCATCGAGCCCGGCCGTGCCGTGCCCGTCCCGGCCGGGCCGGTGGAGTTCTGGTGATCCGGCCCGTGGCGGCGCGCGCGTCCGCCCGTGCGTCGCGCGGCCGCTGCCGCCACCCCGTGTTTGGGCTGGCGTGCCGTGGCCGGCCTGGTTCATGCTGGGGCGCATGGGACGCACGACAAGTTGGCGCGGAATCTACACGGCCCTGGTCACGCCTTTCCGGGACGGAAAAATCGACGCGGAGGCGCTGGCGCGATTGATCGAGTTTCAGGTCAGCGGGGGCGTGGACGGCGTGGTCCCGGTGGGGACCACGGGCGAATCCGCCACGCTCGACTACGACGAGCACATCGCCGTCATCGAGATCACTGTGAAACAGGCGGCCGGGCGCGTGCGCGTCATGGCCGGCACCGGCGCCAACTCCACCCAGGAGGCCATCGAATTGACACGCCGCGCGGAGGCCGTCGGCGCCGATGCCTCCCTGCAGGTGACCCCCTACTACAACAAACCGACCCAGGAAGGACTCTTCCAACATTTCCGTGAGGTCGCCAGGTCCACCCGCCTGCCGATCATCCTCTACAACATCCCCAGCCGGTGCGGGGTGGAGATCGGCGTGGAGACGGTGCGGCGCCTGGCCGAAGAGTGCCCCAACATCGTGGGGATCAAGGAAGCCGGCGGCAACGCCGACCGGGTCAGTCAATTGCGCGCCGCCCTGGGACCGCGTTTCACCATCCTGAGCGGCGACGATTCGTTGACCCTGCCCTTCATGGCCGTGGGGGCCGAGGGCGTGGTAAGCGTGGCTTCCAACGTGATTCCCCGGGAGGTCTCCCGCATGGTTCGCGCCTTTTTGGAGGGTCGAGCGGCGGAGGCCCAGCGCCTGCACGCGCGTTATTACCCGTTGTTCAAGGACCTGTTCATCGAAACCAACCCGATTCCCGTCAAGGCCGCCCTGGCCATGATGGGATTGGTGGCGGAGGAATATCGTCTGCCGCTGGTGCCCATGGCCCCGGCAAACCGCGAGCGCCTGGCGGCCACGCTCCGGAGTTGCGGGGTTCTGAAGAACCCTGGCCGCGCCGACCGTGGCCGGATCACACGGCGCGCTCCGGCACGACGCGGAAGCTGAGTCCCCGTCCACCCTTTCGTTTCGCCACGGGACCATGGAAACGCCGGTACGCATCGTGTTGCACGGGGCCCGCGGCCGGATGGGCCGTGCCATCCTGAACGTGGTGGATCAGCATCCGGGCCTCCAGGTCACTGCCCGGGTTGACCAGGGTGACGACCTGGCCCGGGCGCTGCAACAGGGCGACGTGTTGGTGGATTTCAGCGTGCCCGAGGCAACGGAGCGGATGCTCTCGCTTTGCGTGGACCGCCGCGTGCCGGTGGTCCTCGGCACCACGGGCCATGAAGAGCAGGTGCGGCGCAGGATCCGCGAAGCCGCAGGCGTGATTCCCATCGTGTGGGCCTCGAATTTCTCCACCGGGGTCAATGTGTTGTTCTGGCTGACCGAGCGCGCGGCGCAGATCCTGGGTCCCGACTACGACGCCGAGATCGTGGAGATGCATCACCGCCACAAACAGGACGCACCCAGCGGCACGGCACGCACGCTGGCGGAGATCCTCGTCTCGGTGCGGCACGCCCTGTGGGAGCGCGATGTGCGGTTTGGCCGGCAGGGACTGGTGGGCCCGCGCCGGCCCGGGGAAATCGGCGTGCACGCCCTCCGGGGCGGCGACGTGGTGGGCGATCACACGGTGATTTTTGCCGCGCCGGGAGAGCGCGTGGAATTAACACATCGGGCTTCCAGTCGCGAAACCTTCGCCCATGGCGCCCTCCGTGCCGCGCGCTGGGTCCGGGACCGGCCGCCCGGCCTGTACGACATGCGCGACGTTCTGGGCCTGCGCGCGCCGGCCTGAATCCCGGGCGCAGCTTGACGATCCACCGCGCGGCGCTAGATTCCGCGCCATGTTGGGCGTCCCGGGTTTGCCTCGTCTGCGTCGGAGTCGGAGGTGTGGTGCATGAGACGGCCGGCTTTGGGCATCATCTGGCTGACGGTTTTTCTGGATCTGGTGGGCTTCGGCATCGTGGTGCCCCTGGTCCCGCTGTACGGACGGGAGTGGGGCGCGCACGGGTTCGTGCTGGGGTTGATCATTGCGTCCTTTTCGGCCCTGCAGTTCCTTTGCGCACCTCTCTGGGGCCGATGGTCGGACCGCGTGGGGCGGCGGCCCGTTCTGTTGATCAGCACCGCCGGGGCCGCGCTTTCTTACGTCCTGTTTGCGTGGAGCAGTCGGGTGCCCGATCCCGTCACGGCCCTCTGGTTGCTGGCCGCATCGCGGGCCTTTGCCGGTGCCTGCGGCGGAAACATCACCGTTGCCCAGGCCTACATCGCCGACATCACACCGCCCGAACAACGCTCGCGCCGGATGGGCTTGATCGGCATGGCATTCGGGCTGGGGTTCATCTTCGGCCCCGTGCTGGGGGGGGTGAGCCTCAAATGGTGGGGCTTGAGCGGACCCGGCTGGCTGGCGGCCACGCTCTGCAGCCTGAATTTCCTGCTGGCCCTGTTCATCCTGGCCGAGAGCCGCCGGCCGGGGACCGCGCCGGTGGAGGTCCGACCCCACTGGGCACAGTACCTTCACACCCTGCGCACGCCGCGCGTGGGGCTGCTGGTGATGGTATTCTTCCTGGCCACCTTCGCCTTCAGCTGTTTCGAGAGCACGCTGCCCCTGGTGGTGAGCGACAATTTCGCGCTGGACCTCACCCATGACGGTCGTGCCGCCGCCACGGTGGTCTACCTGTTTGCCTACTGCGGCATCCTGGGAGCGCTCCTGCAGGGTACGGCCGTGGGGCGGTTGGTGGCCTGGCTGGGGGAGGTGCGCCTGATCGTGGGGAGTCTGATCTGCACGGGCTGCAGCCTGGCCGTGCTGCCCTTCATCCGGGGGGAGGGCCTGCTCTCATGGCCCACCTTGTGGGGGCCGCACGGAGGCGGTTGGTGGGCGTTGTTGGCCGCTCTGGGACTGCTCTCGCTGGGGTCGAGTCTGACCCGGCCGCCCTTGTTCGGCCTGCTGTCGAATCTCACCCGCGAGAGCGAGCGCGGCGCCACCTTCGGCGTGGCCCAGAGCATGGGGAGTCTGGCCCGGATCCTGGGCCCGGTGTTCGCCAACACCACCCTTCATTACCTCCCGCCGTTGCCGTACCTGGTGTGCGCGGCTCTGCTGATGGGGACGGCGGCCGTGCTGGGACGGCGGTGGCACACGGCCGTGCCGGCGGAGGCCCCGGCCGGAACCGGCTGATCCCGGGAAAGATTGAACACGGACCCGGCCGGGGCTGTCTCCTGCTGGATGATGTCCGTCGGCTTCGTGGTTCGAGCCGGCGCAGGCCGCCTCTGCCGGCCAAAACGGGATGGACAGCGGCCGAAGGGTGCATTATACGCAGGGATCCGTCCGATCGGTTTCCTGAAGGAGCTTGACCATGATCCGTGTGGAGCAACTGACGAAGAACTTTGGTGCCAAGCGTGCGGTGGACGGCGTGTCGTTCACCGTGGAGCCGGGGGAGGTGCTCGGCTTTTTGGGACCGAACGGCGCCGGCAAATCCACCACCATGCGGATGATCACCGGCTTCATTCCCCCGACGGCCGGCCGGGTCTGGATCGGAGGACACGACATGTGGGAGAAACCGATCCCGGCCAAGCGGCTGCTCGGCTATCTGCCCGAGAACGCGCCGGCCTACACGGACATGACCGTGTACGGTTTTCTGAACTTCGTCGCCGAACTGCGCGGCCTGCACGGGCAGGCGCGCAAGCAGGCCGTGCACCGCGTGGTGGAGATGTGCTTTCTGGAGGGCGTCCTTCATCAGAGCGTGGAAACGCTTTCCAAGGGCTACCGCCACCGCACCTGCTTTGCACAAGCCATTCTCCATGACCCGCCGGTGCTCATCCTGGACGAGCCCACCGACGGCCTGGATCCGAACCAGAAACATGAGGTGCGTTCGTTGATCCGCCGGATGGGCCAGAAGAAGGCGATCATCTTCTCCACACACATTCTCGAGGAGGTGGACGCCGCATGCACGCGGGCGATCATCATCGATCGCGGGCGGATCGTCGCCAACGGCACCCCGGCCCAGTTGCGTGCGCGATCGGAACTGGCCGGTGCGGTCACCCTGCAGATCTCGCGCGCGACACGGGCGGAGGTCGTGGACAGGCTCTCGCAGGTGCCCGGCGCCAGGAGGGTGAATGTCCTGGAGGAAACCGCCCAGGCGATCCGCGTCCGTGTCTTTCCAAAAGAGCCCGGCATTGACGGGGCCTTCACCCGCGCGGTTGCGGAGGCGGCGCGGGGCTGGGCTCTCGAGGAGCTGCGCGTCGAAGAGGGCCGGTTGGACGAGGTCTTCCGCAGCATCACCATGCCGGACACGGTCCGCGCGGCCGCCTGAGCCGTCCGGGGCGGACCGGTTGCACACGGGAATCTCAAGGATGGACGCTGAGCTATGAGAGACTCGGTGAACAACATCTGGGCCATTGCCAAGCGCGAGCTGTCGGGTTATTTCGCCTCGCCGGTGGCCTATGTGTACATCGTGATTTTTCTGCTGTTGAGCGGCTTCTTCACCTTCATGGTGGGCGGGTTCTTCGAACGTGGCGAGGCTTCACTGGCGGCGTTCTTTCTGTGGCATCCATGGTTCTACCTGTTTCTGGTGCCTGCGGTGGGGATGCGCCTCTGGGCCGAGGAACGCCGGGTCGGAACCCTGGAACTTCTGCTGACCATGCCCATCACCGCATGGCAGGCCATCGTGGGCAAGTTTCTGGCCTCCTGGTTGTTCCTTGGACTGGCACTGGCACTGACCTTCCCGCTCTGGATCACGGTGAATTATCTCGGGGACCCGGACAATGGTGTGATCCTGGCCGCATACTGCGGGAGTTTTCTCATGGCCGGTTCCTATCTGGCGATCACCTGCATGACCTCGGCCCTGACTCGCAACCAGGTGATCAGTTTCATTCTCTCGGTGGTGATCTGCCTGTTCCTGATCCTGGCCGGGTTCCCGCCGGTCACCAATCTGCTGGCGCAATGGTCGGCGCCCTTGGTGGAGCTCGTGGCCTCGTTCAGTTTCATCACCCACTTTGACGCCTTCCAGAAGGGCGTGTTGGACACGCGGGACATTCTCTATTTCCTGTCGGTCACCGTTTTTGCCCTGTTCACGACGAGTGTGATCCTCCGCAGTCTGCGTGCGGGTTGAACCGGATCGAATCGGTGCCATGAACAAACGATCGTGGGAGACATGGTTGTTCTCGACCGCCGGCGTGGCGGCGATGTTCGTCATCCTGCTGGGGCTGAACGTGGTCCTGGCACGCTTCAAGCAACGGGTGGACCTCACCGCCGACAAGGCGTACACACTTTCGCCCGGCACCAGGGCGGTTTTGTCCCGACTGGATACGCCGGTGACCATCCGCTTTTACTGTTCCCGGCTCGACACGGCCACGCCGGAGACCGTTTTCCTCCGAAACTACGCCCGTCGGGTGGAGGATTTGCTCGAGGAATTCCGCGAGGCGGCCGGCGGGAAACTGCGCATCGAAAAGCTCGATCCCCAGCCGGATTCGGATGCCGAGGATTCGGCGCGCCTGGATGGCGTCGAGGCACAGGTCCTGCCCACGGGTGACCGGTTCTATCTCGGACTGACCGTAAGTTTGTTGGACTCGCGCGCGGCAATTCCGTTTCTGGCGCCCACGCGCGAGCGGTTGCTCGAGTACGACATCGTCCGGGCCATCACCCGGGTCATCAAACCTGAGAAACCCGTCGTGGGGATCATGAGCCCCTTGCCGGTCTTCGGCGGACCGTCCCCCGTGTTGCCCATGGGTCCGCGCAACCAGGAACCGTGGGCCGCGGTCACGGAGCTGCAGACCGATTTCGACGTGCGCCGCGTCGAAATGAACGTGGAAAAGATCGACGACGACCTCCAGCTCCTGATCCTGATCCATCCGCGCGACATCTCCGAAAAAACCCAGTACGCCATCGATCAGTTCCTGATGCGCGGGGGGAAACTGGTGGCGTTCCTCGACCCGGTCTCGCTGGCCGACAGCCGGCAACAGGGCAACCTGCCATTTTCCGTGCCGGGCGCACCCTCCAACCTCGAGAAACTGCTGACGGCGTGGGGCCTGAAATTCGACACCACCAAGGTGGTGGCGGACCTGAACTTCAAGATGCAGCTGGTGGGGCAACGGAACCAGTTGGTGGAAGCCCCGGCCTTCCTGAATCTGAGTCGTCAAGGGATGAATCCCGAGGACCCGGTCACCAGCGAGCTGGGTCCCGTGTGGCTGCCCTTGTGCGGGGCCTTTAGCGGGACGCCTGTCGAAGGACTGAAACAGACCGTCCTGTTGAAGAGCTCGCCCGAATCCCAGTTGGTCGAGGCCTTCATGGCCCATCTGAACGGGGAGAACATCCTCAAGGAATTCCGCTCCTCGGGCAAGGAACATGCACTGGCAATCCGTCTCACAGGCAAATTCAAGACCGCCTTCCCCGACGGCCCTCCCGGCGGGGACACCAACCAGGTTGCATCCCTCAGGGAAAGCCAGAAGGAAACCGCCGTCGTGCTGGTGGGTGATTCCGACCTTCTGTACGACCGGTTTGCCATTCGCGAACTCAACAGCCCGTTCGGCATCCTGCGCATGCCGGCCAACGCCAACCTGACCTTCCTGCAAAATGTGGTTGAACAAATGGCCGGGGAGATGGACCTGATCGCGGTCCGCAGCCGGGCCATTCCCAGCCGGCCCTTCACCCGGATCCAGAAGATGCAGGCCGCCGCGCAGGAGCGCTACCAGGCCGAAATCAAAAAACTGGAGGACAGCCTGGCCGAGACACAAAGGCGGCTGAACGAACTCCAGCAACAGAAGGAACCCGGCCAACGATTCATCCTTTCCCCGGAACAGCAGGAGGAGATCGCCCGGTTCCGACAACAGGAGGCGCGCACCCGCGAGGAGCTCAAGCGGGTGCGCAAGGAATTCCGCCGGGAGATTGACGCCCTGCAGACCCGGGTGCAGTGGACCAACATCCTGGCCATGCCGCTGGTGGTGTCGCTCTCCGGCCTGGCCATTGCGGTGTATCGTCGCAAACGAACCTCGGCACAATGAACCGGAAACAGTTCCTTTGGTTGTTGGCCCTGGTGGTGGTTCTGGGAGGTGCGGCCTGGTGGTCGTACCGCCAGGAGGGACGCAGCTGGCAGCGCAGCAGTGTCACCACACAAGCCAGACTGCTGCCGGACCTGCCCGTCAACGACGTCGCACACGTACGCATCCGGCAGGCGACCAACGAGCTCAACCTGGTCCGGAAAGACGGACTCTGGCGCGTCCGCGAACGCGGGGATTACCCCGCCAACTTCCGCCAGATCAGCGACTGGATCGTAAAGGCATCCGAGTTGAAAGCCGTGCAGGTGGAGGAGATCGGCCCCTCCCAGCTGGGCCGGCTGTCCCTGTTGCCGCCCGGGCCCGAAACCAACACCGCCACATTGGTGGAGTTTCTGGATGCGTCCGGCAAACGGCTGGGCGGCCTGTTGCTCGGAAAGACGCAGAACCGCGCACCCGCCACCGGCCTCAGCGGAGGATCCGACGATGCTTTTCCCGTGGGCCGTTGGGTGATGACCCTCGCAGCCACCAACCGGGCCGTCATGATCGCCGATTCCCTCTCCAATCTCGAAGCCCGACCCGAACAGTGGATCAACAAGGACTTCTTCAAGGTGGAACGGCCGAAGCTGATACGAGTGGAGTTCCCGGAAGTCACCAACTCCTGGGCCATCCGTCGCGAAAAAGAAACCGATCCCTGGCAATTCGTTGATGCCCGGCCCGACGAGACCTTGGACACTTCCAAGGCCACCAGCGCCACCAGCGGGCTCAGCTGGCCCTCGTTCCTGGATGTCCTGCCGCCGGATACCCCGCCCGAGCAGGTCGGACTGGACCGGCCCGTGAAGGTCCATGTCGAGACCTTCGACGATTTCTTCTACGACCTCACCGTGGGCACAAAAACCAATCAGGCTTACCACTTGCGCGTGGCCGTCTCCGCGAACCTGCCTGAACAACGCACCCCCGGGGAGAACGAAAAACCCGAAGACAAGGAACGACTGGACAAGGAGTTCAAAGAAAAGCGGGACAAACTGGCCGAAAAACTCGCCCAGGAAAAGAAACTGGAAGGCTGGATCTACAAGGTGTCCACCTGGACGTTTGACAACCTCCTCAAGCCCCGCGCCGAAATGTTGTCCCAGCCGGCCGCGCCGGAACCGGATCAGACAACGACCAACACCGTCTCCGCGGCCACGTCGCGCCCTCCGGACACCGCCAACGGCACCGGGGAGGAATGGACCCGCATCCCCGAGCTGGAGTGACTTTTCCGGTTCGACGCCCCGGCGGCGGTCCATGAGCCGCTCCGCACCCGTGGCGCCCTCCGTTGCCGCAGCCCACCCCGGACAGCCGCGTGGGTCCCCGGATCGCCGCGTGTGAACCGGCTCCGCGTCCCCACCACGCGCCTGCCGTCATCCACGCCGGCGCCCGCCCGCGTGCGCCGCGGCAGCTCCCGCTTGAAAGGGCGCCGTGCATCCGATACACCGGGACCGTGTCAACCACGGTCATAGCGGTGGCCAATCAGAAGGGCGGCGTGGGCAAGACCACCACTGCGATCAACCTCTCGGCTTGTCTGGGCCGGTTGGGATCCCGCGTGCTGCTGGTGGACCTGGACCCGCAGGGCAACGCCACGAGTGGCTTGGGCCTGGAAAAGGCTCCCGGCCGCAGTGTCTACGACGCCCTGCTGACCGGCGCACCGCTCGAGGACCGCATCCAGTCCACGGCTTTCACGGGGCTGGAGGTTATCCCCAGTGAACTCGACCTCTGCGGTGCGGAGGTCGAACTGGCCCGGACTGATCAGCACCTGGGGCGGTTGCGTACGGCGCTCGAGCCCCTCCGCCGTTCGGATCGTTACGGCGTCATCCTCGTGGATTGTCCGCCCTCCCTGGGCCTCCTCACCATGAACGCCTTCGTCGCCGCCGACGCCGTGCTGGTGCCGCTCCAATGCGAGTACTACGCGCTGGAAGGCATCTCCATCCTCCAGCGGGTGCTCGACCAGGTCCGAACCAACGCGCTCAACCCCCGCCTGCGACTGCTCGGCATCCTCATGACCATGTACGACGGCCGCACCCGCCTGGCCAACCAGGTGGTCGAGGAGGTGCGACAATACTTCGGAGACCTTGTTTTCGAGACAATGATCCCGCGCACCACCCGGGTGGCCGAAGCACCCAGTTTCGGCAAACCAATCATCGAGTACGACCCGTACAGTAGCGCCTCCGCCGCATACGAACTGCTGGCCCAGGAGGTTCAAGAACGACTGGAGCGGCTTCGCCAGGGTTGGGAACCCACGCCACCACCCGCTCCCACCACCCAATCGCACGCGTCTCATGCTTCGTAGGACACCCTTGTTCGAGGAACACCGCCGACTCGGCGCCCGTCTGGTGCCGTTCGCCGGCTGGGAACTGCCCCTCCAGTTCAGCAGCATCCCCGAAGAACACATCGCCGTCCGACAAGCGGTCGGCATCTTCGACATCTCGCACATGGGCGAGGTCGTGGCCAGCGGCGAGGCGGCCGCGCGGTTCCTGAACTTTGTCCTCACCAACGACGTGACCCGGCTCGCCCCCGGACACGGCCAGTACACCCTCCTCTGCAATCCGCGGGGCGGGATCCTTGACGACCTGTACGTCTTCCGCCTTTCCGAGGAGGTGTTCCTCCTCGTGGTCAACGCAGCCCGCACGGAATCGGACGTCCAATGGCTGCGCGACAAGGCCGCCGCCTTCGCCCCGCCCGAATCCCTCATGGTGACCGACGCCTCCCACAACTACGCCGCGGTCGCCATACAAGGACCCCGATCAGCCGAGGTCATGGACAGATGCATCCAGGCGGCCGCCGTCTCAGGCGCGCGCGTCGAACGCCCGAGCGCCCTGCGCAAGAATCAGATCGCCGGTTTCCCCTTCGGACACGAGGGCGTCCTGGTCTCTCGAACCGGTTACACCGGCGAGGACGGTTTCGAGGTCCTCGGCATGGACGCCCCGATCGTCTCCCTCTGGCGGGCCGTCCTCGAACAGGGCCGGGCCCTCGGTCTCTGCCCCTGCGGACTGGGCGCGCGCGACACGCTGCGCCTCGAGATGGGCTACCCGCTTTACGGACAGGACCTCGACGAAACCACCACCCCCTGGGAGGCCGGCTTGGGCCGATTCGTCGCCATGAACAAGGGCGACTTCATCGGACGGGAGGCCTTGCAAACGCAACGCGCCCAGGGATGGTCCCGTCAAAGTGTGGCCTTCCGGATGCTGGGCCGCACGCCGCCGCCGCGCACCGGCTACCCGATCTGGGTGGACGGTACCGCGGCCGGTCGCGTCACCTCCGGCACTCAAAGCCCCTCACTTGGCGTCGGCATCGGCCTGGGATACGTCCCCACGCCGGCGGCCCAACCCGGCCGGCGCATCGAGATCGAGATCCGTGGTGGGCGTCACCCGGCCGAGATTGTCGAACGCCCCATCTACCGCAGGCCGGACCGACCTGCCCTTGCAGCCTGACAACGGATTCCCGGGACCCCCAACAGATTCCCGGGACCCGACTCCGCTCGGGACGGATCCCGTCCCACTTTTCACACCTCCGCAGCGCCCCGCTGGAATCGGCCGCCCTGTAGACGACCTCCCTGCCCGCAAGGGCTCGGGAGGGGCAGGGACCGACTTTTGATCTCGTGCCCCGTCCATCTGACCGGCACGTGGCTGCCGTTTTCCTGGACGCGTTTGTCCACGTATGAGGCAAAAGCTACCGCAGCCCACCAGGCGCGGTCGCACACCGCGCCAGCCTGCGCGAAGGCGTGAGGGCCTGATCTTTGCCAGGTTGGATGAGGCGACATCCCGAGCTTCGCGCGTTTCGGAGTACGGGATCCTGCCTTGGCACGGTTTCTGCCCGCTCAGTCGCGGTAATATGGCAACGAAGCTCCATCTGGCCACGTTCCTGCAGGAGATCCGCAGCTACACGGCGGTGATGGACCGGCCGGCCCCGCGCACCACGGCCGGGGAAGAAACCCTGAGCCTGTTGGCCTGGCCGTCCCATCTGCCCGTGGGCATCCAGAGACGGCGGATCCAGGTGGAGTTTCGTTCCGCCAGCGATCCCGCCCGGGAAATCCCGGTGCCCATCCGACAAGTCGGTGCAAACCGCGGTCCCCGCCGCCACAAGACCGTGCGCCGCTGAAAGGTCGCGGGGCCGTGAGGAGAGGAAACACGGCCCCGCAAACAATCACTCGGACGGATGAGCGGTGCCGCCCGGGCGGTGGAACTCGACCAGGACTTCCCGAAAACCGGCCGCCTGAAAAAACCGGGTCAACTGCTCTCGCGCCTGTTCCTCCGCCTCTCTCAAAATGCCCGCTTCGTGGGCTGCCAGACGGATCTCCCGCAGTGCGGCCTGACGCGCCATCTGTTCCATCTCCTTGTCGAACCTCCTCAGCAAACCCGTCTCGCGGTCAATCACCCGCGTTTGAGACTCGTCCAGGTAGGCATCGGTGACCCGCGGCGCCGGCAACCGCAGCACCAGACGGTCCCCGGCGATTTCCACGTCGCCCGGTTGCACGCGCGTGAGGTCCACCCCGGCCTTCACCACACCGTGAGCCAGCAGGAGCAACCGATTCTGCCCGTACCACTTGACGTCTTCAGCCGCCACCACCTTCTCCAGGACGTAGCGCACCGTGACCAATTGGGCCAGGGACTGGACCTGTCGGACCACCGCGGCGCTGGAATGAATTCGCGGCCCTTCCGGGATGCCCAACCAGCCCCTGTAATGGGCGCCCACCCACAGTCCCACAACGAACAGCCCCACCAGGAACAGCGCCTGTACAAATGCCACGAACGATTTCATGACAACGCCCTTTTCCGCACTCCCGCCACATGCAGGCCGACCAAGGTCGGCCCCGGTCACGGTTCACGCTTCCGCTTCGTGCCTTTCTCCGGGCAGAACCCAACCGGAACCCAGGTCCCGTGCGTTCACGTCCCGGACCCTCAGCGTTCCCAGAGGAACGACTTTTGTTCGCCCACCAGCTCCTCGCCGGACCACAGCGTCACCCGCCAGGCCACCACGTCGCCCAGCTCCCGAAGCGTGTCTGGACTCAGCCGCACGGTGGTCCAACGCCGACGCCTTCCCGCCGTAGCAACCGTCTGTTCCAATGTCCGTTCTACCGGCATGCCCTCCTTCGTCAACCCGCGCAGCTCGACACGCAACCTCAGATCGCCCGAAAGCCCGGCCGGCCGGCGCCAGAGCACCTGTATCCGCATGCTGTGCCGCAGTTCCGGGTGCCGACGCAAATGCGCCTGGTACGCATCCCGATCGAACAGGCTGGGAGAGAGGGCGGCCCGCCCCTCCCGGTCCAGGTATTGGGGCAAAACCTTCAGGACCCGGGCACTCGCCTGCACCAGCCCCGCCATCAGGATCCCCACGCCGGTCCACAGTCGCCACCGCTGCCATCGGCTCATACGCCCGCCACTATAGGGTGCCTGCCTCCCTTGGCAACGCTGGGCGACCAGCAGGCCGATTGGGCACGGCTTGAGCGCATGCCCCCGAAGACAAAGATGATGCCTGCCACCGTTCTTACACCCCATCGGGAGACTCGCGAGATCAGAACAGGATCGGCCGGATCGTCAGTGAACAACCCCGGATGATTCAGCCACGGCCGGACTCAACCCGGTCGGAGCGAATGGAAGGCGCACCTTCCAGATAAGCGTCTGCAAAAGCCACGGACTCCTGGCAGGGCAGCGTCGCCGGAGGCACACTGGCCGGCCTTTGCCGGGGACGCTCCCTCAACGCCAGCAGACACGGATCAGTCGCCACGGCAGCCCCTCTGTGGCGGCCAGATGCTCTTTCGACACGGTGGCCAGAAACACCGGCTGCAGGCCGGTCTGATAACGCCGTTGGCGCGGACCCGCGAACGTTACGATCCACAGATCTCCTTGTCGCTCGACATTCTCCAGCCGCAGGTATTCCAAACCCACCTTCGCTCGAATGCCGTGCGGATCGGCCGGGACAGGGGAATTCGGATTCTCGCGCAGTTCCAACCGGAGAAAACACGGTTGATCCACGAACAGGATCGTGCACGGCATCAGAGCGCCCTCCTGACCGGCCGACCATCCGGCTCCGTTGAACGGGATCCCTGAACGACGGGCCGCTTCAGCCCCTTCGTAACAACCGACCTGCGGCAGCGTCACGGGCCGGGTCGCCAGGTGATCCTCGAGCGCCTTCAAAGCCGCCTCGCGCGTGAGCGGGTTCGGAGTCCCGTAAATCCCGTTCTCGAAGCTCACCTGCCAGCCCGACCAAACGGCCCATCCCAGGACCGAGACAACCGGCGGCAACCACGCGGGCAGCCTCTTGAGCCGCCGGCACCCTTCCATCCAGAGCCCCCACGCCACCAGAAAAGCCGCAGCAAAGGACGGCATGAAATCGAGCATGTAGCGCGTGGCAATCACACAGTTGCGCAGGTAGAACACCGCCAGCGCTGTCGAGCCCAGCAGGGAGTAGGTGCCCAGCACGGCACACACGCCCCGGAGGAGGCTGCGAGTTTCGCCGGCCGTGTCCGGGGCACCCGTGGCCGGCCGCCACAGGCGCGCCCATGCAAACAGCCCGATCGCCCAAACCGGCAGCAGTACCGCCAGGTAGGTCAGGTCGTATGTGGGCATGCCGACCTCCCGCCACCGCACGGTGGGGGATTGGCCGACGAATTGGTTGGTTTCGTACTGATTCCAGCTGTAGCGCTTCGGCAGAAACAACAGTCCGAAAAGTTCCTGCGCCGCCGAGGTGATCGGCTCATCCTCATAAGGATGATCGAACCGGGTCGCGTACATCGAACCGTACAGGTTCTGCACGTTCAGCCGGTGGCCGAATTCGAATCCGTTGCCGAACCTGAGGTGATTCGTCAGGTATAACAGACCTCCTGCGACGATGAAGCAGACCACGCCCGGCGCCACCGCGCGAAACCAGGTGCCCGGGTCCGCGGTTCGCCCCGGCGGATCCCCGGCTCCTTGCTCCGACGCGACCGTCCGCCCGGAAAACCACAGCCAGAGCGCACCACTCAACAGGGCGGCAACCCCGTGAAACACCAGCGTGGGCCGGACAAACATGCCGTATCCGGCCACCAGTCCGAGCCACGCAAAGCAGCTTCCACACGCGCGCCGAACCAGGCGCACCAGGCACGCCACGAGCAGAACGCCGACAAGGTATTCGTAGGCCACCGCCTGTTCATACACGTGAAACCGGGTGTGCAGCAGCCGTAGAAAGGGCGGAAAACACAGCACCACACCCGCCGCACCGAACAGCCAGAGCAGCCGGGACCCGATACCGCGGTCGTCCCGGCCGGGAACTCGCGTCCCGTGATCGGTCCGCATGACGCCGGAGAGCAGGGGATCGAGCGCTCTCAGTAGTGCATACGCCACACCGGCCAGGGCCACCAGCAGACACAGCAGATCCGGAAAAATGGGTGCGCCCCAAACCCTCGCCGCAGCCTCGAACGGCAGACGCCAGAGCGGTATTCCCAACCCCCAAACCTGGTGAACGCCCCCCTCCGACCAGCACTCGTCAAATCGAAGTGCGGACGGATCCCTGCTCAGTGCCAGACGACCCCGCAACAGAGCCGCCACCTGCGCATGATGCGCCGGATTCTCCGAATACCACACCCCCCATCCGCCCATCAGGCCGGTCCCGTGGGTGACCACCACCGCGTAGACCAGCGCCAGGTACACAGTCCAGAGCCGCGGCAGGACGCCGCCCGACACTGCAACCGAATCCATTCCCTGGTTCGTTGTCATCTCGCCCACCTCTTCGCGATCATACTGCACGGCCGCAGTGCCGCTGCGGCGCGGGACACCTCAAACGAATCAGCCAGCCACACTCCACGCCGTCGCGCCGGCAACCGCACCCGCCGGAGGTGGAATCGGCAGGGCTCCACAAACCCGCCGGCACAACCCGGCCCGGCGAGGGGGGCGCCACGCAGTGGCGGGAAAGGCAACCCGGACAGGACAAACACGCGCGATGTGCCGCCCGTCCCCGGCGTCCCGCCGCAGTGCAGGTCTCCCCATCCGGGGCACTCTACAGGAAGCCCGACGCATGCCACCGGCCGATTCCGGTCCGACACCGGGCGGCAGAATCCGAAAAAAGTGCCCAACGCCTCCGGCGATGGCGTCGTCGAACCGACCCGGCCCTCGCCCGCCGACGTCATGCGCCGGAACGAAGGCTGCCGTCCCCATTTCTCCGGGGGAGCACCGTCGGCCGCTTGCCCCCTGCAGCCAAGGACACTCGCGAGCATGGGAGAACCGGATGCACGGACCGGCACAGCATTTCAAGCCGGCGTCGCATCATCCCTTCCTCTGGTGCGGGCAGAGCGGAGAACAGGCGCATCCGCCGGCATGCCGGCTCTCCGGGCCACCTTATCCGCTTTTCACCGGCGCGAGTACCGCCACAAACAACGCAGCGCTTCCCACCCATCCTTCAGGCGCAGTTTCTTTCCATCGGCGCGGCTTCGCGCCGTGTAACGGATGGGCATTTCCATAATCCGGACTCCCCTGCGCGCAAGCTTGGCGGTCACCTCCGGACAAAAGCCGAAGCCTTCCTCCTGCAGGTCCAGACCGAAAAGAATCTCCCGGCGAAACATCTTGTAGCACGTCGCTTCATCCGTGAGCACAAGGCCGGTGATCCGGTTCGCGGCCCAGGTCAGCAATCGGTTGAGCCCACGATGCCACCAGGGTGTCCGCGCACAGGAGCCCGGAGCAAAGCGGCTGCCGTACACCACGTCGGCCCGGCCTGACCGGATGAGATCCACCATCGGGCCCCAGTCCGCGGGATCATATTCCAGGTCTGCATCCTGGATGACGACGATCTCCGCGCTCGCCTCCTGCAGGGCCCGCCGGATGGCCGCACCTTTCCCGCGATTCCGCTCCTGGCGATACACCCTGACCCTTGGATCCCGAGCGGGCCAGGACTGAAGTTTTTGCCACGTGCCATCGGTGGAGCCGTCATCCACCACGATCACCTCGGCCACGTTCGGCTGCAACAGCACCTTTTCGAGGATGGCATCCACGGTGGCGGATTCGTTGTAGCAGGGGATCAACACGGCCAGACAGCGGTCGCCGCCGGTGTCTCCGCTCCGACAATCAGACGCCACGGGAGAACGCCCCGCCGGGTCCTTACCTCCGGGCGGCTGCCCGGGCGGAACGAACTGTGGCACGTCCGCCGCCGGGTGACCTTCGGAAAGACCCGAATTCGGTTCGCCTCTGGTGCGCCGCCAGGACACCGAAGAATAAACCAGCACCCCGCAGGTGCTCATCAGCCCCAACAACGAAATCCAGCAACCGGCCACTTCAAACGCCGTCGGCCGGAGCAGCAGGCTGAGTGAATAACTCCCCGGCGGTACGCGAACGGAAATCGTTCCCCCCGGTCCCTCGGAGCCTAACGGCATCTCCTTGCCGTCGTCCAGGGACGCCTGCCAGCCCGGAAACCACAACTGCCGCACCCACAGCAGGCCTTCCTGTCCCGCTTCGACGGCCAGACGAACCTTGCGCGCCTTCCACTCCAGGACGGTGGCCCGAATCTCCGGGTTCGCTGACGCAACCCGGTTCGTACCGTAAGAGTCAGCGGCCGCCAGAGGATTCGTTCCCCGTGGTCGGTACTCCACGGCATCGTGCAGCGTACGGAGTTCGGATCGAGTTCGGGAAGGGCCCAGCCGGTATTTTTCCATCACCCTGGGAAACGTGTCCCAGGATAGAACCGCCACGGCGAGTGCCGACACGCCCAGTGCCATCCGGTGCAACCACCGAACCGGCCTTGGCGCCCCGTGCATCGGCCAGAACTGAGCCAGGAGCAGGACCGTCCAGACCGTGGCCGGCGTCAGGAACCGCCAGGCGAACTGAATCATGCGCAATGGCTTGAAAAGTTCGTAGAACCATTCGGTCACCGGAACCAGAAAACCTGTCAGAAAAAGCCCACCCAACAACCACACCAGGCCGTCCCGCCCGCGCGGACCCTCGGCCGGCCGGAGCAGATGAAGCGCGTAGCAGCAGCCCAGAACCATCACCCAGGCCAGAAACACGATGAACACTCGGATGTTGAACGCGTCGGCGACTGCCAGAGGTTTCAATGGGTCCAGTGCGGGGAAAAAGAACGTCTGGTGCCAACCCACGTCCATGGCCTCCGTCTGTACATGCGGACGCAACGCCGCGCACGGCAGCCAGTAAAACGCGCTCAGAATGACGGCCACGGCCAACGCAGCCACCGTGCGCGCCAGGGTGCGGAGCCCGAACCACGGGACCACCAGCAGCACCAGCAGAGGAAACGTCACCGAGGTCGGCAGATGCGTCAGGAACAGGCCGGTCAAACCGGCGATGGCAAAAAGCCAACCCGCCCGCTGCCCATCCCGAAGATCGAGGATACCCCGTAGAATCAACGGCAACCACACATAGGACCAGAACTCCGCGTACGCCGCCCGTTCGAACAACGTTATGGCCAGATGGAAAGGTCCCCACATGTACAGAACGGCAAGCAAGGTTGCCCGGGGCTCGGGCACCAGCCGACGCAACAACGCGCGGGCTGAAAACGCGGACGCCAACAGGGCAAGTGCGCTGGCGGCCCCCAGTGCCCGCCACACTCCTGACTCACCACCGAAGAGCCGGAGAAACAAACCACTGACCCAGAATCCGAAGGGCGGATAGAAGAAAAACGACGGACTGCCGCAACCGTGGTTCGTCTCGAGCAGCCACCGCGGGTACCATTCGCCGGCCGCAAGCTGTTCCCCAAACGCAACGGTCCACCGCGCATGATGGATGCTGTCGTGACCCCTGGACGGGAACCCATACAGCACCAGCGGCACGGCCACCACCAGCCAGCCCGGCCAGAGGAGCAGAGCCGCCGCATTCACCTCAGCGGCCCACCATCGGCCGGCAAACCGGCGCGGAGGCCGAATCCCTGCCGGGTGCGGATCACGACTGTTCATCCCTCTCATGGCCCCCATCGCATGGACAATGCCCGGAGGCCTGTCCGCACCCGGCGGGATGTCACCGGCCGTGCGGGAAGATACAACATGACGTGCGAGCCCGGCCCGAATCGTGTGCGTGGACCCTGGAGGAGGTCCCGGCACATGATGAGCGCAAAACGTTGCGCCCGCCCCATTCTGCGATGCCCGGACCGAGGATCATTTGGAGTATGGATGTGGCGTGAGAGCGGACCATGCATGGGGACAGGACTCACGGCTTGGGCGCGCCGCTGCGGGACGACCGCTGCCGCAGGGCGTAGATCACCAGAGGCACCAGCACCAGGCCGGCATAGGCCAGCCAGGTGAGGTAGTGACGCATTTGCGGGCGCAGGAAGGCGTCGTACCGCGGGCCGTTGCGGATGTACTCCTCCGCCTGGGCCAGCAGCTCCGGATCGTTCGGCCCCCTCCACGGCTCCCCGGGCTGCAACATGTACGTGGCACGGAGGAAGAGGCGATGGTTCTCGAGCCGGCGGTAACGGTAGTCCACCACGCGAGTCGGGGCTGGGACCACAGGGACCGGTTGGAACGCTTGGTCAAATGCCTCCACGTCGGTGGCGCGGATCACCCTGCGCTGCCACGGCTTGCCAGGCGCCGTGTCCATATACCGCACAAGCTCTGCATGTTTAGTAATGTGCCAACCATTGGTCAGCAAGTGCTCCAGGCAGACGTATTCATCGCTTACGAATCCGTCAGGAGTCGCTCGATTGAAAGCCAGCATTTCTCGCCAGAAATTGAAGTCTGAGAGGTTTGCGGACAAGTCCTGTTCGGGTCGCAAAAACTCCTGCATCTCGGGCAGATCCAATGTGCGGTCGCGAACCAGGCGGAGCATTTCCACGGTTTTTCCGTCGGCGCTCGGAACAATCTGCCATTGGTATCCGAACCGTCTGACATTATCTCGCGATCTACCGAATCTCGGGGCCACCAGACGTCCTCGCGAGTCCGGCGAGATGTACGCAGGGCGGAAACAATAGGCGACCCAGACGGATGAAATGTAATAGGGATCTTCGGTGTCCAGCAGCCAGAGCGGTGAGGCATAAACCGTGCCCCAGAGGACGGTGTTGGTGGCGGGCGCTTCGCCCTCCGATATGGGCCCAGGTCGGAGGGCATAGCTGTTCGTGCCATCCCAGGCGAGAATGAGCCACTCCTCCGGATTATTCACATTGGTTGCCAACAGTTGCCATCGCTCGCCAGAGAGCCTCACGGTAAACACGATCCGACAGAATTCGTTGCGGTACTCGGTGCCTTTCTCCGGGTTGTAAGTGTGACCTTCCATTTCTCCGCGTACCTCCCAACTGCTCGCCTGGGAAGAACAGGCAGCGCAAAGGAAGACACTGACAAGTATGCAAAACACTGCTCTCATGGCATGAAAGGGCAACGTTTCACGCAACGTGCAGTGGCCGGTGCGTGGATATGCACCCGCGAGTGGCGCGGAGCCGGACATTTTGAGTGGAACGCTCTGTATCTGTTGGCTCGCTGGGATGGCATTGTTCAGAAGAGAACGTCTGCCCGTGGCAGTCCGCCTCATTAGTCCGTAGGTTCCGCAAGAAGCGCATCAGGTTGCCACGGGCGGAATGAGTATGACCAGGGTGGCGGGAGGCTGGGTCCCGCCACCCGTGTCACTGTTAGCGATGGAGCGCGGATCTCCTTTGATTGAGCAACGGTGCGTGCTGGCGCATTGTGGGCGTCCAAGCGCCTACTGGGCGACGCATTTGCATGGCTTGCGCGAGTACGCAACGGTCTGGCAGGTGCCGCGCTCGTCAGAGGATGTGGTGCATTGCGCTCCTTGGTTTGCGCAGCCGTCTTCGTCTTCGTTCACCTTGCATTGTTCTGTGGAGCCGCCGGATCCTCCTCCGTCCGCTGCTTGGAGGAGGATCCAGGGCAGGGTGAGGGCTGTGACCAACGCGAGTGTTTGGATGGTTCTCTTCATGGCGTTGTGTCCTTTGGGGGTTGTTTGTTTTTCGAACTGACCCTGCGGTTCGGATTGTGGGTTCCTTCCCGGCCAAGGTCAAAGCCGAAGTGCGGGTCCGGAACCGGGCGGCCGGAGCGGCGCGCGGCACGACTGCGAGGTGTCGGAGCCGTGGGGCCGGTGGCTTTGGGTGTGGAAGGCGGCGGTCGTTTCACGGGGCGACGGGTTGGGTTGGGGTGGTCTGCCGGGGAACGTCCCTGGGTTGCAGCAGGGCCGGCAGGGCGCACAGGAGCAGCAGACCCAGGGCCAGCTGGGGCAGCAGGCGGTCCAGTACGGGTGGCAGGTGCAGCAGTCGGGCCAACAATCCCAGACAGCCACAGGAAGGTCGGTATCCGTGCAGGTTCAGCGCCCAGCGGTACCAGAGCAGGGTGGCCACGAAGCCCACCAGCAGCAGGCTGGGGCCCTGTCGGCCGCGGCGGAGGATGCAGACGATCGCAAGGGCAAGCTCCAAGCAGCCGGCCAGCAACTGGACGGTCAGATCGGAAGCGAACGGGAAGACCAGGTTCGGGATGCGGTCTGAGGCTGCCGGCCAAAGCAGCAGGGCCGTTTTGGAAAGGCCGAACAGCAGGAGAACCATGGCTGCGACCAGGTGGGCCGGGCCGGCCACGGTGCGCAGAAAGCTGGACGGGTGAGAGGCTGTGATCGAGGCGCTGTTGAGCGACATGATGGGCAGTGGGGCTGAAAGTCTGGTGAGAAATGGGCGGTTGGTGGTGATG
Organism: Limisphaera sp. 4302-co; assembly: GCF_049537155.1. Taxonomy (NCBI): domain Bacteria; kingdom Pseudomonadati; phylum Verrucomicrobiota; class Verrucomicrobiia; order Limisphaerales; family Limisphaeraceae; genus Limisphaera; species Limisphaera sp. 4302-co. The sequence continues at coordinate 127,044 of NZ_JBMVQZ010000004.1, forward strand.
CTTGGAGGTGCCGCGCAAGGCCGTCGCAGGGCATACGGTTGCCGGCCGATCAGGGGCGCTTTGCCGGGCCGGTGTGAAAGCAGGCTTGCGCGGTTGGGGACGGTGCCGTGAGCCGGGTGCACCTCGGGCGGCGGCAGCGGCCTGAGAGCCTGTTCGGAGGGTGCTCCGGTGTTTTTGCCCGGTGCTCACGCCGCCGACTCTCTCTCTCTCTCTCTCTCTGCTGTCAAGAACTTTTTTGCTTTGCCGAATGCCGGGGCGCAGGCCCTTTCGGGCTGGGATCGGCCTGTACGAGAGGGTTGTAAGCCACCCGTTCCGACCACCTGCCGATCTGAGTTTGGGAGGCTGGGAAGGCCGCGCTGCGCGGGATGGGCAAGGCCGGCAGGTGGCGGTGGAGCGGGAAGTACGGGGTTCAAGTGCGGGGAGGCGTGCCGCGGGGCAGGCGCCGGCGCAGTGCATAGGCCGCCAGGGGCACGATGACCAGCGCGGCATAGGCCAGCCAGGTGAGGTAGTGACGCATTTGCGGGCGCAGGAAGGCGTCGTACCGCGGGCCGTTGCGGATGTACTCCTCCGCCTGGGCCAGCAGCTCCGGATCGTTCGGCCCCCTCCACGGCTCGCCCGGCTGCAACACGTACGTGGCACGGAGGAAGAGGAGGTCGTTTTCAAAGCGGCGGTACCGGTAATCGCGAACCCGCGTGGGCAGGCTCGGTCGAGGAACAGGGTTGAAGGTGTCCGCGTACACGGAGACATTCGTTGTCAGAAGTACGCGGTGCACCCAAGGTTTTCCGGGTGTGCCGGCGAGATATGAGGTCGCTTCGCTGCGCAACGGGATGTGCCAGCCATTGGTTACAAATCGCTCGTGGATAAGAAGTTCGAACTGTACGAAACCGCTCGGGGTTTTTCTTGCCACATCGAGGGAGTCCCTCCACTCAAGGTAGGCTGGCAGTGATTCTGGAGGATCGAAGTGCGGGTGAAGGAACTGCTCCCTTTCTGAGACATCAAGGCTGGGATCGCGAATGACTCGGAGCAGGTCCACAAAACGGCCATCGCTGCTGGGGATGTATTCCCACCGGTAACCGAACACCCCGCTGCCATAACGCAGGGCGCCCGGCAGTGGGGCGACATATCGGCCGTGCCGGTCGGGCCGGATGTAATCGGGCCTGAAACAATATGCAGCCCAAACGGCACTGGGAGCCGCTTCTGTGTACGTGTCGAGGAGAAGGAGGGGTGATGAGTACACGGTGCCCCACAGAAGGTTTGACGGGGTGGCGGCTGGATTCCTGTAAACGAAGGGAGGCCCGAGCACATAGGTGTTGGTGTTGTCCCGGGCAATGATGATCCATGCCTGCGATCGCGAGGTGTTCGTGGAACGGAGCTGCCACTGCTCCCCGGCGAGCCAGACGCTGAAGACGACGTAAACGTATTCGTTCCTATACTCCGCGCCGGTAAGCGGATTGTAAGTCCGCCCTTCCATGATGCCGTCTACGCGCAGTACGATACCGGCGTCGGCGCACAACGACCTGCTGGAAGTTGGGAGCAGGAGGCAGAGGAGGAGAAGCCGGACCAGGGAGCAGGCACAACCTGGCGGGAGTGCACTGGCGGCGGAAAGGGCCTGAGAGGTTCTCGCGTGGGCGGGTCGGACGAGTCCTCGCATGGCTGTGGAAAGGCGGGGAATCAGTACGGGAAAAGCACGGCCCAACCCTGTGGATCCATGGCAGGAACGGCACAGGGTTGGGCCCTGCCTTGGCACGGCTTGCAATATGAACACGGCATGCTGGGACGGTTATCGCATGAGCGACGAAGTCAATACTTGGGCATTTGGACCGGGTCGCACTTGCAGGGTTTGGAGGGGTTGTTGACTCCCTGACAGGTGCCGGCGTTGCCGTATTGTGTGGTGCAGTTGGCTCCCTGGTTCTCGCAGCCGGTTTGTGTGTCGTCCACCTTGCAGGTTTCTGTGGAGCTTCCGGATCCTCCTCCATCCGCTGCTTGGAGGAGGATCCAGGGCAGGGTGAGGGCTGCGACGAACGCGAGTGTTTGCATGGTTCTCTTCATGACGTTGTCTCCTGTGGGGGTTGTTTGCTTTTCGAGCTGACCCTGCGGTTCGGATTGTGGGTTCCTTCCCGGCCGGGGTCAAAGCCGAAGTGTGGGTCCGGAACCGGGCGGCCGGAGCAGCGCGCGGCACAACGGCGAGGTGTCGGAGCCGTGGGACCGCGCTCACGGAGCTCCGCGCTGGAGATCCAGGGCGTCGATGGACCTGCTCGAGCGGGGCTCCAATGGACTGGGAAAGACGATGGTCGGGCAGGAATGCGGGACAGAGGCGGGTCCCCTGAGGTGTCTCGGGATGGGGAAAAGATGGCCGGTTTCGAGACACATGGCGGCAGTTGGGAAGCAACAGTTGCCGAAGATGTGGCGGCATCGGCCGGGCGGCGGTCGTGCAACGCATTGATGCCGAGCGTATTGCGTGATAATGATCGGTTCATGCGCACTTGCCTTGCGGGGCACGAAAACTGCTACGCAGGCAGGTGTGGAACCGATCCTGAGGACGGAGCATTTGCGTGTGGAGTATCCGGCGTCGCGGCGTGGGGAGCCGCCCAAGGTGGCGGTGAAGGACCTGACGTTGCGGGTGTATCCCGGGGAAGTGTTCGGGTTCCTCGGGCCGAACGGGGCCGGCAAGACGACCACGATGAACGTCTTGTTGGGGTTTGTGCGGCCCACGAGCGGGGAGGCGTACCTGTTCGGCGTGAATGTGAAGGATCCGATTGCGCGGCAGCGGATCGGCTACCTGCCGGAGTTGACGTATTACTATCGGTTCCTGACGGCTGAAGAGATCCTGCGCTTTTACGGGCGGTTGTTCGGGTTGGGCGGGCCGGAGCTGGACCGGCGGATCGAGCGGTTGCTGAAGCTGGTCGAGCTGGAGCCGGCCCGGAACCGGCAGTTGAAGCATTACTCGAAAGGCATGCAGCAGCGGGTCGGCCTGGCGCAGGCGCTGATCAACGACCCGGATCTGCTGATCCTGGACGAGCCCACCAGCGGCCTGGACCCGATCGGGCGCATGAAGGTGCGCGAGATCATCCAACGCCTCAAGAACGAGGGAAAGACCGTCTTCTTTTCCTCTCATGAGCTGGGCGAGGTGGAGACGGTCTGCGACCGGGTGGCGATCGTGCACCAGGGCGAGCTGAAGGTGGAAGGGCGCGTGGACGAGCTGGTGCGGAGTCATCAGGCGAATCTGGAACAGGTGTTCCTGCGGATCATTGGTTATCCGACGAGTCTGGCGGCATGAAAACCTGGTTTGCGTTGGCCGGTGTGGTGGTGAGGGAGCTGTATCGGCGGAAGGACTTTTACGTCCTTTTTGTGCTGACGGCGCTGATCACGTTGTTGCTGGCGTCGGTGGACTTTTTCGAGGACGTCCGGGTGGTGCGTTACCTGCGGGAGGTGACGTTGCTGCTGATCTGGGTTTCTGCGCTGGTGATCGCCGTGGTCACGGCGGCGCGGCAGATTCCGGCCGAACGGGAGAGCCGGACGATCTTTCCCCTGCTGGCCAAGCCGGTGACGCGCGCGCAGGTGGTGGTGGGGAAGTTTGCCGGCGTGTGGCTGGCGAGCGGTCTGGCGCTGGCCCTGTTTTACGGTTTCTATCTGCTGGTGGGCGCGCTGCAGGGTGCGCCCGGGTCGTGGACGCTGGGTCTGCAGGCCTTCTGGCTGCACTGGATGATGCTGGCGGTGGTGGTGAGCATGGCGATCCTCGGGTCGTTGATTTTCAGTGCGCCGTCGGTGAACAGCACGATTTGTTTCATCGTGGTCGCGGGCATCCTCCTGCTGGCGGGTCACCTGAACGTGATCGCCGCGGCCCAGCCGGATCCCTGGGGGTCGGTGGTGTACGGCCTGTACTACGCGCTGCCGCATCTGGAGTTGTTCGACGTGCGCGATCTGTTGATCCACGAACATCCGCCGGTGGCCTGGGGCGCGGTGGGCGTGGCCACCTTGTACGCCGCCGTGTACGCGGGGCTCTTTCTCCTGGGGGCGTGGTGGATCTTCCGCAAGAAGGCGTTGCCGACATGAACGGGCGAACGACGATCCTGATCGCCGGTGCACTGGTGACGACCGCGGTCGCCCTGGCCGCCTGGTTGGAGCCGCGTTCCGAGGCGTGGCGCGGCCGGCGGGCGCATGCGGACAGTTTTCTGCTGGCGTTGCTTGGCGACGGACGCCGGTTGTTTGCCAATCACTTTTTCGTGAAGGCGGATGTGTATCTGCACAGCGGTTATTACCCCTCCATCTTCGACCAGGCACGAGCCGCATGCGAGCACGGGGTGGATGCCGACCCTGCCGCGCATGATCATGAGGCAGGGGAGGGACACGGAGCCGGGCCGGCGACGCGCGCCCATTGCACGGAAGATTGCACGCATGATGAACATGAGCACGGGGCCCACCGTGAGGCGGTGGCTGGCGGGTTCATGGGGGCGCCGCGGGATTGGATCGAGCGTCTGGCCCGGCATTTCAAGGTGACCGAGCATACCCACCTGGCCGGTGGCCGCACCGAGGCCGAGGTCCTGCCGTGGTTGCGCCTGGCTTCGGAATTCGATCCGCACCAGGTGGGGGTCTACACGACCGCGGCCTACTGGCTGGCCGACCGGCTGGGCAAACCGGATCAGGCGGAGGTGTTCCTCCGCCGCGGACTGCGGGCCAACCCGGACAGCGAGGAAATCCTGTTGGAACTGGGACGGTTGGCATGGCAGCACCGGCACGATGCCGAACGGGCGCGGCATCTTTGGCAGGCGGCCGAACGTGCGTGGCGCCTGCACAACGGCACGGTGAACGAAACGAACCGGCTGGTGCTGGGCCGCATCGTCGGGTTGCGGGCGCAAATGGAGGAAGAACTGGGAAACTACGAGGAGGCCATCCGGTACTGGACGAGGCTGCAGGACCTGTCGCCGCATCCGGAGGCCGTGGCCCAGCGCGTGGCGTCGCTGCGGGAACGTCTGGCCGGCATGCACTGATGAGAGTGCCCCAGCAGGGGAAGGGCCGTGACCGGTCCCATGGGCGGGACAAGGGGCTTCTGGCGGGCTGGGTACAACTTTTCGATCATGCCCGTGTACGGCCTGCGGCCGATGCCCTGAGGCGGGATTCGCTCACAAGCCGCGCAGCCAGCGGAAGATGTCCCGGGGATCCGGTGGCGTGTCGGAGGTTCGGAAGGCCCTGCGGCGGCCCAGCTCGGCGTAGAGGTGTCTCACGGTCTCTTCAGGCAGGAGTTCGCCGGCACGGGCGAGGTGCAACGGCTGGGGCGCGGCCAGCAGGACGGGTGTGAGGGGGCCGTTCATGGCGAGGTAGCCCGGGCAGAAGAGGTCCGGTTCCACAAGCAAGCGTGGATCGTGGAGCGGGATCTTGCGGAGGTCCGCAACCACGGCGTCCGCCTCGGGCGCGGCCAGCAGGGCCCACAAACCGGCCCGGCCGGAGCCCCACAGGAGCCGGCCGCGCACGGGCGTGCCGTTGGGAACCAGCCGGCCCACGCTCCTCAGCACGGTGGCCAGGTCGCGCACGCGGGACTGCAGAGCGGTGCGGTTGTAGGTGTGGAAATGGGGTGTGGTGGAAGGGCCGGGGACCGGCGTGAATCGGGAGAGGGTGATTACGCTGTGCCCCTGTTGCAGGCATTCGGCAAGCAGGGCGGAGGTGTCCGGATCCGTGCCGGTCGGGTCCGGATCGGCCACGAGGACGATGAGCCACGGTTTTTGTCTGTTGCGGCGGACTTCACGAGCGGGCAGGTGATAGATCCCCTCCAATGGATCCGGCGTCTCGCCGTCGTGGATTTCGAACCGGATCCGGCGTTCCGAGCCGAGGGTTTGCAGGGGAGAAAACACGATGCGCGGGGGGCCGGAGGGCGGCGCCAGCTGGAGGGTGTGGAACCACAGTGGCCGGCCCACCAGGGTGAACGCGGCGAGATCCTCGCGTCTTTTGGGCAGAAGCCGATCCCACTGGCGACGGCGGCTTTCGATGCGCGTGCGGACGTATTCCTCGGCCCGGAGGGCGGTGGGCGGCCGTTGCGGATCGGATCCGATCCAGAGTTCCTCCGTGGGTGGGGCTGTGTACGGTTCTTCCCTGCAGGCCGGTCGGTCCGGGCGCCCGAGCAACCAATGCTCAAACCAGGCGTACACGGCCTCGCGGCTGGCGCGGTTGTAATTGTGACCGGCGTCGAATCGCACGTAACGGAGCCGTTCCGGTGCGCCGAGGATGTGATAGACCGTTTCCACCGCGGGACCTTCGACCTCCAGTGTCGTTCGGGTCCAGTCGCCGGTGGCGCCGACGAGGATCTGAGGACGGGGCGCGGCCGCTGCCGCGAAGTCGAGATTCGAAAAGCGGATGCGCAGTCCCGGCGCGTTTTCACAGACGCATCCACCCTGCATGGTGTGGGAGACCATGCAGACGGGCCCGAGAACGGCGGGCCGATCGTCCACGGCCGCCAGAAGGAAGGTTTGCGTGGCGCCACCGGAGGCGCCGGTCACACCGATGCGGCGGGCGTCCACCTCGGGCAGAGCGGCCAGGAAATCCAGCGCGCAGAGGCTGTTCCAGAGCTGAAGGCCGAGCAGGTTTACCCCCCAAAGACGCGTCTCCGGCGTGTCCGGGAAGGCGCGATGACGCTGCGAGAAATCCGCCGGGCGCAACGTTTCCGAGCTGTCTCCGGCGAAGTAGGTGTCGCCGTAGCCGACCATGTCATATGCGAAAGCCGCGATGCCGTGTCGGGCGAAATGGATGCAACGGGCAGGGATGCTGCCCTCGGGCATGTCCGTGGCGCGACCTTGGGGCCAGTGGCCGTGAGGCGTGAGGACCGCGGGAAAGGGGCCCGGACCCTGACCGAGCGGCAGATAAAGGTTCCCTCCCAGGTAAAACCCCGGCCAGGTCTCCAGCAGGACCTTCTCCACGCTGTAACCCGCGTGTTCGATGCGCCCGAACCTGTGGACGCGCAGCGGCGCCCGCTCCGGCATCGGCCACAGACCGGCGCTGACCAGGATCTGCTCGCGGATCTGGCGGGCGCGGTTCTCCCAATCGGCGCGCGAAACGGGGGGCTCGAAGGTTCGTGGTGTGGTGTGCGTGCGAGGGGCGGGTTGTGCCCCGGCCGGCGGCGCCGGCGTCAGGAGTGTCACAAGCAGCGCGAGGCCCAGGGTGGCCCGGCTCGGGATGAAAGAAGGGCCGAAACGTCCGCCGGGCGGCGGGAAAAACCGACACCGGCAGGCACCGCCGCGTCGTACCCCCGGCTGTCTCCTCACGCGTGCCCCGGCCGTGACAGGGGTGGCCGTTTGGGAAATCAAGCTCGCCGCCTGCATCATCTCCAGAGTGGAACGCGGCGGAGGCCGGGACCAGTCGGAACAAGCCGGGTCCCGGACGTGAGATGCCCCGGCTGCGGACGCGGGTCGGGAATGGCCATTGTTCTGTGTTCCGGGACCGTCGTATGATGACGGGCGTTCGACGGACGGACCATGCAGGCGGAGGAACAGAGAGCAGGCGGGAAACACCCGGCCGGTGCGGCCGGCCCGGCGGAGGACGCACCGCGATTCTCAGTGGTGCTGCCGGTTTACAACGAACGGGACAATCTCCAACCGTTGTTGACCGAGTTGGCGGAGGTCATGACCGCAATTGGTGCGCCGTTCGAAGTGCTGGTGGTGGACGACGGGAGCACCGACGGTGGTCCGGCCGAGGTGGAACGGTTGCGGGCCCTGTGGCCCTGGCTGCGTTTGATCCGGCACCGGTTCAACGCGGGGCAAAGCGCCGCCTTTTTGACAGGATTTGCCCGCGCGCGGGGCGAGATCGTGATCACGCTGGATGCCGACGGGCAGAACGACCCGCATGACCTGCCCGCCATGTTGGCGCGCCTGGAAGCCGGAGTGGCTGCTGTCTGTGGGGTCCGACAAAGGCGTCGGGACCCCTGGATCCGCCGGGTCTCTTCGCGAATCGCCAATGCCTTTCGGAACCTGGTGACCGGCGACCGGGTGGCCGACGCGGGCTGCGCCCTGCGGGTGATGCGCCGCGCAGCCCTGCAGGAGGTGCTTCCGTTCAACGGGTTGCATCGGTTTCTGCCCACGGTGCTGCGTTATCAGGGATACGAGGTGGTGGAGATGCCGGTGAACCACCGGCCGCGGACTCGGGGACAGTCCAAGTACGGCATTCGCAACCGGCTTTGGCGTGGGCTGGTCGACTGCCTGGCCATGCGATGGTATCGCGCGCGGGCCATCCGGGCCGACCGCGTCCAGCCGGAGCACGAGGCGAAACAGGAATGCACGCCAGCCCACGGGGGACCCCGGGCGGGTTGAAAAGGCGGTGCGGCGGGTGGCGGTCCAAAGCCCATCAGTTCGGCCGGTCTTGCGCCTGGGCGACTTCCTCCGAAACCTTGGCCAGCCATGCAAACGGAGTTTCGACCTGCTGACCCGGTGCGTTTTGCGGAAGCGATCCGCCGGTTCGACGAGGAAAACGCACGCGACCCGAACACGCTGGAGATCAACGGCGAGCGCCTGCCGCGGGAACTGGTTTATGCCCGCTGGCTGACGGAGTGGGTCTTGCGACTCTGCCCGCAGGCGAGCGAAGCCCTGCGTCTGGCGGCACGTTGCCAGCACCTCCGGCGGTGGGAAATCCCCCGGGAATCCTTTCCCATGGACCGGGCAGGGTACCTCCGCTGGCGCACGACTTTGCAGCGGTTTCACGCCGAACAATCGGCCAGGATTTTGCGTGAGGTGGGCTATCCCGAGGAGATCGTCCGACGGGTGCAGGAGCTCAACCTCAAAAAGGGATTGCCGCACGATCCGGAAACGCAGGTGCTCGAAGACGCGCTCTGTCTGGTGTTTCTCGAGCATCAACTGGAAGACCTTGCGAGCCGGACCTCCGAGGACAAACTGGTCAACGCCCTGGCCCGGTCGTGGAAAAAGATGTCGCCGGCCGGCCGTGCAGCGGCGCTTGAGCTGCACTATTCCGAACGGGTGCGGCCCTTGTTGGCCCGGGCCATTGCCGAAGCCGGGCAGGGTGAATCCGGCCCGGTTGCTGACTGAACGCCATGGACCTGTCCATCGGTCCTGACCGGGTTCGAACCGGTGGGCGGCTGCCGTGATGTGCCACTCGCCGTGGAACCGCCGCCCCTGAAGCGGCCGCCCGGATGCCGCCGCCTTTGTCCGTCAGTCCCGAGGTTGCCCCGCGGCGGCTTTGACAGACCCGGATGGGTGGCACAACGTTCCGGCGTGGAGCCAAATCCGTGCGTTCTCCGAGCCTGCCTTTTGTCGCTGGCTGCGCTCTCGTGGTTTCCCGGTGCGGACGGTTCCCTGCGCGCGGGTCCGCTGCAGCGGGAACCGAACACCACGCTGCGGATGCCGTTGGTGCCCGGGCGCTTTGGTTACACCCAGGTGGAGGCCTTTCCGGGCCTGGTTTTCACGAACGCGGTGGCCCTGGCATCGCCCCCGGGCGAGACCAACCGGCTGTTTGTCGTGGAAAAGTCGGGTCGGATCGTGGTGATCACCAACCTGGCCCAGCCCACCCGGACCGTGTTTCTGGACATCAGCGCGCGGGTGAGCACCAGCTTGAGCGTCAGCGATGAGCGCGGTTTGTTGGGACTGGCGTTTCACCCGGGCTACGCCACCAACCGGTATTTCTTCGTGTTTTACACCGGGCCGGCCACCACGGCGGTGCCGGGCGCGGTCAACGCCCTGCACGACATCCTGGCGCGGTTCCAGACCCGGTCCGACGATCCCAACCGGGCCGATCCCACGTCCGAAGTCCGCCTGCTGGTGCAGTACGATCAGGCGAACAATCACAACGGGGGCGACCTGCACTTCGGCCCGGACGGTTACCTCTATGTCTCGCTGGGAGACGAGGGGGGAGCACACGATCGCTACGACAACAGCCAGCGGATTGACCGCGACTTCTTTGCCGGCATCCTGCGGATTGACGTGGACCAGCGGCCGGACAGCCTGCCGCCCAACCCGCATCCGGCCGTGGCCGGGCATTACGCGGTGCCTCCGGACAATCCTTTCGTGGGCGCCACCGAGTTCAACGGCCGGCCGGTCAACCCGGCACAGGTCCGCACCGAGTTCTGGGCCGTGGGCCTGCGGAATCCCTGGCGGATGGCGTTCGACCCGGAGACGGGCCGCCTGTTCTGCGGCGACGTGGGCCAGTCCACGCGCGAAGAGGTCAACCTCATCGAACGGGGCGGCAATTACGGTTGGAGCTATTTCGAAGGCAACTTTCAGCGGACCAACAGCGCGTGGATTCCCGCGGGCTTCCGGCATGCACGACCCCTGGTGGATTACGGCCGGTCCCTCGGCTATTCCGTGACGGGCGGAGTGGTCTATCGCGGTCACCGATTTCCGGACCTCCACGGTGCCTATGTCTTTGGCGACTACGGCAGCGGGCGGATCTGGGCGCTGAAGAGCGACGGAACGAACGTGATCGAGAACCGGTTCCTCTTCCAAAGTCCTCTCGGCGGACCGTTCAACGCCGGCGGCATTTCCTGCTTCGGCACCGACCCGCGCAACGGGGACATCCTGTATGTGGACCTGCGGTTCGGCACCAACTCGGTCATCCGGCGCATCGTGTACAACACCAACTTCGTGGGGGAACCCATCCCGCAGACGCTGGCCGAAACCGGGGCGTTCGAGGACCTGGTCACCCTGCGACCGGCTGCGGGTGTCGTGGCGTATGATCTGAACCTGCCGTTCTGGTCGGACGGTGCCTCCAAACGACGGTGGTTTTCCGTGCCGGACCCGGGACGCACGATCGTGTTCCATCCCACAGAGCCCTGGCGTTTCCCGCCAGGGACGGTCTGGGTGAAACATTTTGAACTGGAGTTGACCAACGGCCTGCCCGCATCGGCGCGGCGGTTGGAAACCAGGCTGTTGGTCTTCGACGGTCAGAACGGTTACGGAGTCACCTATCGCTGGGGCGAATCGCCGGCCGACGCATCGTTGGTCCCGGAGGAGGGGCTGGACGAGACTTTCGTGATCTACAACACCGACGGCACGGTACTGCGGACCCAGCTGTGGCACTACCCCAGCCGGGTGGAGTGCCTGCAGTGTCATCGAACCTCGGCCGGTTTCGCCCTCGGCTTCAACACCCCGCAACTACACAAGCCTCACGATTACGACGGGGTGGTGACCAACCAGATCCTTGCCCTGGCTGAGGCGGGATACTTCAGCAACCCGCCCACTTCAACCACCGGATGGCGCGCCCTGGCCCGGCCGGAGGACGAAACTGTCAGCGTCGAATACCGTGTCCGGTCCTGGCTGGCGGTCAACTGCGCCCAGTGCCACCATCCGGGAGGTGTCCAGATGGCCCGCTGGGACGCGCGACTCTTCAGACCCACGGCCGAGGCAGGACTCCTGAACGCACCCCTTTTCCACGGCCGGGAAGAGGACGATCAAAGGTTGGTCGTGCCTGCCGAGCCGTCCCGGTCGGAACTCCTGCGCAGGGTCTCCATCCGGGGCCCTGGTCAGATGCCGCCGATCGCCACTTCGCTCGTGGACGGCCAGGCCGTCGCGCTGTTGACACTCTGGATCCGCGACGAACTGGCCGGTTGGGAATCGTGGGAAGCATGGCAATCGCGCTGGTTTGGCGATCTGCCCGGGCTGGAAGCGGCACCGGACGCCGATCCGGACGGCGACGGCGACCCGAACGCGCTCGAGTATCTCGCGGGTACGAGTCCCGGCAACCCGGCCGAACGATGGGTCTTCGCGGCCGAACTTCGCGGGGACGGCCGCGTGTGGTTGCGAATCTGGCAGCCAGCCAATCGGGCCGTGCGACTGGAGTCCGCATCCGACCTCGAACCGCCGGTCACTTGGAGCCCCGTGGAACTGGAAATCATTCTCTTCCCGGCGACGGGTCGCTGGCTCGAGCTGCCGGTCGGCACGGGAGGCTCGACACGATTCTACCGCGCAGCTCTGGAAGCACCGTAAAGCACGGACGCGCGACTGACCGGCTTCCCAGACCGCCGGGGCCGGGACACGAAACCGCCGGCGGTGCCGCGGGGCGAATGCTTCATCCGGGACTGACGCCCCGCCCGGCCGCACTCAGCGGGGGCGGGGCAGGAGCCCGTCCAACAGACCGTTGCTTGCCACCATCGCGTAGGCTTCGCGACCCGTGTGGCCGCGTGACCAGGGCCGCGTCCAGAACCTCCCGCCGGCGCATTCGACCAGCAGCCCGCCCGCGGCAATGTCCCAAAGACGCACCTGCCGTTCGATGTAGGCGTCGAACCGCCCGCAGGCCACGTAGGCCAGTCCCAACCCCGCCGATCCCATGATGCGGACCTTGCGCGCCCGGCGCGCCAGCCAGGCGAAGTAGGGCAGGGACTTCTCGAGGTTGGAACGGGTCTTCGAAAACCCGATCGTGATCATCGCCTCTTCCAGTCGGGCGATCCGACTGACCCGAATGACCCGACCGTTCAGCCGGGCGGGTTCACCCCGGATGGCCGTCCAGAGTTCGTTCACGAACGGATCGTGGATCACTCCCACAACGGTGGTCCAGGGCGAGGCCCCGCACGACCGCGGCCATTCCGGCGGTATCAGCGAAGTCCGCGCCTGCAACGCAAGGCACACGCACGCATGCGGAATGTTGTGTGCAAAGTTCACCGTGCCGTCGATCGGATCCACGACCCAGCGCAGCCCGGTCGCTGTCGCCTCGGACGATCCCTCCTCGCCCACGACCGGGATTTCCGGAAAGGCCCGTTGCAGCTGACGTTGAATCCGTTCCTGCGTGCGCACGTCCAGCTCGAGTTTGATGTCGTGATGCGTGGCAAGCTGGACCGCCTTGGTCGCGTGCAGGTGCCGGCGCAACTGCTCGCCCGCACCCACGGCGGTTTCTTCCGCCACCTTCAGGACGGACCGCAAAAACTTGAGTGACAGTGTGCCCTGCATAAGCGTTTCTGGTAACCCGCCTCCCCGGCAGGCTTCCCCGTAGGCACACCCATTCTCCGGGACAACGCAAGCCAAATCTACCGGTCCCTGTCCCTTGGATGCGTGCGGACGACACCCGGACCCTGAAAGGCTGGAGGTGGCGGTCTTCCAGTTCGTGGGCGGAGATCTGCGAGTCCCCTGGCCGGGGGCGGCATCTCTCATGCAACCACGCCACCGGCAGGCGGGGGGCACAATCAAAGCCACGCACGCAACCGGTCACGAAGGATCTGCCGCGCCCGGTAAAGCCGGGACTCCACCCCTTTGGTCGTCGTGCCGAGCACACGGGCCGCTTCCGCCCGGGACAACCCTTCCCACTCGCACAGCACCACCACCTCCCGCAGCTGCGGCGGCAGTTCGGCGACCGCGCGGCGCACGGCCTGGATGCGCTCGCCCGACATCAACTGCTCGGCCGGATCGGGGATCGAATCGGACACCGTGCGGACCGGATGGACGGCGTCCCGACCGTCACTCTCCAGCGGATCCCATGGCACCGTGGGATGCCGTTGGCGCCAGCGCAACCGGTTCCGCGCCAGGTTGGCAGCAATCGTGTACAACCACGGAACGAAACGATCCGACGCTCGAAACCGGCTCCGGGCCCGGTACACGCGCACGAACACTTCCTGCGCCAGGTCCAGTGCGTCCTGCGGATCCTGCACCAGGCCCAGCAACAGACGATGGACTCCCGGCGCATGGCGTTCCATCAGCTCGTCCAGGGCCGCGTCGTCGCCACGGGCCAGCCGTTGCATGGCACGGCGGTCGAGTTCGTCCGTGTCAACGGTGTTCATGAACACCGGAGGATTCCAAGGCCATGGCCCGTTCGGTGGCTTCGTGGCTCCCCAGGGTCAGCCGGAGCATCTCCGCAAAATAGCGGCGTCCCTGGTCGGGCGGCATGGCCCGGCTGACCTCCTCGAAATGCCGGAGCATCGCCACCTGGCACTCGGCTCGCAGGGCCGCAAGCTCACGAACCAGTTCCGCCGCACGCGGTGTGAAACCGCCGCTGTGGCTCAACTCCGATTCCAGCTCGGCCTTCTTGGCCGCAATGCGCGCGCACCATTCGCGGCAGACCGGCAGATAGCCCTCGTGAAGACGGCGGATGCGGCTCATCTCCTCCTGCCCGAGGCGAAACTCCCGCCGCAGCCACGCCAGGTCGTCCTGGGGATGGCTCCAGCGCTCGGCCGACAAACGCGCCGTCCAGCGGGCGGTCAGGAAAAACAGGCCCACCGACAAAACCACCGCGCAGGTGACGATCCAGGCGGCAATCCGGTTGTTCATGGCCAGGGAGGCAAGGGGCTGACCACGGTGACGTACCGATCTCGCGCCAGGCGTTCCGACCACTGCCACCCCTGCACCAGGCCCGTGGCGGCGCCTAGAAGCGACACGAGTGCCAGCGTCGCAAAGGCGCGGCGCGGCTCCACCCACATCCATGCCAGCCGAACCCACCAGGGCGGGGAGGACTCCGTGGTCTCTTCGCTCTGCTCGATTCGCCGCCATACCGATGCTCCGAATCCGTCCGGAAGCCGTGCCTCCGGACGCGCCGAGCGGAGCAGCTCACTCAGATCCGCCGCATCGTCCCTTTCGTGTTTGCTTTTCATTGTTCCGACCAGTTTGTTCCACCGCACGGTCAACCCGGGCCGCGGCTTTGCCGATCCCGTTCAACCCTCGGTCCGCACCATCGGGGTCGGCCATATCGTCCCGTGACGCGCGGCTCTGTCCACTCCATTCTACCCCGATTCCGCGGACATCCCGCACCAACTTGAACTTCATCGTCAGCCAACCTCCCGCGCTCAACCCGGGCTGCGACACCTTTGGCCGTCCTGGAGGCAAAAAGTGTGAGGGGTCCGCACCGGATCGGTGTAGAATGGCTTGATGACCGGTGTCGGCCCGTGAAGATCGGCCGACCCGCGCAACCACCAGAAGCAAACAGGAGACTGGTCATGATGAAAACCATCCGGTGGACAGGTGCTGCGATGGCAGCGTGTCTTGTGGCGTGGGCAGGTGTCGGATGTGGTTCCGGCTCCGGCACCGGCGAGGCGACAGCCTCGGCCAAACCCTACCCGCTCGACGTGTGCATCGTGTCGGGCGAAAAACTCGATGACCACGGCGGGGCTTACACATTTGTGCACGCGGGCCAGGAGATCAAGCTCTGCTGCAAGGACTGCCTGAAGGACTTCCAGCAGGACCCTGCCAAGTACCTGGCCAAACTCTCCGGCAACGCTGCCGCATCCGAAGGGCAGTCGGCCGGAGGACACCAGCACTGAGGCGGTCGCGGCGCGGGACGATTCGCCGCGCGCCGCGGGATCTAGCAAGTGCGAGTGACCAACCCGGCGTCTCCGTCCGGGCAGGGGGTGTATTGCCCTGCGGCCAATGCGCGGGCAGATGTTTCGGCTGGGTGGCCGTCGCTGGGCCGGGAAACGCCCGGCCAGGCAAGGTCTTTGAATCGTCAAGCCAACCAGGCCGGGGCAGGGGACAGCCAATGCAAGACCCGTTCTGGTCAACCGCAAACTGCCATGCGAAAGACGGATGGTCATGAATCCGACCTGATCTGCCCAACCGGGCCGGGAAAGACCGGCGAGAGCGGTGCCCCCGACTTGAACGGCAGCAGAGTCTCCGCACGACTCCAGCGGACCTCCGGCCAGAGTCCCTCTCTTCGCCGGCGGGAGGCCGTTCAACCCCGACCAGTGGCCCGCCTCGACAGGCTGTTGTGGCTGCTGGCCGGAATGGGACTTCTGGCATGGACCGGCTGCCGGGGCATCCCCGCGGCCCGCGAATCGCAGCTCCGCAACGACCTGGCCACTGTGACGGACGTCTACCAGCCGGGACGGGATCGGCAAACCCTTCCGACCCTCGACGGCGAAGCCGGCCTGCAGAGCTACCTGGCGCATGCCATGCTCAACGATCCGCGGGTCCGGGCGGCCTACTTCGATTGGGCGGCTTCCGTGGAGCGCGTGACGCAGATGCGGTCGTTACCGGATTTGCGGCTGACCTTCCAGATGGACATTGGTGAAATCGTTTCGGCGGTCATGCCCGGGCTGATGCAGGAGTTCCCCGGACCCGGCAAGCTGCGGCTTCGCGCAGAAGCGGCCACGGCCGAGAGCGAGGCTCGTTACCAGCGATTTGTGGAGGAGGTTCTCCGCGCGGCCTACCGGGTCAAGCAGGCGTACTATCGGTTGTATTTCCTGGAAGACACCTTGCGGGTCAATCGTGAGATGCTGCGCCTGTTGGCCGAGCTGGAAACCATTGCCCGGGCCCAAAACGAGGCGGGCAAGGTGACGTTGCAGGACGTGCTGCGCGCCCAGATTGAACAGGACCGCATCCAGACCGAGATCGAAAACCTGGAGGACTCGCGCCATCCGCTCATCGCGCAGTTCAAAGCCGCGCTCGGACTGCAGGCCGATGCGCCCGCGCCACCCTTGCCGAAACGCTTCGAGTCCACACCGCTGGATCTGGACGCGGACCGGCTGCTGGCCCGGGCTTACGAGCTGAACCCGCGCCTCAAAGCCATGGCCGCGGAAGTGGCCCGGGCCGAGGCGTCGTTGCGTCTGGCCTACAAGTCGCGTGTGCCCGACTTCAGCGCGGGGGTGATGGCCGATGCCAAAGCCGCGCCGGTGATGGTCCGCCCGGCTGTGGGCATGACGCTGCCCATCTGGCGCGACAAAATCGCGGCTGAAATCGCACAGGCACAGGCCGAGAAGGGTGCCGCCGAGGCACGGTTGAGCGCCGAGGAAATCACCCTGGCGGTGGCCTTTGCCGAACGCATGTTCAGTTACCGGGAGAGCGAGCGCAACCTGAAGCTGCTTCTACAGAGGCTCATTCCCAAGGCGCGCCAGTCTCTGGAAGTGGCCCGGGCCGGTTACCTGGCCGGGCAGATCGACTTCTTCAACCTGATCGATGCCGAGCGCACCTTGCTGAATTTCCAATTGGCCGAGGTGGACGCCCGTTTGCAGCGAGAACTCGCATTGGCAGAGCTGTCGCTGGTGATCGTTGGCATCACCCCTGAAGGTGCACCGGTGTTGTCGTCCAGGAGCGCCTCCGATTTTTCGCCCGAAGCTCAATGAGCAAATGTGCCCCGGACATGAGAGATGCCCGCTTCGGCCCGAGACGAACATTGACCAGATCATGAAAGCGCTGAAACTCCTTGCAATCATCGTCCTGCTGGTCGGAGCCGCTTTGGGCGGCTATTACCTCGGCACACGCTCCGGCCCGGGCACGGCTCGGGCGGAGACAGCCGGCCGGGCGGAAGGCAAGACCCTTTACACCTGTGGCATGCACCCACAGGTCATCCAGGACCGCCCCGGTAACTGCCCCATCTGCGGCATGAAACTTACCCCCATCCGCAAAACGGCCCCGACCGGAACGACAGGCGCCAAAGGCGAGCGCAAGATCAAATACTGGCGGGCGCCCATGGACCCGACCTACATCTCCGACAAACCCGGCAAGTCCCCCATGGGCATCGATCTCATCCCGGTCTACGAGGACGAGGAACCGGGCGGCTCCACGATCGTCATTGATCCCGTGACGATCCAGAACATGGGCATCCGCACCACCGTCGTCACCAACGGCCCGCTCCGGCGCACCATCCGGACCGTAGGAATCATCGAACACGACGAAACCTCCCTTGCCGACGTCACGGTCAAATTCCGGGGCTGGATCGAGAAATTGTACGTGGATTACACAGGTGCGCAGGTGCACAAGGGAGATCCCCTCTTTGAAATCTATTCACCGGAACTTTATTCCGCACAGATCGAATATCTGCTGGCTCTGGAAGGCCTCTCGACCCGGGATCCCGGCAGGGAGGCGCTGCGGCAAACCGCGCGGCTGAAGTTGGAATACTGGGATATCAGCGAGGAACAGATCGCCGAGCTCGAACGCACACGCAAGCCCAGGAAAACCCTCCGGGTGGTGGCCCCCATTGACGGGTTCGTCCGGGAGAAAAACGTCGTCGAAGGCGAGATGGTGCAGCCGGGACAGAGACTGTACCGGCTGGCGGATCTGAGTATCGTCTGGGTACACGCACAGGTGTACGAACAGGATCTGCCGTTCATCGAGCTCGGCCAGGAGGCGCTGATGACCCTGTCTTATCTGCCCGACCGCAAATTCCGCGGCCGCGTCACCTACATTTATCCGAACCTGGACGAAAAAACTCGGACCCTGCGCGTCCGCATGGAGTTCCACAACCCGGGTTTCTTCCTCAAACCGGGCATGTATGCCCGGGTCGAGCTGACCCGTGAACTCGATCCGGTTGCTCTGCTGGTGCCCGAGTCGGCCGTCCTGCGCAGCGGCACACGCAACACCGTCTTCGTGGCCCTCGGCGGCGGCAGGTTCGAGCCCCGGCAGGTCCGCTTGGGGCCCAGGGCTGAAGACGACATGGTACAGGTCTTTTCCGGTTTGCTGCCGGGCGAACGAGTCGTCGTGTCGGGCCAGTTCATGCTCGACTCCGAGAGCCAGTTGCGCGAGGCCCTGCAAAAGATGCTCGAACCCGAGCAAACCGGGCCGGCGCCCATGGCCATGCCCGGCATGACCAACATGCCCGCCCAGCCAGCCCCGGCTGCCACCCCGCAGGCGGAGAAGCTGATCTACATCTGCCCCATGCCCGAACATGTGGCCATCGAGTATGATCATCCCGGCCAATGCCCCATCTGCGGCATGACCCTGGTGCCGGTCTCGGAGGCCCTTCTCGAGAAGATACATCCCGGCGGCACGGTCGAGTACTACACCTGCCCGATGTCCGAACACGCCGACGTGAAGCTGGACAAACCGGGCAAGTGCCCGCGTTGCCGCATGACGCTCATCCCGGTCATGGGAAAACCGAAGCCGCCCGCGCCGGAACCCTCCGCCAGGCCGCAGCCGCAGGACCAGGCCACCGCGGCGCCCATGCCCACGCTCTACACATGCCCGATGAAGTCCCACGCCCATGTCGTGTCGGACAAACCGGGCAAATGCCCCGAGTGCGAAATGGACCTGGTGCCCACCTCGACCGTCGAGCACGGCAAGATTGTCGAGGAACACTGGCGCAAGGCGCATCCGCCTGCCGGGATGGATCCACTGTCCGACCGCCACGAACACTGACCTGCATCCGCCGTGTCCACCCGCCTCACCACACAACTTGCAGGCGCAGGCCAACCGCAACGGCGGTCCCGGCCCGCCCCCAATCAGAGGGCGTCCCTGAATTCGTCCATGCTCACCTTGGCGGTCTGCAGGGCACTCCGCAGCGTCCCCGCCGCGAGCTCCGAATGCATGGGAATCACACAGCCCACCTCGCCGGTCGGCGTGCGCTTTTTCAAGACCACATGCGTGCCGCGTTGGCGGTCCATGGAGAATCCCGGACGTTGGAAGGCCCGCACTGCTTCCTGTCCGGAAACAATGGGCAGTCCAGGCATGAGTCAGCTCGAACTGGATCACTGTGGCAGGTTTCGGCAGCGCCCGGGGGAAGGATTCGAGGTAGAGCCGGGTGGCCTCCTTCAAACTGGCCAGTGCCTCGTCCTCCGTTTTTCCCTGCGAGGCGACCCCGGGTTCCGGACATTCCGCGACCAACCAGTCGGTCTGATCATCCCGATAGATGACCGCCGTGAGCTTCTGCATACCGTTATCTTAGTCCGCCTCGCCGTCGCGGCCGGACCAGACCATCGTCCGCCGCGTGCTGCCCCGGGCCCGGCGACGCCGAGCTATGCGCTCCGCCGTTGCCGCGGCCCGGCCTTCCACCCCACCCATGGAAACCTTCGCTGACACGTCATGCTCCAACGCATCATAGACTTCTCGCTGAAGAACAAGTTCCTCGTGCTGGTGACCACGCTGGCCCTGATCGTGGGTGGCGTGTACGCGATACGCAACATTCCCCTGGACGCCATTCCGGACCTTTCGGACGTCCAGGTCATCATTTACACGGAATACCCCGGCCAGGCCCCGCGGATCGTCGAGGACCAGGTCACCTATCCAATCGCCACCAGGATGCTGGGGGTGCCTTATGCAAAGGTGGTCCGGGGATACTCGTTCTACGGCTTTTCGTTCGTCTATGTGATTTTTGAGGACGGCACGGACCTCTATTGGGCACGAAGCCGCGTGCTGGAATACCTCGGCGGGCTGACCGGCCAACTGCCCCCGGGAGTGACAGCCACGCTCGGACCGGACGCCACCGGCGTGGGCTGGGCGTTCATGTACGTCCTGGAATCGGACCAACGGGATTTGTGGGAACTGCGCAGTTGGCAGGATTGGCACATCAAATACCAGCTTCTGGCAGTGGACGGTGTGTCCGAGGTCGCATCCGTGGGCGGGTATGTGAAGCAATATCAGGTGACGGTCGATCCCGAAAAGCTCCGGGCCTACAACCTCTCTCTTGCCGACGTCAGTCGCGCCATCCAAGGCAGCAGTGGCGAGGTCGGCGGCCGCTCGATCGAGCTGGCCGAGCGGGAATACATCCTCCGCATCAAAGGATATGTGCAGGACCTGGAGGCATTGCGGAAGGTTGCCGTCGGGGTTGGCCCTGACGGCGTGCCCATCCTCCTCGGCCAGGTCGCCGATGTGCAGTTCGGGCCCGAGATGCGCCGGGGCCTGGCCGAGCTCAACGGCGAAGGCGAAGTCGTCGGCGGCATCGTCGTCGTCCGCTATGGCGCCAACGCCTACAAGGTCATCCAGGACGTCAAGAAGCAGCTTGACCACGCGATGAAATCCCTGCCGCCCGACGTGAAATACAAGATCGTCTATGACCGCAGCGCGCTGATCGACCGGGCCGTCAGGACGCTGGAGGAAAAGCTCATCGAGGAGAGCATCGTTGTCGCCCTGGTCTGTGCGGCCTTCCTTTTGCATCTGCGAAGCGCCCTGGTGGCCATTGTCATTCTGCCCATCGCCGTGCTGATTTCCTTTTTGATCATGTTCGGGCAGGGAATCAGCTCGAACATCATGTCCCTGGGTGGCATCGCCATCGCCATCGGCGCCATGGTGGATGCCGTCATCATCATGATCGAGAACGCCCACAAGCACCTGGAGCATGACCAGGGCAGGAAACCGCATTGGCAGATCATCCGCGACGCGTCGATCGAGGTGGGCCCGACCCTTTTCTATGCCCTTCTCGTGATCACGGTGAGCTTCCTGCCGGTGTTCACCTTGCAGGAACAGGAGGGCCGCCTCTTCAAGCCTTTGGCATACACCAAAACCTACTCGATGGCTGCCGCGGCCGTGTTGTCCGTGACGCTGGCCCCAGTCCTCATGGGCTACTTTATTCGGGGGCGAATCCCGCCGGAGGAAAAGAATCCCGTCAACCGGCTCCTGATCTGGCTGTATCATCCTCTCATTGACCTCATCATTCGCTGGCGCTGGATCGTCATTGCAGCCGCGGCAGGCCTCGTGATCTGGACCTTCCTGCCGACCAACCGACTTGCCGCCCGGTTCCTTCCCGACGGCCCGCTGAAGGAACTGGTCTTCAAGCTGGGAGGGCTGTTCCCCTTCCAAAACATCGGGTCCGAATTCATGCCGCCGCTGTATGAAGGCGACCTTCTCTACATGCCCACCACCTTCCCGGGCATTTCCATCACCAAGGCCCGGGAGCTGTTGCAGCAGACCGACAAGATCATCAAGAGCTTTCCCGAGGTGCACCACGCCTTCGGCAAGATCGGGCGGGCGGAGACCGCCACCGATCCCGCCCCGTTGGACATGATCGAAACCACGATCATGCTCAAGCCCGAGGAGGAATGGCCCGAGGTGGACATCAAGGATGCCGAGGGCAGGGTGATCGCCCACCGCCGCCGCACGCCCGATGAGCTGGTGGACGCACTCAACCAAGCCATCCAGTTCCCCGGCCTGGCCAATGCGTGGGCCATGCCCATCAAAACCCGCATCGACATGCTCTCCACGGGCATCAAGACGCCCGTGGGCATCAAGGTGGCGGGGCCGGATTTGCGCGAGCTGCAGCGCATCGCCTCGGAAATCGAGGCCGTGGTCAAGCAGGTGCCCCACACCACCAGCGTCTATGGCGAGCGCGTCATGGGTGCCACCTACGTCGAGGTCGAGATCGACCGCGACGCCATCGCCCGTTACGGATTGAGACTGGCCGATGTTCAGGAAGTGCTATCGGTTGCGCTGGGCGGCAAAGTCTTGCTGACCACCGTCGAGGGATTGGAACGCTATCCGATCAACCTGCGCTACAACCGGGACTACCGCTCGGACATCGAGACCTTGGAGCGCGACATTGTCATTCCGACCCCCACCGGTGCGCAGGTGCCGCTGGGCCAGCTGGCTTCGCTGCGGATCGTGGAGGGGCCGCCCTCGATCAAGAGCGAGGCGGCCGTTCCCAACGCATGGGTTTACGTGGATATGCACGGCATTGACGTGGGCACGTACGTGCAAATGGCCATGCGCGCCGTGAACGAGGCGATTGCCAATGGCACGATCAAACTCCCGACCGGTTACAGCATCTTCTGGAGTGGCCAGTACGAATACATGCTGCGGGCCAGGCAACGCCTGATGATTGTGGTGCCCCTCACCCTGCTGATCATCATCATGATCATCTACATCAACACCGGCTCACTCATCAAAACGGCCATTGTCATGCTGGCCGTGCCGTTCTCGCTGATCGGGGCTTTCTGGGGACTGCACCTGCTGGACTACAACCTGAGCGTCGCTGTCTGGGTGGGGATCATCGCACTGGCTGGTCTGGATGCTGAAACGGGGGTGGTGATGCTGCTTTACCTGGACCTAGCCTACGAGCAGTGGAAGAAGGAGGGCCGTCTGACCAGCCTGGCCGCCCTGCGCGATGCCATCTATCACGGCGCGGTCAAGCGCGTCCGCCCCAAAG
The DNA here is from genome assembly GCF_049537155.1 of Limisphaera sp. 4302-co. Lineage (NCBI taxonomy): Bacteria > Pseudomonadati > Verrucomicrobiota > Verrucomicrobiia > Limisphaerales > Limisphaeraceae > Limisphaera > Limisphaera sp. 4302-co. The sequence continues at coordinate 149,736 of NZ_JBMVQZ010000004.1, forward strand.
CCATGACCGCCACGGTCATCATCGCCGGTCTGATGCCCATCATGTGGAGTCATGGGGCCGGTGCCGACGTCATGAAACGCATCGCCGCACCCATGATCGGCGGCGTCATCACCTCCACGATCATGGAGCTTCTGGTCTATCCCGCGATCTACTACGTCTGGCGTTCCAGGGAGATCCGCGAAGTCACGGCGTCTGCCGATCATCAGGGCGGAAAGTGAGACCGGACATTGCGCCCGAGCCCGACGGCCATCTGCCGGCGGCGTCAGCAGCCCTGGCTGGCTCCCGCTGCGTCCACGTGATCGCCAGCACCCTGCGGTTGCGAAGGGCTGGCTGACATTGCTTCTGGCGCCCGGCGTGCAAGCCCACCACACTGCCGCGCGACCCGGTCCTGCCCGGTTCAGGCCAGGGCCGTTTCCATGCCGGCCATGCACAGCCCGGACCCTCGCCTGTCTTCACACCGGTGTGCTCTGAACCACCTGCCTCTTGTGCACCGGCCACCGACAAAGCCTGCGGCGAAGGTCGCGCAGGCCGCGTCGTAACGCCAACGCCGGAAAGAGCGACAGCCCGCCCGTAGCGCAGGCTGTCAGCCCGCCCCGCGGCATCTCGTCCGCGCAGGATCAGCGGTGGCTTCGCCTGATGGCTGTCCTGAACTCGGAGACGCCAAAGGCCGTGGAAAGAAGGGCCGATGAAGGGGAAGAGATGGCTCCACTCGGGCCGCTGGCCCATCGTGACGCCGACGAGGAGCGCAACCGCCGCGCCGAACAGCGTAAAAAGGATGCCCGAGCGGGGAAACACGGCGGCCATCCTGTCACAGGCCTTTCGCTTGTGATGGAGCTGTCTGTGGAGGATGGCTGTGCGGCCTTCGCATGGGTCGCGGCAACGACAGGTGAAAACCTCGCTGGTGCATTTCCGTCAAAGACCGCGACAGCACGACTTGTGGATGGCCACCGCTTCAATCATCGGATGGTACGGGATTCCATGATACGCGCAGAGGCCGTGAGGGAGGACGGGACGTGTCTTTCGCAAGCCGCGATGCTGGAGGACGGCCCTGCCCGGGTTGGGCCAAGGCTGAAGTGTGGCCGGTGGAAATGGGTTGAGGAAGCCGGGGGCCGGTGCGGAGCCGGCGCGAAGGGACGCTGGGCAGTGCTGGACGGCCAAAGCGCGCATGATCGAACCTGCTGCACTTGCGTGGGCGGACCCGGGTCGTGATGGGCCTGGCGGGATTGCCCGTGGCCGGGCGCAACGGGTTCAAACTGGACGCTTGACAGGCTTGTGCGGTCGGACTAGAAGGTCTGCGACAAGCCAGAGTCACGACAACCATTCACCAAACTTCTGGATCCTCCCATGAAACGGACTTCTTGCTGTTCCGTCGGCGCGTCGGGTGTGTCTGGTTTTCGCGGATTGCGACGTTGTGTGTGGTGGTTGAGCGGGTGGTTGGGGTTGACGGGCCTTGGTGGGGTGGGTTGGGCACAGGGGCAGATCGAGGAGAGTTTCGATGCGTACACGGATGCCGGGCAGATGATTGCGGCAGGGTGGCGATTGTCGGCGTTGAACCCTGCATTGGTGACGACGACGTTCGTGGAGCACGACCAGGGGCGTGCCCTCCGGTTGCGTGCGAGTCCGGTTCCGGGGACGGCGCCGGCGGTGGGGATGTGGTACCGGACCAACGAGTACACGGATTTTTACGTGGCGGTGGACCTGGTGGACTGGCCGGGGACGGACAAGAATCAGGCGGTGGTGTTGTTCGGGCATCTTACGGACGCGACCACGGGGACGGTGCACGAGAACGTCAATCCTGCGACGGCGCAGGGGGTGATTTGTAATTACGACACCTCACAGTACGGCGAGGGACCCACCGACCGGCGTCAGGGGCAGTTCCAGATCAACGTGGTGAACGCGGGTTTCCAGGCGCGGACGCTGGCCGTGGCCGAGGTGACACTGGAACCCGGTCGGTCGTACCGGCTGACGTTCGAGGGGCGGGGCAATCATTACACGGCCCGTTTGTATGACCATCACGATTTGACGCGCCCGATGGTGGTGTTGGAGGCGGAGGATTACTCGTTTTACACGGGGGCGTGCGGTTTTCTGGGCTTCAGCCGGCAGGGCAACGAGGGGACGGTGGACCTGACGGTGGACAACTACTTCTGCGGTCGGGCGGATCCGCATGCGCAGGAGGCGCCGGTGATGGTGCATCCGGTGAGTGGGACACCCCAGGTGATTGCGCGGCATCCGACGAATCGGTTCACGAACTTTCATCCGGCGTCGGAGGGGATCCGCTTCACCGTCTCGACGTTTTCGGACCATCCGGTGGACGTGGCGGCGACCCGGCTGTTCCTGAACGGGGAGGACGTGAGCGGGTCGTTGCAACTGTTGTCCGGGGGCGGCTCCACGGTGACACTGGGGACGGTGCCCGGGACGCTTCAGCCGCGCCGGGTGTATGCGGCGCGGATCGAGGTCCAGGACGCGGGCGGCGTCCGGAAGTCGGTTCATACGTTCTGGTTCGACACGTTCGTGGAGGGGGAACTGGAGACCGCGCCGTTCAAGACTGTGGAGTGCGAGGATTACAACTATGAGGGCGGGCGGTTCCAGGCGGATCCGGTGCCGCCGAGCGGCTACACCCCTGGCGGGACACTCGTCAACGGCAACGGTGTGGGGTACTACGATCTGGTGGGCGTGCCGGGCGTGGACTATTCCGACGCCCGCAGCACGCCGGAGGGCGGCTGGAACGATTATCGCACCTGGGACGCGGTGGGGACGTCCACGGGCAACCAGGACGTGAGCGATTTCACCCGCGGGCTGCGGGATCCCCTCCCACCGGAACTCATTCGAGAGAAGTACAGGGCAGTGGGACTGCAGGAGTACGTGGTGGCGCGGACGGAGCCGGGCGAGTGGCTGAATTACACCCGGGTGTTCACCCCCACGAATTACCAGGTGTATTTGCGGGTGGGAAGTTTCGGGAGCACGAAGGCCGAACTGGCCCGGGTGACGAGCGATCCGAGCCAACCGGATCAGACGACGGAACTGCTGGGGCATTTCTGGATTTCGAACAATCTGATGCGCACGCACTTTACGTATGTGCCGTTGATGCGGGACGGGCGGCCGGCGGTGGTGACGTTGTCGGGACAGCAGACCCTGCGGCTCACGATGGCCGGTGTGCCCGGCCAGGACGTGCGGAAGGTGTACCTGAACTACCTGCTGTTCGTGCCCGTGGCGGCCCTGCCGGAGCCGGTGCGGCTGGAGATCCGGCGTGTGGGGAACGAGGTGATCTTGAGCTGGGTGGAAGGTCCGTGGCGATTGGAGAGCACGACGGCTCTGGGTTCCACCCCATGGGAGGAGATCCGTGAAGGCATCGTGTCGGAGGGTGGCGAGCTGCGGTATGCAACCTCGGCGCAGGGGACGCGGTTCTACCGGTTGGTGGCTCCCTGATCGCCGGCCGCGGGTCTGCCGAGGCATGGTGGTCATGGGTGAGCTGCTGGCGTGGTGGTTCGACGCCGGGCCTGCCCGCGTGTTCGATGGCGGTTCGAGGTGGCCTGCGCGGGCAGCTGAGGCGCGGCAATCGATCCGTTGCCAAGGTCCGGTCAGCCTGCGGCAGTCAGGAGGGACAGACCGGGAGGCTGAAAGGTCCGAGGGCCTTGCGGGGGTTGGGAGAGTCGGGTTTTCCCGAGCCACTTTTGGCGCCCGGCCAAGGGCGGCGGCTGCGGGAGGCGTGTCGAGGGGAGGATCCAGCTCGCGTGTGGTGGTTTTCCATCCCTCCCTGTTTGCGTGGCAATGGCGGGCAGCGAGGCTGCCAGGCAGACGTGGCCGGGGATGGGGGAAGAGGGCCGGGGTTCTCCATGTCTGGCGCAGGTGTGGATCGGTCCGGAGGCGCGGGCGTGTCCGGCCGCCGGTGCGGGCTCAGTATTCGTAAAGGCCTTCGTCCCGGGTGTAGCCGCCCATGCCACCGCCGAACTCGTCGTCTTCGCCTTCGGGACCACCGAGGAAATCGCCGAGGACGTCACCCATGTCTTCCTCGATCTTCTCGGGGTCTTCGCCTGCTTCGAGTCGTTTGATGGCCACGTCGAGTTCCTTGGGCACGCTGCCCGGGGGCATGAGGTCCTTCATTTTGCGCATGACGTAGGCCATGTGTCGGGGGTTGTTCTCGTCGAGGTGCTCCATGTCCCGCTCCAGTTCCTGCATGACCCGTTCGACGCGCGGATCGTCGAAGTCGGGCAGATCGGGGCCCGTGTCAGGTCCTTCGGTTTTGGGTTTGGGCTCGGGCACACCTTTGACGAAGGAGAATCGGCTGACCTGCTTGATGAGGTCTTTGTTGCCGCACCTGGGACAAACGGGGGTGCGATCGGGGTTCACCCGTTTGGACAGGAAACTGTAGATCCGCCGGCATTTCGGACAGGCAAACTCGTAAATGGGCATGCGACCAATTCTCCACGCTTTTGTTGAATGAAAACATTCGACCGGGCCTGCGGCCCGCTTCGGGTCCTTGGGGCTGGGGGCCCGCGCGGGGCCTGCAGCCACCGACCCGATGAGACATGTAATCGTCCGCAGGATTCCGGCAACCAAAAAGGAGCGGTCCGGTCCCGGGACGATCGGGGGGCCCGGGGCAGCTGACCAGCAAGCTGGACGGGCTGGAGGAGGGGGTGATCGGCCCGAGGACTTGACGTTTGGTGTGCGGGCTTCTCAGGCTGCGTGCCGGGCTGCCGGAGAGGCGGGGTTCGGATCGGAAGGCCGGGCTGAATGAGCTGGATGCGAAGGAGCATGAGTGGCAGGGGACGATGGTTGTGGGCGTGGCTGCCGTTGGGGGTGGCATGGGTGGGCTGCCGGGCGGTTGGCCCGGGGGCGTCGGAGGCGGAGCCCGGATTCGTATCGTTGTTCGACGGCCGTTCGCTGGAGGGTTGGCAGGTTGTGGATGGGCCGCCGGACGGGTACGTCGTCGAGGACGGGCTGCTGGTGTGCACGGAGCGGGGCGGGAAACTTTATACCACGCGGCAGTACGGGAACTTCATTTTGCGGTTTGAGTTTCGACTGCCGGAGGGTGCGAACAATGGTGTGGCGATTCGCGCGCCGCTGGGGGACGACCCCGCGTACGTGGGGATGGAAATTCAGATTCTGGAGGAGACGGCGGCACTGAAGGGGAAGTGGGGACCATTGCGGCCGGCCCAGTTCCACGGGTCGGTGTACGACGTGGTGCCGGCCCGGCAGGGTGCGCTGCGTCCGCCCGGGCAGTGGAACACGGAGGAGATTCACGTCGAGGGCCGGCAGATCCGTGTGCGGGTGAACGATCAGACGGTGTTGGAGGCGGATTTGAACGACGTACGGGATCCGGAGGTGATCCGGCGCCATCCGGGGATTTTTCGTGAGCGGGGGCACATTGGTTTCCTGGGGCACGGTGATCGGGTGGAATTCCGCAACATTCGTTTGAAGGGGCTTCCGGACGGGCCGGCCGGGCGGACGGAAGGTTTTACGGCCTTGTTCAATGGACGGGATTTGACGGGGTGGCGGGGCTGGGTGGATCCGCGCAAGTGGGCGAAGATGAGCGCGGAGGAGCGTGTCGTGGCGCGGTCGGAGGCGGACCGGGAGATGCAGAGGAACTGGCGGGTGGAAAACGGGGTGTTGGTGTATCGCGGGAAGGGTTATGACAATTTGTGCACGCGCGGGGAGTACGGGGATTTCGAGCTGGTCTGCGAGTGGAAGATCGGGCCGCACAGTGACAGCGGGGTGTATCTTCGGGGGGTGCCCCAGGTTCAGATCTGGGATCCGTACACGCCGCCGGTGGAGGGAGGTCGGGAGGTTGGCTCGGGCGGCCTGTACAACAATCAGCGGCATGCGTCCCGGCCTCTGACGCGTGCGGATCGGCCGGTGGGTGAATGGAATCGTTTTCGGGTCGTCATGGTGGGCGATCGGGTGCATGTGTTTTTGAACGATCAGTTGGTGGTGCGGGATACGGTGTTGGAGAACTACTGGGATCGTGGCCGGCCCGTGCCCGCGCGGGGACCGATCGAATTGCAGGCCCATACCACGCCGGTGTGGTTCCGTGAGTTGTGGATTCGGGAGATTCCCACCCGGTGAAGGGAGGTTGGTCATGAGCAGAGGCAGAGTGACGCGGCGGGAGTTTCTGGGCTGGCTGGTGGCCGGCGCGGCCGGTGGTTTGACCGGTGGGTGTGTGGCGGGGCGGCGGGCCGGGCGTGTTCCGCCGTCCGAGACCATCCTGCACGCGTGCGTGGGTGCCGGGGGGATGGGCGCCAGTGATCTGGAGAGTTTTGCCCACCACGATTTTGTGCGGATCGTGGCCATTGCAGATGTGGACCTGGCTCGGGCCGAGGTTTGGCGCCGGAAGTTCCCTGGGGTGCGGATCTATCAGGACTGGCGGCGGCTGCTGGATCGGGAGCGGGATCTGGACAGCTTGAACGTCTCGACGCCCGACCACATGCACGCGCCGATTGCCATGTCGGCGATGCAGCGGGGGCTTCACGTGTACGTGCAGAAACCCCTGACCCATGACCTTTACGAGAGTCGGCAACTGACGCGGGAAGCGCGCCGGCGCGGCCTGGTCACGCAGATGGGGATCCAGATCCATTCGCTGGCGGAATACCGGCAGGCGGTGCAGATCCTGCGACAGGGGCTGATCGGCAAGGTCCGGGAGGTGCATCTGTGGAGCGACAAGGCTTGGGGCGATCCGGAGCCGTTGCCGGTGCGGCGGGATCCGGTGCCGGAGGGCTTCGATTGGGACGGGTGGTTGGGTGTGGCGGCGTGGCGCCCCTTCATTGGCGGGGGTTATTATCATCCGGCCAACTGGCGGCGGCGCCTGGATTTTGGGACGGGAACCCTGGGTGACATGGGCTGTCACATTTTCGATCCGGTCTTTCTGGGATTGGCTTTGACCGCTCCCCGCAGTGTGCGGTCGGAAGGGCCGCCTCCCAATGCATGGAACTGGGCCAACGACGGGAAGGTCGTGTATGAGTTTCCCGGGACAGCCCATACTGCGGGGCCAACGCTTCGGTTGACCTGGTATGATGGCCGGCAACGACCGCCGCGGGATGTGCTGGCGTTGTTGGAGGAGGATGCGCCGCCGGCTCAAGGTTCGATTTGCGTGGGGACCGAGGGTGTGATGTTGCTGCCTCACATCGGGCGGGCACGACTCTATCCGCGGAAGCGTTTCGAGGGAGTCCGGCTGCCCGAGGCAGAGTCGGCCAACCATTACACCTTGTTTTTGGAGGCTGTGCGGGGAGGCCGGGCGACGACTGCCGGGTTCGATTACGCAGGGCCCCTGACCGAGACCGTATTGCTGGGGTGCGTGGCGAGTCGGTTTCCGCAGACCACGCTCGAATGGGATGCCGGGCGGCTGCGTTTCCGGAATGTGACGGAGGCCAACCGGTTTTTGCGCCGGGCGTACCGTGCGGGATGGGAGGTTTGGGGGTTGTAGGTCCCGCCGCGGCTCGAGGTAACGGACCGTTCGAGACATCTGCGAGGAGGGGAGCCGACGGCAGGCCGCTTGCGGATGGGTGCGATTGCGGCGGCGAGGCTCAGGCGGTTCGCCAGGTGAGGTGGGCGAGGCGTCCGTGGTCGGGATGGCGAGGGTCCAGGCAGCGGAGGTGGAGGTCCATGCCGTCCTGCCCGAGATTTGCTTCCACCCAACCGACGGGGTACTCAGGCCGGAACACGTAGGAGGTGGGCGGCAGGTTCACGAGGTGAATACCGCTGCTGTCGGTGGCGAGGTTCCAGCGGTGGGTATGGCCGAAAACGCAGGCCTTGACCTGGGGCCGCGGCCGCAACACGGCCAACAGGGCTTCGGTATCCTTGAGGCCCGAGCGATTGGGGCCTTCGTCCGGGTGATGGTGGAGGACGATGATGGCGGGACGGCGGCGGCGGGCGTCCAGTGCACGGGCCAACCAGTCCAGTTGTTCCGGGCCCAAAAGGCCGGGGGTCGAAAGGGTTTTGTCCAGCGAATCGAGCAGGAACCAGTTGGCCCGCGGAGAAGGGACCACGGCGCAACAGCGGGCGCGCCAGGGCCGGTCGGGGCGGAAGGCCCACGGAATGGCTTGCAGGAAACGGTCCCGATGATCGTGGTTGCCGAGCAGGAGGTGCACGGGGCGGCCGGACCGGCGCACGGGCCCGAGGAGCGTGAGCAGTTGTTGGTAATCACCGGTTTCGCCCTGGCTGTATGCGAGGTCACCGGCGATGAGGACGTTGGAGGGGCGGGCGGGGGAGGTGAGGATTTCGTTGACGACCGTTTCGAGGTTGGACGCCATCGAGACGCCGTTGTGGAATCGGGCGCGGTCGGCAGCAATGTGGGTGTCTGCCAGCAGGGCCCAGGCGTGAGGGTCCGTGGGGGAGGGACGGGCCCCTGCGAGGGGCCGGCCCAGTCCCCAAGCGAGGCCGCCGTAGAAGAGGTGGCGGAGGAAGGTTCGGCGACTGAGTGGGGGCAATCGGATGGGCATGGGCCGCACGCCGGGAGAGGCCGGGCCGAAGGGGCGACCCGGTCCGGGTTTATCGGGCTTTCTGGGTGCCGGAGCCGGTGGCGGGGGTGGGCGCGTTGAGGTTCAGTTGTTCGAGCACGGCCTGGGTGATGTCGTTGTCGCCGCTGTTGTACAGGACGATGGGCGTGTTTTGCGCCGACCGGGCGGAGACGTCTATGACGAGGGTGTACCCTGCCACGCGGGCGCGGGATTGGACGGCCGTGCGGATCTCGCCAAGGAGGTTGTTGCGCATGCGGTTTCGCTGTTCCTCGATGGTGGCGCGGGCCTGGCGCTCGAACTGGGCAATGGAATCCTGCAGGTCGCGCATCTGCTTGAGCTTGGCCTCGGCGCTCTGCTTGCGTCGTTCCCGTTCTTCCTCGGAGACGGCCTGGTCACTGGCCGAGGCAAGGAGCTTCTGGTACTCCTCGCTGTGCTTGCGCAGCTCGTCCATCATGTTCTTGTGGTCTTGTTCCAGCTCAGAGGCCCGCTTTTTCAGTGCGGCTTCGGCCTCCTTGGTTTTCCAGTAATTGTCGAAGAGCTGACTGAGGTCCACCGTGGCGATGCGGCTTTGGGCGAACGCGGGCGCCGCCGCAGCCAGCGACATGACAAGACTGACGAGCAACACGAACCGTTTCCTCATGGGTCCAGTTAAGCAGGTGCGGGCCGGTTCGCAACGGCAAACCGGGTGTGCGTATCTGCGGGGTGGCGATCAATGGGCCTCACCCTGGGCGCGGCGGAGGCGGTCTGCGATCCCGGCCCAGGCCGGTTCGTCCGGCACGGCCTCCATGATAATGAGCCGGGCACCCAGGCGATCGCAACGGTGCCAGCAGGCGTAGAGGGCCCGTGCGTAAGCCTCCGGTTCACGCGGCAGGACCCGGACTTCGGTGAATGCGGCCGGGTCGGGCACGCACGTGTGACTCAGGACATGGGCATGGACCGGATCCAGCCCCCGGGCGCTCAATTGACGGCAAAGGTCCGGTGTGTCCTTCCAATTCAGAACCAAGACCGGGGCGGCCGGGGCGTAGTGTTTGGGGAAGAGGCCCGGGCTGGGCCGCGCGGTTTCCGCCGGGGCCTTTGCCGGCTCGGAACGCACGGGTCTGCCCAACACTGCCGCGAGCGCTTCGGCGTGAATCATTCCGGGGCGCAGGATGCAGGGCGGGGAGGTTGTCAGGTCCAGCACGGTGGACTCGATGCCCACCGTGCAAGGTCCCCCATCCACGATCAATGGAATCCGTCCTTCCAACTGTGCGTGCACATGGGCGGCCTCGGTGGGAGAGACCCGGTTGGCCAGATTGGCACTGGGAGCGGCCAGCGGAAAGCCGCATGCCCGGATGACCGCTTGGATGAGCGGATGAGCGGGCCAGCGCAGGGCAACCGTGTCCAGACCTGCGGTGACCTCTGGCGGCACGAGGTCGGTCTTGGGAAGGACCAGGGTAAGGGGGCCGGGCCAGAATGCGCGGGCCAGCAGGTCGGCCTCCGGGGGCCACACCCGCGCACAGTTTCGCGCCATGTCCAGCGATGCCACGTGGACGATCAGGGGATTGGAGAGGGGACGGCCCTTCACCTCGTAGACCCGCCGGACCGCCGCCGGGTTGAACGCGTGGGCGGCCAGCCCGTACACGGTTTCCGTGGGCAGGGCGACCACCTCGCCCGCACGTAGCCTGGCGGCTGCCGCTTCGACGGCCTGTCGGAAGCTCTCCGGTGAGTCCGCAGACAGTATTTCCGTCCGATGGCGATCTGTCATTTTGGTCAACGGAGCCGGAGACCCGCGGTGATGGTTGCGGTTGCGCAACCCGGCCCGTGTGAACAAGATGAACAAGAAGATCCGGCGGGTCCATCTTGGAAACTTGTGCCGGTGCGGGAAGGGTGGAGCGGGAGCTGGTTGCGGAAACTGCCTGCAGTGAATGTCAGGATTCGCAAGCCTTTTGGCGTAATGAACATTATAGTTTCTTGTGGGTGGAGCGTATATTGCAGGGGAGATGACGGAACTCCGCACAGCACCGGCGGCAAGGTGCCGTGGCGCTCGGTGGGACCGGCTCGGCAGCGGGCCGATTGGCCGGGGAAGGGCAGGGGTGTGCGGGGTGGATGGAACCGGAGTCCGATCAATCTTTTGTTGAATCAATCCCATGCGAATGAACCTTCAGATGTCGGGTCCTGTGCAGGGCGGGCGTGCCGGAGGCGCCCGTGGTGGGGGTGCTTTTACGTTGATCGAGTTGTTGGTGGTGATTGCGATCATTGCGATCCTGGCCGGGATGTTGTTGCCTGCGCTCTCCAAGGCGAAGGGGAAGGCGCAAGGGATTGCCTGTTTGAACAATACGAAGCAGGTGATGACCGGTTGGATGTTGTACGTGGGGGACAACGATGACCGCATGCCGCCGAAGATCGTGGGCAACGGTGTGGACTGGTTCGTCAACCCGGACAACACCAACGCCATGAAGTTGATCGACCCGGAGTACTCCCTGCTGGCTCCGTATGTGCGCCAGCCGGGTGTGTACAAGTGTCCGGCCGACACGGTTCCTTCCGAGAATGGGCCGCGTGTCTTGAGCATTTCGGGCAATGCGTTCCTGGGGGGGATCAGTGTGACTGTGATCAACCCGAATGTGTACGGGCGGATCTATCCGGAGCGGGGGTTTACGAAGGTGACCCAGCTGGTGAAACCCGGGCCGGCGATGACCTTCGTGACGTTGGACGAGCATCCGGGCAGCATTGACGACGCCGTGTTTCATTCCGTCGGTGGCGCGGATCTTGCCACAGCCTACTTCCGGAATTTGCCGGCCAGTTACCACTCTGGTGGGGGTGCGAATTTTTCCTTTGCGGACGGGCATTCCGAGATTCACAAGTGGACCCATCCCGGGACGAAGCGGCCGGTGGTGAAGGGGCAGATCGAACGGAATGTGCCGGCACGGGGCAACCCTGATTACCTTTGGTTGAACGATCGGCTTCCCTACAACTGAAAGGGGACGCGTGCCGGGAGCCGGGGTGCGGCCCCGGCACAGTTTTTTTGAGCAGGACTTTCGTGGTTTGAAGTGAGAATCCGGAACCCCAAAACTTGGATCATTATAGGAGGTGCCAAGATGCTGCAGAAACCGGCGGAACGGAATGAAAAGCTGACGCTCGGGCCGACCATCCGTCAGCGTGGTCGGTGGGCATGGGGGATGGCGCTGCTGTTGGCCGGTGTGCTGCCGGCCTGGGTGGGCGCGCAGACGGTGCATTTCCGCGCCTTGCAGGTGCGTGTTACCGTTCCGGTGGGTTCGTCCGGTTCGACGGTGTTGTCGAACTATGCCGTACTGACGGATGTGACCGGTCCGGTAAACGTGACCGTGTCCGGCCTGCCGGACGGTGCATCGGCGGCGGTGAGCCCCTCCTCGTTGACCGAATCCGGTCCGGTGATGTTGACCCTGAGCTGGAACAACGTGGCGGAGGGCGAGTATCCCTTCCTGCTGGAGGGCTCGGGCGGAGCCACCAACCATCTGGTTCTGACCCTGCAGGTGGCGCACATCTGGAACGGACAGGACGGCGTGGCCAGTCAGTGGTCTTCGGCGTCGAGCTGGCTGGGCGGTGCGGTTCCGCCGGAGGGAGCGGACGTTGTATTCACAGACCGGGGGGGTCAGACGGCCGCGTTTACCAACGTGTTGGTGGACCAGGACGTGCGGGTGGGTTCCATCCGTTTCGCCACGACGAACGCGACCCGTTACTACACATTGGAACTGGGCGCGGGGCGGACGCTCGAGGTCGTCGGCCCGCTGGGCTTCCGGATTTTGCGCGACTATGTGGAGGACAATTCGGGCTGGCCGCTCTGGTTGGGCAATGGTCCCATGGTGAGTGTGGTGGGCCCGGAGGCGACCATGGTGGTCAGCAACACCATGGCTGATTTGTCAGTCCTGCTGGGCGGGCAGATCGGGCATGAACTGAACCTGTCGGCCCTGGGCACCCTGGTGGCGCACGTGAATCGCGTCGGGTTGGGTGATTATTCCGCCTGGCCGCATTACTGGAACCTGTTGGACAATGGGTATGGCGGCCGGCCCCGGCGCTTCATCCCCACGATCTATCTGGCCCGGACGAACCGGATCACGGCGCACTATACGAACCCGGACAATTACGAGAATCCGGAAACGCGTGTCTTCTCGATGACTTTCATGAGCAGCGGCCTGGCGGGCACGACGCAGATCCGCGATCTCTATCTGGGTGCGTACAACGAATTCTTGATGGAGAGCGTCTGTTTTGTGGGGGCAAATCAACAAGGGCGTGTTCGCTTCAACTCGGCCTTTGCGGCTCAGAACCCGGTCGCAATCTTCCGCAATGTGGACGGCGGGCGGATGAAGGTGTTCGCGGTGTCGGATGACGGGGGTCCGCAGGCTGCCACGAGCAACATCAAGAGCTGGCTGTACTTCGGTGACAACAACGGCAGCGTGGAGATCCTGGCCGATCTGTTTTACATCTCTCGGGATCGGCCGCTTCTCAGCGGGGATCCGAACATTCAGGGCCAGATGTTCGTGGGTCGCGGAGTGATTGACGTGAACCGAGCCGTGCTCGGCTTCCAGGACGGCGGTTCCCGGGAAGGGCAGACAGCCTTCCAAGGGCGTGGGTATTGCCAGGGCCTGCTGGTGATCAGCAACGCGGCGGTCCTGCGGGTGAACGACGTGCTCGAACTGGGGTACACGACTGAAACGCTTCCATTGGGCGAGCCGTGGAACACCCGCGGCCAGCTTTTCATCGGCCCGGGTGGCACGGCGCTGGTCAACCGCATCGAGGTGGGTGGCGTGACCAAGCTGTCGGGAGACAACGCCATTGTGTTGAGCAATGGTGCCACGCTCATCCTGACCAATACGGCCGCCAGTCCGGAGAAGAAACTGGCCCGGCTCAGCCTGTCCAATGCGCGGCTGACACTCCACGTGGACGGGGCCCGCACGGAGCCGTATGTGTACGTGACGAACTTCACCGCGTCGGGCACGGGGAACGAGTTGCGGCTGGCTGAGATCCGGAACGTCTCGCAATTCCCGGCGGAGATTCCGCTCATCGCCTATGAGACGGCCGCGGCCAGCATTTCGCTGATGTTGCCCGAAGGGTACTATGGATATCTCCTGGATGACACCAGCCGGCGGATGTTGGTGGCCGTGGTGGACACGAATGCACCGGCGCAGGTGGTCTGGGACGGCACGGTCAACGGCCAGTGGGACACCACCACGGCCAACTGGAAGGACGGCGGCCGGTTTGTGAACGGGGCACCGGTGGTGTTTGACGACACCGCTTCCGGGACGACGAGCATCACCGTGGTCGGTTTGGTGGCACCGGGCGAGGTGCTGGTGACCAATCAGGCGAAGACCTATTCGTTCAGCGGCGGTTCGATCGTGGGAACCAGCCCGATGACCAAGCAGGGCACGGGCACCATGATCATGAACGCTCAGAGTCAGTTGCCGCTGTTGCTCGAGCAGGGAACGGTGCAGGGCTCCGGCAGTCTGGGCACGACCACCGTCGGCCCGGGTGGGACACTGAACTTCTCGGGCACGATCAACGGGTTGATCTCGTCCGGCACGGTCGTCAGCTCCGGCACGATCAACAACGGGATCACCGTCAACGGTGGGACCTTTGAGAGCCCGGGCACGGTCAACGGGCCGGTGCGCATCAATGGCGGGACCGCACACATCGCGGCCGGGGGCGTGGTGAACGCCACCGGCACCTCCACGGTGGAACCGGGTGCGACCCTGATTGTGGACGGCCGGTTCGTCAACACCGAGGCCCGGCTGAACGTCAACGGGACGTTGATGGGTGAGGGCGTGGTGAGTGATCCGGACGGCTACACGTTTGGTGCCGACGGCCGGCTCTCGATCAACAACGGCGGGGTGATTTCGCCCGGCCATTCCATCGGTGTCCTCTCGGTGGAGGGGCGCTTCGACCTCAACCCGGGTGCGCGGTTGATCGTGGAGGTGGATCTGAACCACCCGGCGCGCAATGACATGGTGGCCGTGGACGTGTTTGGCAACATCCGCGGCATCATCACCATGACCAACATCGGCAGCGTGCCTTTCGCGGTGGGGCAGAGCTTCGTGATCATCAGCAACAACTTCAACCTGCCCAACTCGCCGTTGAACCCGAACATTGACTTCCAGTTCGATCCGCCTTCGCCCGGCCCTGGTATGCGATGGGACGGCAGCGATCTGGCGACCAACGGCATTGTGCGGATTGTGGAGGCTCCGCTGGAGCCGCCGCAGGTGGCGGTGATGGTCTCCGACGGCCAGATCACGTTGGAATGGCCCGAGGCTTATACCGGCTGGATCCTGCAGCAACAGGTGCGCACGTTGCAGCAGGGGATCAGCCTGGCACCGGAAGATTGGGTGCCTGTGGAAGGGTCGCAAAGCACGAACCGGTTCGTGATCACCGTGAATCCTGCGGCGGAGGCGGTGTTCTACCGGTTGGTCCAGCCGTGAGCCGGAAGATTGCGGAGATTCGGCGCCGGTCCGGCCTGCTCCGGGCCGGCGCCGCCTTTTCCATGGATCGTCCGATCCGCTCCCACGGGCCGGCTGGGCCGGTCTTCCTGCTGCTGGCCGTCCTGGTGTGCGCGGGACCGCAGGACGTTTTTTCCTCGCTTCGGGTGGATTTGAACCCGCCGGAGCCGCGCCGGGACGTGCGCACGCCGCATTGGGAAAACTGGCACTGGCGGGGGCCGGGGGAGGCGACGGCCGAGTTCGACGGCCTGCGTGTCACGATTCGCGCGGGGGGTACAAACCGGGTGGAAGTGGTATGGGTCAAGGCCTTTCTGGTGGACGGCGTGCGTTTGGGCTCCGACGGGGTGTGTGTCGAAGGCCCTGCGAAAGCGGCGACGCTTCAACTGACCCTGGAAGGACTTTCTGCCGGACGCCACACACTGGCGACCTGGCACAATGAACCACGGGATCGTCCCCCGGCACGGTTTGCCGTTTGGGTCAACGGCCGGCAAGTGCTGGGTCCGCTGGAGCCCTCCCACCGGGTCCGACATGACGACGAGGTGGCGACGGCCTTCGTGGCGTTCGAGGCGGAGGAGGGCCGGCCCGTGCTCGTGGAGTTTCGAGCCGAACCGGGGACGGACGACACGGCAGCGGCGGTGGTGTTGAACGGGTTTGCGTTGGATGTGCCGGATCCGTCCCGGCAGGCGCGGCGTCCCTGGCCTGAGCGGGATGACGAGCACGTGGCAGCCGGCCCGGGTGGTTCGGTTCGACTGCATTGGATGTCGGCCCCGTCCGCGGTGGGGCATCATGTGTATTTGGGGACGAACCTCAACGAGGTGGCGCATGCCCGGGTGGGCGACCCGGTGTATCTGGGTCGGTTCGAACAGCCGTCCCATGAGGTTGCCGGTTTGCATCACTTCCCGGTTTACTACTGGCGGGTGGACGAGGAGGACGCCGCCGGGCGGGTGACACGGGGCGAGGTGTGGCGGTTTCGAATCCGCCACCGTGCTTTTCCCACCGCCGAGGGCTACGGAGCTTTTGCTCGCGGGGGCCGCGGCGGGCGGGTGATCAAGGTGACCAATCTCAACGACAGTGGCCCCGGCAGTTTGCGGGCTGCGGTGGAAGCGGAGGGCCCGCGCACGGTTGTATTCGACGTGGGTGGGTTGATCACGCTCCGATCCCCCCTGATCGTGCGCAATCCGTATTTGACGGTGGCGGGCCAGACCGCGCCGGGCAAGGGGATCTGCATCCGCGGCTACAACTTTGGCGTCCTGGGGGCCCATGATGTGATCATCCGCTACATCCGGGTGCGGCCCGGAAACATTTCCGGCGAGACCCTGGACGGGATGGGCCTGGCCTCGAGCGATCATTGCATTGTGGACCACTGTTCCATCAGTTGGACGTTGGACGAGGCGTTCAGCTCCCGCGGTGCGGGCAACATCACGCTTCAGCGCACTCTCATCGCGGAGGCACTGAATGAGGCCGGGCACCGCAAGTATCCGCCGGGGACGCGACACGGCTACGCGGCCAGCATTGGAGGGAACATCGGCAGCTTCCATCACAATCTGCTGGCGCATTGTGCGGGCCGCAATTGGAGCCTGGCCGGGGGGCTCGATCAGGCCGGTCGGCACACGGGCCGGCTGGATATCCGCAACAACGTCGTTTACAACTGGCATCATCGCACCACCGACGGCGGGGCGGCGCAGGTGCAGTTCGTCAACAACTACTACAAGCCCGGCCCGGCTACCGATTGGTTCTGGATTCTGCGGCCCCAGCGCGAGGGCGTGCCGAGGTTCGGTCCGCAGGATTATTACGTGGCGGGCAACGTGCTGGAAGGACGAGTGGGACCGGACGAGAAATGGGGTGGGGTACGTTTCTGGCCGGGCGAACCGCCGGAGGATTATCTGCACGACGAGCCGTTTTTCGATCCCTTGGTGCGGACCCACACGGCATGCGAGGCTTACACCAACGTGCTGGCGGACGTGGGCTGCAATTTTCCCGTTCAGGACCAGCTCGACCGGAGGATCATCGAGGAGGTGCGCACGGGCACGGCCCGGTACCGGGGCAGCCGCACCGGTCTGCCCGGGTTGCCGGATTCCCAGGAGGACGTTGGTGGTTGGGAAGAGTATCCGGAAGTGCACCGACCAGAGGGATGGGATCGCGACGAAGACGGGATGCCTGACGAGTGGGAACGGCGCGCCGGTTTGAATCCCTTGGACCCGGCCGATGCCCAGCAGGACCGTGACGGAGATGGGTACACCAACCTGGAGGAGTATCTGGGTTGGCTGGTGGGCGAGTTTCCCGACCCGGAACGCTTCCCGGGCCGGCCCGGAGAACGGTGAAATGAAGGGTTGGTCCTCCCCAGGGCGCTTCGTGTTGGCAGCCCAGCTGACGGGTTGGTTGGGCCGGGGGCTGGTCACGTGTCTCCTGTCCGGGCCGGTGCAGGGGGCCGACTGTCTGGTGATTTTGGAGCCGGATACGTTCCGTCCGTATGTGGAACAGTTCAACGCCCTCGACCGTGAGACGGTGGTGAACGCCATGCCGAATGCGTCGGCCTGGGCGTGGATGCAGCGTGAGATCCCGTTCTTCGATGCGCCGGATCCGGCGGTGGTCCGGACTTATTATTTTCGCTGGTGGGTTTATCGAAAGCATTTGCGGCGGACCCCCACGGGTTGGGTGGTGACGGAGTTTCTGCCGCCGGTGAGCCATGCCGGGCCCTACAATACGATCAGTTGCGCCCTGGGGCACCATCTGGCGGAGGCGCGCTGGTTGCGAAACGGGCGGTACGGGGAGGAGACCATTCACTTCTGGCTTCGCGGGCATGAGGGCGGTCCGCAGCCGCATTTGCGTCGCTACAGTCAGTGGCTGGCGGCGGCCGTATATGGCTGGTACTGCGCACGGGGGTTCCCCGGCGGAGCCGTGCCCTGGCTGGATGATCTGGTAGCGGATTATGAAGCCTGGGAAGACGAACATGGCCGGCCCGACGGCCTTTTCTGGCAGTATGACGTTCGTGACGGGATGGAGGAATCCCTCAGCGGGTCGCGCAACCGCCGGCATGTGCGTGTGCCGTTGAACGCTTACATGTACGGCAACGCACGCGCGATAGCCGCAATTGCCCGTCGGGCGGGCCGTCATGAGCTGGCGGGGACTTACGACAGGAAGGCTGACGCACTGCGCGAGAGGGTCCTGGGACGGCTGTGGGATCCGGAGGCGGCGTTTTTCAAGACCCTGCAGGAGGACGGTCGCCCGGCTGATGTGCGGGAAGCGATTGGTTTTTTGCCCTGGGCATTTGGCCTGGTGCCGCCGACGGGAGAATATGCCCGGGCCTGGCTGCAGCTGACGAATCGGCAGGGCTTTTGGGCTCCGGCCGGGCTGACCACGGCGGAACGGCGGCATCCGCGTTTTCGCTCGCACGGAGTGGGCCGATGTGAATGGGACGGTGCCGTCTGGCCGTTCGCCACCTCCCAAACGCTGACGGCTCTGGCACGTGCGTTGCGCGAAGAGGCGACTCTGCCGCTGAGCGGCCGGGACTTTTTCGAGGCTTTCCTCGTCTACACCCGCTGTCAGGGACGCGGCGGCCGGCCATGGGTGGGCGAGTATCTCGACGAGGTGACCGGTGATTGGATCCACAGAGGCGACCGCAGCAAGGATTACAATCATTCCACTTATGCCGATCTTTTGATCACCGGGCTGGTTGGCGTGGTCCCTCAAGAGGAGGATCGCCTGGAGCTTCGGCCGCTGCTGCCTGAAGGTGTGTGGGATTGGTTCTGTCTGGACGGTTTGCCCTACCACGGTCGGGCCGTCACGATTGTGTGGGATCGGGACGGTACGCGGTACGGCCGCGGTGCCGGGTTTCAGGTCTGGTGCGGGGACCGGTGTGTGGCGCGCAGGGCCGATCTGGGGCCACTGAGCTGTGAGTTGCCATGAGTTTGCCGGGGAGAATGACGAGCCGGGTTGGCGGCGTTGTTTTGCTGGGACTTTGCGTGGGCCTGGCGGCGGGGCGCGGGTCGGCACCGTCCGCGCCCGAGATCCGGGTGGATCGTGACGGCCGGCTGGTTTGGGTTGCGGACGGCCGGGGCAACCGGGTGCCGGACTTTTCGCACTGCGGTTATGCCGGCGGCAATGTGCCCATTCCGATCGTGCCGGTGGCATGTGTGGTGAGACCCGGGCCGGGGGACGACACGGAAAGGATTCAGGCGGCCTTGGATCTTGTCGCGGGTCGGGCTCCTGATGCGCATGGATGGCGCGGGGCGGTGCTGCTGCTCCGCGGGCGATACGAGGTGGGCGGACGGCTGGAGATCCGGGCCTCCGGCGTGGTGCTGCGCGGACAGGGAATGGGCCCCGACGGGACGGTCCTCGTGGCGACCGGCATCGACCGGCGGCCGCTGATCCGTGTGACCGGTCAGAACGACCGAACCATCCGGACGAACAGCGCCTGGGCCGTGGTGGATGCATACGTGCCCGTGGGGGCAACGGGCTGTCGGGTTCGCAGCGCGGATGGGTTGTCAGCCGGGCGGCGCGTTTTGATTGTGCGTCCCTCGACGCAGGCATGGATCCAACGGTTGGGCATGGACGAACTCGGAGGCGGCGTGGGCGCGCGGTGGAAGCCGGGCAGTCACGATCTGGTCTGGGAACGCACGCTCACCGGCGTGGAAGGCGACCGGGTGACGTGGGACGTGCCGATCACCACCGCTTTGGAGGCGGAGCTGGGGGGCGGTTGGATCGCAGGTTTCGATTGGCCCGGTCGCATCCGCCGTGTGGGGATCGAGAACCTTTGCCTCGAATCTTCCCATGACCCTGACCGGCCGCTGGACGAGGACCATTCGTGGTATGGCGTCACGATGGAGAACGTGGAGGATGCGTGGATCCGGCGGGTGACGTTCCGGCATTTCGCCGGGGGGGCGGTGGCCGTGTACGAAACGGCCCGCTGTGTGACGGTGGAGGACTGCCTGGCACTGGCACCGGTGTCCGAACCGGGCGGTCATCGGCGGCACACGTTCTTCACCGCCGGAGAGCAAACGCTCTTCCTGCGGTGTTACGCCGAGGACGGATGCCACGACTTCATCGTGGGCCATTGTGCCGCGGGTCCCAACGCCTTTGTGTTGTGTGAGGCGGCGCGGGCGCTGGGCGACAGCGGAGCGTGGGAAAGCTGGGCCAGCGGGGTGTTGTACGACAACGTCACCGTGGATGGTGCGGGGTTGGGTCTGGGTTTCTGGCCGGGCAACCATCGCCGGGTGGGGTGGGCGGCGGCTTGTTCGGTCCTCTGGAATTGCAGTGCCTCGGTGATCCGTTGCTGGAATCCGCCGGGTGCGTGGAACGCATCATACGGATCGTGGGGCGCGTTCGAGGGCGACGGCATTTGGCGGCAGTCCAACGAGTTCGTGCGGCCGGTGAGTCTGTGGGCGGCCCAGTTGACCGGGCGCGGAGTCGCGGACGCAGACCTGAGACTTCGATTCCCGCCCAAATCCAGGGAAGAGGTGACCAATCCGAGCCCGGAACGTGCGCGTGAACTGACCCAAGCATCCCGCCGGCCGGCGCTTTCGTTGCGGGATTGGATCGAGCGACTGGACCGGGAGGCCCCGCTGCCTTGCGATTCGGGGGACGCACCGGAGTGGGTTCCGGCGGACCGGCAACCGCCCGGGGAGCCGCCGCGCCCACCGCGCCGGGTGTGCGTGACGAATGGATGGGTGGTCGTGGGCGATCGTCTGCTCATCGGCGGCATTCTGGAGACGGCCTGGTGGCGGGGCAGCCGACTGCCGGGCGAGGCGGCTGAAGTGGGACCGGCGTTGACCCGGTTCATGCCGGGCCGGATCGGCCGGGGCTGGACGGACGATTTGGAAGAGGTGGCCCGGCAAATGGTGGAAACGGGACGCCCCGTGTTCGAGCATCACCACGGGCTGTGGTACGACCGTCGTCGCGACGATCATGAAATGGTGCGGCGGCCGGACGGCGAGGTGCTGGCGCCGTTCTTCGAGCAACCGTTCGCGCGCAGTGGCCGGGGGCGCGCGTGGGACGGGCTGAGCCGGTATGACCTGACGCGTTACAATCCGTGGTACTGGGACCGGTTACGATCTTTTGCCCGGCTCTGTGACGAGCGTGGCCTGGTGCTGCTCCACCAGCACTATTTCCAGCACAACATCCTGGAAGCCGGTGCACACTGGGCCGACTGTCCGTGGCGACCGGCGAACAACGTCAACGATACCGGGTTTCCCGAGCCGCCGCCCTATGCGGGGGACAAGCGGATCTTCATGGCGGAGCAGTTCTACGATGTCGGCCATCCGGTGCGGGTGCCTTTGCATCGTGCCTACATCCGCCAATGCCTGGGAGCCCTCCGGGGCGCGGAGAATGTCTGGCATTCGTTGGGGGCGGAGTTCACCGGGCCGGAATCGTTCATGCGTTTCTGGTTGGAAACCGTGCAGGCCTGGATGGCTGAGACGGGTTCGGACCCGCAGGTGGTGCTTTCGGCCCCCAAGGACGTGCAGGACGCCGTGTTGCAGGATGAACAAATGCGCCGGTTGGTGGACGTGGTGGACTTTCGATACTGGTGGCGGACGGCCCGGGGGGAGTTTGCTCCACCGGGCGGGGCCCATGTGGCACCGCGGCAGTTCGAACGGCGTTGGGCGGGCGGACGACCGACGGACGAGGATCTGGCGGGCATGGTGAGCGAGTACCGGGCGCGTTATCCGCGCCTGGCGTGGATCTGCGCGTTTGACAGCGCCGGCTGGGCCTGGCTGTGCGCCGGTGGTTCACTGCCGCGGTTGCCCCGCTCCACGGATCCGGAACTGCTCCGGGCCGTGCCGCGGATGCAACCTTCCGCGGCGCGTTCCACCGATGGCGTGTGGTGTCTGGAGGAGGGCGAGCAGCAACGGTTGATCTATGCGCGGGCAGGCGCGCGGTTTGCCCTGAACGAAACCGAGCGGTGGTGGGAACTTCGCGAGCTGGACAGCAACACGGGGCAGGTCCGACGGCGCCGGCGACTCGATGCATCCACCGGCCTTCTGACCGGTCCGGGCGTTTGGTGGCTGGTGAACCCTTCGGGGTTGGTGTCGGACACAGATCGGTGACGGCCCGCACGGCATCCGGGCAGGGAAAGGAAGCGGGTGCCGACCTGAAGTGGGTGCGGCACATGCCGACCGGGGCAATGTTACGAGACCGTACTGCGGCGTTCGACCGGGGCGGGAGGCCGGTGCTGGATTGAGCACGGGTGAAAATTCGGGTCGTTGTGGAATGAACGAAACGATGCGGCCATTGCATGTGAATCAAGAAAGGGTGGAGACCCGCTCAGGGGCCTCCGTGGCACTGTGGCGTGGGATGGGGCTGCGAGCTTGCCTGCTGGGGGTCCTGCTTGCGGCGGGTTGGGCGGGAGCGGCATCCCGCCCGGTTCCGGGCGCTGTGGTGAGGCTTGAGCGTGAGGGAGTCAGTGGGCAGCGGGTGGCATACGGCTTGGAGCAGTTGACCGCGGCATGGACTGCGGCGGGATACCGGGTCGTGACGAGCGAGACACCCGGGGAGACGAACGTCGTTCACGTACGGCTTTGTCGTTCAGAGACGGTCCCAAGCGGATCAGAGGCTTTCGCGGTGCGCGTGCAGCCGGATGGGTGGAGGATCGAGGCGGGAGATGATACCGGTCTGATGTACGGCTGCCTGGCGTTGAGTGAGGAAGTTCGGCGCACCGGTACGGGACCGGCCCGGGATCTGGAGGAGAAACCCGCCTTGCGATTGCGGGGTGTCTGTGTGGGGCTGCAAAAACCGACCATTCTTCCCGGACGCCAGGTGTACGAGTATCCCTGGACTCCGGAGCTTTTTCCCTGGTTTTACGACCGAGATCTTTGGCGGGAGTACCTCGATGTTCTGGCCCGGTGCCGGTACAACACGTTGTACCTGTGGAGCGGGCATCCTTTCGGGTCGGTGGTTCGGGTGCCGGGGTACCCGGAGGGTGTGGAGGTCCCGGAGGCGGTGCTCGAGCGCAACATCGAGATGATGCACTGGCTGGCCCGCGAATGCGACCGGCGCGGGATCTGGTTGGTGGTGATGTTCTACAACATCCTGCTGCCCCAGCCATTCGCCGAGAAGCACGGGTTGCCCACACAGTTGAGTCGTCCCCATCCGGTTGCAGCCGACTACACGCGTCGCGCGATTGCCACGTTCATCCGGGAGTATCCTCATGTGGGACTGCTGGTTTGCCTGGGCGAGGCTTTGCAAGGGGCGGAGCATCAGCTCGAGTGGGCGACGAACGTCATCCTGCCGGGCGTGATGGAAGGCGCCCGGGCCGCCGGTTTGAAGGAATTGCCGCCATTGATCATTCGCACCCACGCAACGGATGCCGAACGCGTCCTGCCGCCCTGTTTCGCCATCTACACCAACTTGTACACGATGACCAAGTTCAACGGGGAGTCGCTGACGACGGACGGCGTGCGGGGTCGGCTGCGGGAGCTGCACCGGCGCATGGCGGCCATGGGGCCGCACGTGGTCAATGTCCACATCCTGGCCAATCTGGAGCCGTTCCGGTATTTCGCCCCCGAGTTCATTCAACGTTGCGTGCTGGGCATGCGGGAGGATTTGCAGGCTTCCGGGCTGCACCTTTACCCGTTGGTGTACTGGAACTGGCCGGACGCACCCGATGCGTGTGAACCGCCCTTGCGGCAATGGGACCGTGACCGGGGCTGGTTCGAAGCCTGGGGGCGGTACGCGTGGAACCCGGATCGTCCGGAAGCGGAGGAACGGGTGTACTGGCGGGATCGGGTGCGGGAGTGGTTTGATTGTGACGCGGCGACAGCGGAACGGTTCGTGACGGCGGGCAACGAGGCCGGGCTGGTGGCGCCGATTCTGCTGCGTCGGTTCGGTATCACGGAGGGCAACCGGCAAACCCTTTCCTTGGGCATGACGCTGGAGCAGTTGGTGCACCCGGAACGGTTCCAGCCGGTGCACGATCTGTGGGAATGCCTGGCGCCGCCGGGGTGGCGGTTGCAGGAGTTTGTGGCACGCACGATGGCGGGCGAAGGCTGCCCGGGGGAAACGCCGGAGGTGGCGCGGCAGGAGGCGTGGAGACGGGCGCGTCGCGCGGTGCAGCTGCTGGACGGGGCGGAGGGAGGTGTGTGCGGGCGAAAGGAAGAGTTCCTCCGCTGGCAGAACGACTTCCGCGCACTTGACGCGCTGGCCCGTTTTTACGACGCCAAGACCCGGGCTGCCGAGGAGGTCCTCCGGTTTCGGCTGGATCACGATCCGGCCCGCTTGGAACGGGCGGCCCGGGCGTTGTCCGGGAGCGTGACGGCTTTCGAGGAGCTGGCGGATGTGGCCGGACCGGCGTACCGGTTTGCCAACAGCTTGCAGACCGGGCACCGGCGCATCCCTTGGCCCGCGGTGGTGGATGGAGTGGTGACGAATTTTCACTGGTCGCACGTGCTGCCCTTGTACCGGGCGGAGCTGCGCGAGTTTCTCGATCGCTGGGAGCGCTGGAAACGGGGCGAGCTGGGTCGGGATCAGCCACCGCCACGGCCGTGGCCTGCGGCGCAGGTGCGGGTGATGGGGCCCGGGGCCGAGACGTACGAGGTGCGTCCCGGGGCTCGGCCGTTTCGAGACCGGAGTTATCGGCTGGTTGAACTGGCGCCCGAATTGCATGGTTTGACGGGCATCCGGTTCTCTCACGAAGAGGCCAAGAACGGCCGGTACAGGCCGGTGGAGTTCGAGGTGGACGAACCCGTGTACGTTATGCTCGGGCTGTTTCGGGATGAACGCGCGATCTGGTTGCAACCGCCGAACGTGGACGCGGCGGCGCACTGGGCCGAGCAGGGCAGTCCCGAGCCGGTGCTGCGGAATGCTGCCCGGGTGGAGCAGTGTCCGGTTGTGGATGTGTACGCACGCCGTTATCCGGCCGGCCGCAACCGTCTCGAGGTGCCCGGGCCCGGCAGTTTCGTCGTTTTGGGAGTCGTGCCGGCTTCCGCGACCCTGACGCCGCGGGACGTGGAGGACCCATGGCCGTGAGCAATGGCCTGTCGTCCGGGGCGACGGGGTCCGTGCGGGCGTTTGAGAGAGGTGATTCATGAAAGGGAGTCGAATCCGGGCAGGACAGATCAGGGCCGCACTGATCGGGCTGCTGATCATTTCTGTCGTTTCGGCCACGGTTGCCGGGGACGGGCGGAGCCGGTGGGAGCAACTGCCCCCCGGCTCGGCGCGCTGGACAGGAGGGTTCTGGGCCCAACGCTGGGAATTGTGTCGCACCAGCACCTTGCCCGCGATGGACGCCCTCTTCTCCGGCACCAACCACACCCATTTCTGGCGCAACTTCGAGATCGTTGCCGGAGCAGCCGAGGGGCGCCGTCGCGGCGCGCCGTTCAACGACGGGGAGTGTTACAAATGGCTGGAGGCCGCTTCCGCTTTCCTGGCTGTACGCCCGGATCCTCGGCTGGCGCGAACCGTCGAGGAGCGGATCGCGTGGATCGTGCGGGCCCAGGAACCGGACGGGTACCTCCAAACCGCCGTCCAATGGCGGATGCGCCAGGGCGATGCCCGGGCCGTGCCGTTCGGTGACCGGTTCCAGTTCGAGCTTTACAATCTGGGGCACCTGTTCAGCGCGGCTGCCATGCATTACCGGGTGACGGGGCGAACCTCGTTGTTGGAGGTGGCCAGAAAGGCGGCTGCACGGCTGGAAACCGCGCTGGGGGAGCCGGTGCCCGAGGCGGTGCGACGTCCGGTCTGTCCCTCGCATTTCATGGGGCTGGTGGACCTGTATCGGGCCACGGGCGAGCCTTACTGGCTTGATCTGGCCCGGCAATGCTGGGCCGTCCGCAGCGAGGTCGAAGGCGGGGGGGACGACAACCAGGATCGGTTGCCTTACGTCCAGCACGCCGAAGCGGTGGGTCACGCCGTTCGGGCCAACTACCTTTACGCGGGTGCGGCGGATCTCTACTTGGAGACCGGCGACACCGGCCTCTGGCCCCCGCTGACGCGGGTCTGGTCCAACATTGTGGAGAAGAAGCTCTATCTCACCGGCGGTTGTGGGGCTCTCTACGACGGTGCCTCTCCCGATGGCGCGCGCGACCAGGAACACATTACCCGGGTTCATCAGGCCTACGGCCGGAACTATCAACTGCCCCAACTGACCGCGCACTGTGAGACCTGTGCCAACATCGGCTGGGCGCTGTGGAACTGGCGCATGTTGCGTGCCACCGGGGACGCGCGGTACGCCGACGCGCTGGAGCAGGTCCTCTACAACAGTGTGCTTTCCGGGATGAGCCTCGACGGAACGAACTTTTTCTACACCAACCCGCTTCGGGTCACCGATCCGCTGCCATTCGAACTGCGTTGGCCCCGGCAGAGGGTGCCGTTTGTCAGTTCGTTTTGTTGCCCGCCCAACCTCCTGCGGATGGTGGCCGCATCGCCCGGCTGGATGGCCCTGGTGTCCAACCGGACGGTCTGTGTGGTGCTGTACGGCGCGGGCGAAATGCAGTTCCAAAACGAGGAGCTGGGCGAGGTTCGGTTGCGCCAGGAGACCGAGTTTCCCTGGAGCGGACGGGTGCGGTTGGTCGTGGAACGCCCGCTGGACGGAGGGATGACCTTGAGGCTGCGGGTGCCGGCCTGGGCGGCTTCCGCGCGTCTGCGCATCAATCTCGGGCCGGAGCAGAAGGCCGACGGCCCGGGCGGCTGGTGGGACATCACGCGCACCTGGCAGGCCGGGGACGTGGTGGATCTGGACTTGGAGATGGCACCGATCTGGTGGGAGGCCCACCCTTGGGTGGAGGAGAGTTACCACCAGGTGGCCGTGCAACGGGGGCCCCTCGTCTATTGCCTGGAATCGGCCGATCTGCCGCGGGGTGTGAGCGTGACGGACGTGGGCGTGGTGCCGGGGTCTCCCTTGCGCATGCGCTGGGATGGGCATCTGCTGGGCGGGGTCGTGGTTTTGGAAGGGACGGCCCGTTGGCGGCCTCCCGGCGATTGGACCGGGCGGCTGTACCGGCCCTGGACGGATGCCGACTGGCAGGAGATACCGCTCCGGCTGGTTCCGTACTGTGTGTGGGCCAACCGTGGACCCGGCGAGATGACCGTCTGGTTGCGTGCCTTGGCACGCTGAATCAGCCTCACTTGTGCAGCTGGACGTCTTTTACGACGGCAGGCTTGCGGAGGGTAAAAAAGAGGGCGACCCGTGCGCACTCACACACGGGTCGCCGGAAAGCTGGTGCCAGGGGAGGGACTCGAACCCCCGACCAAAGGCTTATGAGTCCTCTGCTCTACCAACTGAGCTACCCTGGCGCCACGGGAACCCAGGCGCTGCCCCTGGCCGGGCATTCGCCTCGATCCGCTGAAAAATCTAAACGTTCGGCCCGTGGCGCGCAAGCGCCCTTCTGACTCACGAAGTCCGGGCGTGGCGATGCCACCAGTCGCAGCCGTAGTTGCCGACCTTGTACTGTTCGATGTGTCCGTCGGCGGCCGGGCCCTCCGACCTGGCCAGCAGTTCGGCAATCTCCGATTCGGTGAGGGGTTGGAAATTGCGGGCCATGGCGATGTCCTGCTCCAGGTCGCGCCGCGACTGGATGCCGCAGACCAGGCTGGTGACCGGCAGACTCAGTACGTACCTCCGGAGCGTGGGTGCCGGGATGCCCAGTTCGCGGACCAGCCGGCCGTTCTGCGAGGCCAGCGCTTTCATCCCCAGCACGCCGATGTTCCGCTCGTGACAGACCGGCAGGACCTGTTTCTGGAAGCTTTGGTAATGGGCATCCACGAGGTTCAAGGGCATTTGAACGGCATCCCATGCGAAGTCCCGCGCCAGCATGGCCAGGTGGTGCCGGGGATGCTGGTGGCCGGTGAACCCGATGAAACGGATTTTCCCCTCCTTGCGGGCTTCCAGCGCGCATTTAAGGGCGCCGTTCTCGGCGAAAATCAGGTCCGGATCGTCGTCCCATTTGATCCCGTGGAACTGCCACAGGTCAATGCGGTCGGTCCGTAAACGCCGGAGACTCTCCTCGAGATGCTGGCGCGCCGTTCGATAATCCCGGCCGCAGACCTTGGTCATGAGAAAGACCTTGTCACGACGGCCGCCCGAGCTGAGGGCGCGTCCCATGAGCTCCTCGCTGCGCCCGTCGTGGTATTCCCAGGCGTTGTCGAAGAAGGTGAGCCCTTCGTCAATGGCGCGGTGCATGAGGGCGATGGCTTCGTCGTCGTCGCGTACGGCGCCGATGTTCCAACCGCCCAGACCGATGATGGAGATGCGGACGCCGGTGCGCCCCAGTGGCCGCGTGGGAATGCCTGCCGAACCGGGTTGTTGGGCTTGGAGAAGCGACCTTCCCATGGCCAGGCCGGCCAGGGCCGTTTGGAGAAACGTGCGCCGGCTGATGGAGCCGGGGGGAATCGCCGCGGGATCCTTCGCCTTCATGACCGCAAGTAAAGCCTTCCCCGAACGCTTGTCAACCGGGCCGGATCCGCAAGCGTTCGAATGCGCGGCGGACCGGGGTCGTCCCATGTGAAAAAACCGCGCGTTGACAGAAGGGCGGCCACCCATGGAGCATGAGCGTATGGAACCAGTGGACTCAACCAACAACCGATGGCCCAACCGCCGGGAATTCCTCATCCAAACCGGCCGCCTCGCGGCGGTCTCCGCTCTGGCCGGTGTGGCCCTGCCGCATGTGCACGGCGGGGAGGGTGGAGGACTGCGACTGGCACTGGTGGGTTGTGGCGGCCGCGGCACGGGGGCCGTGGGTGATGCCATCCATGCCGGTGTGTTGCCGGTGAAACTCGTCGCCATGGCGGATGTCTTTCGAGACCGCCTGCAGAGCAGCTACGACAGCCTTCAACGGCAGTTTGCGGAGCACGTGGACGTGCCCGAGGAACGCCGGTTCCTCGGCTTCGACGCGTACAAACACGCGATGGATTGCCTGCGGCCCGGCGACGTGGTGATTTTGACCACGCCACCCGCTTTTCGATGGGTGCATTTCACCTATGCGATCCAAAAGGGACTGAACGTCTTCATGGAAAAGCCGGTCACCGTGGACGGGCCGACCAGCCGGCGGATGTTGGAGCTGGCCAAACAGTCGGAGGCCAAGGGACTCAAATGCGGCGTGGGCCTGATGTCCCGGCACAGCCGCGCCCTGCAGGAACTGGCGCAGCGGGTACGCGACGGTGAACTGGGTGAGATCATTCTGCAACGCGGTTATCGCATGCACGGGCCCGGCGGGTATTTCGCCTCCGTGGCCAAGCCGCCGGACATCAGTCATCTCCTGTATCAGGTCCGGCGTTTCCACAGTTTCATCTGGGCCAGCGGCGGCTGTTTCAGTGATTTCTACATCCACATCATTGATCATCTGGCGTGGATGAAGGGTGCGTGGCCGGAACGGGCCCAGGGTCTGGGAGGCCGGCATTACAAAACCGATCCGGAGGGACGGCCCTACGTGGATCAGAATTTCGATGTGTACTCGGTGGAGTACACGTACCCGGACGGCACGAAGATGCTGTTCGACGGCCGGTGCATGACCGGCTGCCGCGATCTGTATGCCAGTTATCTCCACGGCACGAAGGGCATGGCGGTGGCCTCCAGCAGCGGCGACTGTGGACTGCCCTCGCGGATCTTCAAGAGCCAGCGCATGCGCCGCTCCGACCTGGTGTGGGAATCGAACGTTCCGCAGGACGAGTCCAACCCCTACATCAACGAGTGGCGCGCGTTGCTGACGGCCATCGTCAAGGATCAACCGCACAACGAGGTGGAGCGGGGCGTCATGGCCAGCGTGGTCACCTCCATGGGCCGGATGGCCGTCCACACCGGCCAGGAAATCACACTGGAGGAGATGCTCAACCACGACCACGAAATGGCGCCCGGGCTGGACCAGCTTACCTACGACTCGCCCGCGCCGCTGCAGCCCGGCCCCGACGGCCGTTATCCCGTGCCCGAACCGGGTCGCAAACGCAACCGGGAGTACTGACGCCGCCGGCTGCGAAGGCCGCCGGATCCGCTGCGATTGGTGCACCAATTGTGTGCGGTCGTGTTGGATCGCGGCCGGGTGTATCTGGCAGCGGCCCCCTCACCGGGGCGACCGGGCAGATCGCGGCGTTCGTCGGCCCTGACCGGCTTGAATCTGCCCACCGGTGGGTCACGAGCCGATCAAGGCCGGCGAGACAGATCTGCCGGTTGCGCCCCGGCCGGGTTGCCTGCTGCGGACCGGGGCCGGCTCGGGCGCGTGCAGGCAGGCACGCAGGCAGGGCAAAGCCACGCGGCCGGGGCGGTCCGCCCCGGCCGACGTGCATCCGGCGGCTCTTTCCGCCCGCCGCGGATCACCCCTGCAAGCGACGTTCAGACGTGGCGGATCAGCTCTTCCTTCGGCAGGCGGACCTTCGGAAGGGCGGCATACTTGTCGTCCGGTGACCGGTAACCGAGTGCGCAGCAGACCACCGAAGTGTAACCTTGTTGCGGCAATTGGAGGATCCGGTCGAACTCGGCCGGGACGAAGCCTTCGATGGGGCAGGTGTCGATCCCGAGGAGGGCCGCGGCGGTCATGAGATTGCCGAGGGCCAGATAGGCCTGCTTGGCTGCCCAATGAACGGCCTGCGGCGCGAACGAGGGATCGAGCAGCATGCCGGTCATCATGGACCGATACCCGGCCAACGAATCGCGCGTGACCCCCCGGACCTCGGCGATGCGGGCGATCCAGCGGTCAATGTCACCCTCCGTGATGGCCGTGCGCGCGGCGAACACCACGAAGTGAGACGCGTCAACGACCTGTCGTTGATTCCACGCGTGGGGCATCAGTTGCTGGCGCAGCGACGGATCGTCCACGACCACAAACCGATAGGGTTGCAGACCGAAGGAGGAGGCCGACAGGACCAGCGTATCTTCCAGGGCCGACCATACGTCGGCGGGGATCTTGCGGTTCGGGTCGAAGACTTTTGTGGCGTAGCGCCACCGCAGGGCTTGCAACAAGGTGTCCGTGTTCATGTCTTGGTGCTTCGGTTTCTCTTTGTGGGGCGGCGCCAGCCCTGCCAGGTTCCCTTGCCGGGGTACCCGAGTCCGGCCGGTGCGGCTCCCACGGCTTTTTTGCGCTCCGCCTCCCGTGGAGACGGGAGTTTACTGGTTAACGGCGAAAGCGGGATCTGTCAAAGGCGCTGCCCGCCCCGGGTTTTCTTCTCTCGGAGACCGGGGATTCGATCCGGTTTTGTGGAGGAGGCGTCGCGGGTCAGAACCGGCGCGTGAGGGTGATCACGCCGGTGTGCCCTTGGAGTCGTGATTCCGCGAGGAACTCGTACTGGTAGCGTACGGAGGTGAAGAGGCCCAGTTTGGAGCAGAACAGGACCACCTCGGGGCCGATGCCGGCCACTTGTTCGCGGTCCGTCGTGGGTGCCTGAGCACCGCGGTTGCCGGTGGTGCGGGTTTGGAAGTAACCGGCGATGCCGAGGTCGATCGCCGGGGTGACCGCGTAGCTGAGGCCGTAATCCACGGTGAAGACCTGACCGGGCCGCCAGTCGCTGTCCCGGTCCTCGTGATTGATTTCGTAGCGGCAGAGAGCGGCCAGGGCCCAGCGCCGTTCGGTGTCCATGTACCAGGTCATGCCCGCGGTAAACATGTGGGTCCAGAAGCCCGCACCGGGCGCGGTGGGGTCCGAGGCGGAGGAATCCCCGGTGGGCGCCCAGGGCCCGTAGCCGATGGCGAAGTCGGCCTGGGGCAGGTGCCAGGAGAGCGTGACCTCGGCGAAGAGGTCGCCGATGCCGAAGGTGCTGTCATCGAATCTGCCGCCCGGGGTGTTGATGCGCAGGTCGGTGTACTGGATGGGTAACAAGGCGTCGAAGCCCAGGTTTCCTCCAAGGAGCTTCCAGTCGGTGATCCAAAGCAGACGTGGGACGTTGGCGTAGACAAAGGTGTTTGGATCGGCGGATCCGATCTCATCACCGCCGGCGTCGTTGAGCCGGCTGGCGTAGTAAAAGAGGTTGTAGTCGCGGAAGTAGACACCGGGCGGCGGCAGGGTGGCGCCCTTGATGCCTTCGATTCCGGGCGGGTAGTGCGCCGAGGGTTGTGCAGGGAGGTGCGAACCAGTTGCCGTCCACAGGACGGCCCCTACAAGGATGAGACGGGTCGGTTTCATGGGAGATCAGGAGTTGCCGTTGTCTGTGTCCTTCATCTGGCCGGTGAGGTACTGGTCGTAGGCCGAGAGGTCCAACAGACCGTGCCCGCACAGGTTGAAGAGGATGACGCGGGGTTTGCCTTCTTCGCGTGCCCGGACGGCCTCGTCCACGACGGCTGCGATGGCATGGGAAGGTTCCGGGGCCGGGACGATCCCCTCGGTCCGGGCGAAGAGAACGGCCGCGTCGAACACGCGGGTTTGCGGGTAGGCGACCGCCTCGATGAGCCCGAGCTTCTTGAGGTGACTGACCAGCGGGGCCATGCCGTGGTAGCGGAGACCGCCGGCGTGAATCTTGGGCGGGATGAACTTGTGACCGAGGGTGTGCATCATCAACAGGGGCGTCATTTCCGCTGTGTCGCCGAAGTCGTAGCGCAGTTCGCCACGGGTCAGTGAGGCGCAGGCGGTGGGTTCGACCGCCACGATTCGCGTGGTCTTTTTCTCGGCGATTTTCCGGCGGACAAAGGGGAAGGCCAGACCGGCGAAATTGCTGCCCCCGCCGACGCAGCCGATGACCACGTCGGGTTCTTCTCCGGCCAGTTCCATTTGTTTGAGGGCTTCCTGGCCGATGACCGTTTGATGGAGGCAGACGTGGTTGAGCACGCTGCCCAGGGAGTATTTGGTGCCGGGGTGCTTGACGGTGTCCTCGATCGCCTCGCTGATGGCGATGCCGAGGCTGCCCGGACAGTTGGGGTCCTCCTGCAACACCCGCCGGCCGTACTCGGTTTGGTCGCTGGGGCTGGGGTGAACGGTGGCGCCCCAGGTTTGCATGAGCAGCTTCCGGTAGGGCTTTTGCTGGAAGCTGACCTTGACCATGTAAACCACGCACTCGAGGTTGAACAGCCGACAGGCGAACGCAAGGGACGACCCCCACTGCCCGGCCCCGGTCTCGGTGGCCAACCGGCGCGTGCCGGCCTCGCGATTGTAAAAGGCCTGGGCGACGGCGGTGTTGGGCTTGTGGCTTCCGGCGGGGCTGACCCCCTCGTACTTGTAGTAGATGTGGGCCGGGGTCTGCAGCGCCTTCTCCAATCGCACCGCCCGCAGCAGGGGCGTGGGGCGCCAGAGGGCGTAGATCTCGCGGACCGGCTCCGGGATTTCGATCCAGCGTTCCGAGCTGACTTCCTGTTGAACCAGGTTCTCGGGGAAGATCGCTGTCAGCATGTCGGGCGTGACGGGCTGCCGGGTGCCGGGATGGAGTGGCGGAGGCAGAGGCTCGGGAAGATCGGCCAAAAGGTTGTACCAGGCAGCAGGAATTTCTGCCTGCGGTAGTGTGAAGCGAATGCGTTGGCTCATGGACGGATTGACACGATTCGAAACGTTGCCGCCCACACTTAGGGCAACGCCCGGGTCCGGTCAATGAAGATCTCCTTGTTGAATCGCGCCGCCGCGGCTTGTCCGGGGCAAGCGGCCTTCGTTGGGATCCCGGCGGGAAGGTTTGTGGCCAAACGGGACGCCCGGACGGGACGCGTGCGGGCAAAAGGGTCGAAAGACGGTCTGCTTTGGATGGAATGATGAATCAGATCCGAAGATGTCCGATGGCAGGGATTTGTGTGACGGTGCCGAAACCGGTGAGCACAAAAACGTGAGGCATGATGTCGGGAAAGGCGTTACCCGAAGCTGATGAGCTGATGCAGGGCCGGGACGGCGCAACCTGTGGGCAGGCAAGAAGGCGGCGTGGCGCAGGATGTCCGGGGCGATTTCCAAGGGCAACCAGCAACCGCCCGGGGCGGCCATGGGCAGGGCCAGCAACAGGCACAGGCCGGGGACGCGGTCTTTGCGGGTGACCACCGATGCGATGAGGACACCGAGGGAGGCGGCGATCCGGGTGAAGAGCGCGGTCACCAGTGCGGCGGCGGCCGGGTGATCTCCGACGTGCAGGCCGGCCACCCACTCTCCTGCCAGCAACAAGAATCCGCTGTGCACCGCGCCGAGGACCTCGAAGCCGGTACGGGGGAGAGGGTGGGCCATACCCGCTTGGGGAAGGGTGTGCGTCCACGAGGGTCCGACCCGGTTGTCCCGGCTGTTGGTGATGGGAGGACCCGAGTCCAAACGGGGCCGGGGCCGGAGTTCCGGCATCGGCAGACTGTCTTCGGTGAGGTGTTCTGACACGGTGGAGGGCCGGGGGACGTTGGATATCGGTTGGAACGAGGGCGCGGGCTCGGGCGGGTGAGATTTGGTGTTGAGGGTAGGTGGCGGGTTTCGCAACGATGCTGGGTGGTTACGAGGCCTGTTGGCTGCATGTTCGGGTGGTGCGGACAGGCCCCGTGCCGGGGGAATGCGTATGTTCAGAATCGTCGAGGCCAGATTCCTCGGGCCGGAGATCAAGCTCTTCCGGATCGAAGCACCTGCGATCGCACGCCGTCAGAAGCCGGGGCAATTCGTGATCGTGCGCGTCCACGAGGCCGGCGAACGGATTCCTTTGACCCTTGCGGATGCGGATCCAGCGGCGGGCACGATCACCCTGATCGTCCAGGGTGTGGGGAAGACCACCCGATTGTTGAACCGCAAGGAGTCGGGTGACCATGTGCTGGATGTGGTGGGGCCGCTGGGCAAACCGTCGGAGATCGCGTTGTACGGGACGGCCGTGGTGATCGGAGGCGGCGTGGGGACGGCCATCGCATATCCCACGGCGCGCGCGTTGAAGCAGGCGGGGAATCGGGTTTGTGTGATCCTGGGCGCGCGGAGTCGGGCACATGTGATTCTGGAACAGGAAATGCGAGAATTCAGCGACGAACTGTACGTGACGACCGACGACGGGTCCTACGGGGAAAAAGGACTGGTCACAGATGTGCTACGGCGGCTTCTCGAATCGGGCCGGCAGGTGGACTACGTGCTGGCCGTCGGACCGATCCCGATGATGGCGGCGGTGGCGGAGCTGACGCGGCCATACGGGATCAAGACGGTGGCGAGCGTGAATCCCATCATGGTGGATGGGACCGGCATGTGCGGCGGCTGCCGTGTTCAGGTGGGGCGGGAGAGCAAGTTCGCCTGTGTGGACGGGCCGGAGTTCGATGCGCATCTGGTGAACTTCCGGTTGTTGGCCACGCGCAACACGATGTACCGGGATTTCGAGCAACGGGCGTTGGCCGAGTTCGAGCGGACGGCGGCCGCGGCAGGTGCGGAGGAGCCGCACGAATGCCGGATGCTGGCGCTGGAGCAAGCGCTGAAAGGCGGAGGGGAGTGATCATGGGCAATCCGCTGCCGCCGCGTGAACGGATGAAACTGCCCCGGCAGAAGATGCCGGAGCAGGAGCCCACGGAGCGTCGGCAAAACTTTGCAGAGGTCAATCTGGGCTTGGACGAGCTGCTGGCCAGGCGGGAGGCGCTGCGGTGCCTGGAGTGTGCGAGTCCGCGCTGCACGCAGGGGTGTCCGGTGGGGGTGAAGATCCGGGAGTTCATCCAGTTGGTGCTGGAGGGTGACTACCTGGGTGCGGCGGCGAAGATCCGGGAGGACAACGTGCTGCCGGCGATCACGGGCCGGGTGTGTCCCCAGGAACATCAATGCGAGGGGAACTGCATTCTGGGCAAGCGTGGCGAACCGATCGGCATCGGGTATTTGGAAAGGTTCGTGGCGGATTACGAGCGGGAGCACGGGGGGCCGGCGTTGCCTCCAAAGGCCCCGCCGACGGGCAAGCGGGTGGCGATAGTGGGGAGCGGGCCGGCAGGCCTGAGCGCGGCGGGGGACCTGGTGCGGAAGGGGCACGAGGTGTTGGTATTGGAGGCGTTGCATGAGATCGGCGGGGTGCTGATTTACGGGATTCCGGAGTTTCGGTTGCCCAAGGAGATCGTACGTCAGGAAGTGGAGAACCTGCGGCGGCTGGGGGTGCGATTCCAGACCAACGTGGTGGTGGGGAAGACGGTGACCCTGGACGAACTGCTGGGCCGGGAGGGGTTTGACGCCGTGTTTGTGGCCACCGGCGCCGGTCTGCCGGTCTTCCTGAACATCCCGGGGGAGCACCTTTGCGGGGTTTACTCGGCCAACGAGTTTCTGACGCGGGTCAACCTGATGAGGGCCGGGCAGCCGGGTGCCGACGAGCCCGTGTTCGATTGCCGTGGGAAGGAGGTGGTGGTGATCGGAGGGGGAAACACCGCCATGGACGCCGTCCGGACGGCGGTGCGATTGGGGGCGGCCACGGCCACGATTGTCTATCGGCGGTCGGAGGCGGAAATGCCCGCGCGGTTGGAGGAGGTGAAACATGCCCGGGAAGAGGGCGTGCGATTTCAACTTCTGACCGCTCCGGTGGAGTTCCTGGATGATGGTCGGGGTTGGTTGGACGGGGTGCGTTGTGTGCGGATGGAACTGGGCGCGCCCGATGCCTCGGGGCGCCGCCGGCCGGTGCCCGTGCCGGGGTCGGAATTCGTGATTCCTGCCAGGATGGCTGTCATTGCCGTGGGCAACCGGGGCAATCCCCTGATCCAATCCACCACGCCGGATCTGGCCACGACCCCCGAAGGCTACATCCGTGCGGATCCCGAAACCCTTAAAACGTCCAAAAAGGGTGTGTTTGCCGGGGGCGACATTGTCACCGGGGGTGCGACGGTGATTCTGGCGATGGGAGCAGGCCGGCGGGCGGCCCGGGCCATTGACGAGTATTTGAGGACGGGCCCTTGGTAGGATCCCCATTTCGGGCGGAACCGGCGCCCGGGTTTCGTGTGGGGTTTTGACGTGCCGGCGAAGGGGAATGGCGGCTGCTCGCCTGCCTGGCCGGCCGCGTGCAGACCTCCAGCACTGGCGGCAAAGGCACGGGGCAGGCGTTTCCCAGCCTCCGGCAGCCCGTGTGCGCCCCTTGCAGGTGCGGGCCCCGGGGCTTAGGTTTTGGCAGGCATCCCATGAAAACGGTGGCACAGGAGAGTCTGGGCGAAGAGTCCCGCCGGCCTGCCGGTGTGGCGGATCTGACGCTGGCGGATCTGCTGGACCGTTACACGGTTCGTGGCGAGCTGTGGCGGTCGGAGGAGGGGGGCAGGATTCGTTGCGTGGCCTGCGGACATCGCTGTTTGTTGCCCCCGGGCCGGCGCGGGATTTGCAAGGTCCGTTTCAACCGGGACGGTGAGCTGCGGGTGCCTTTCGGTTACGTGGCCGGTGTGGCGAGCGATCCCATCGAGAAAAAGCCCTTCTTCCACGTGTTGCCGGGCACGGACGCGCTGACGTTTGGGATGCTCGGTTGTGACTTTCACTGTTCATACTGCCAGAACTGGGTGACGAGTCAGGCGCTGCGGGATCCGGCTGCCGGAGTGCCGATTCAGCCGGTGACGCCCGACGAGCTGGTGGCTGCTGCGGAACGCACGGGTACGCGGTCGGTGGTCTCCAGTTACAACGAGCCGCTCATCACGGCCGAATGGGCGGTGGCCGTGTTTCGTAAGGCGCGGGAACGGGGCTTGTTGTGCGGGTTCGTTTCCAACGGGAACGCCACCCCGGAGGCGCTGGACTACCTGCGGCCGTGGATTCAGTGCTACAAGGTGGACCTGAAGACGTTCAACGACCGCCGCTACCGCTCCCTGGGCGGGACGCTCGCGCACGTGCTGGAGACGATCCGGGAGGTGCACGCCCGGGGTCTGTGGTTGGAGGTGGTGACGCTGGTGATCCCGGGGTGGAACGACAGTCCGGAAGAACTGCGCGACATGGCGCGTTTCCTGGTTTCGGTGAGTCCGGACATTCCGTGGCACGTGACGGCGTTTCATCCGGACTATCAGATGACCGAGCCGCGCGCGACCACGGCACAGGATCTGGTTCGGGCGGCTGAGATCGGTGCGGAGGAGGGGCTTCGGTTCATATACGCCGGCAATCTTCCGGGGCGCGTGGGACCGTGGGAGGACACTCGCTGTCCCGGTTGCGGCCACACCGTGGTGGCGCGGACCGGTTACGTGGTGGAACGGTACGAGATCACGCCGGAGGGGACCTGCCCGAAGTGTGGCAAACCGATCCCGGGCATCTGGCACAAGGAACCGGTGCGTGTGGAATCGCCGGGCTGGCGGTTGCCGCGGCCGGTGCGGCTGTAGGGCACGGCGGCAACGGCGGGACCTTCTGGTGAACGCCCGGCCGGTGGAAGGGCTTGCGCCGGCGCGGAGGTCCCGGGTCAGTTGCGGCCGGGCGCGATGGTCCGGGGCGTTCCCACCGGCTCGAGGGTGAGCGGATCACGCAACGGCCATTCGATGACCGGGCCGGGGGAAAGCTCGAACAGGCTGACCGGGTGATCGGGATGGCCGAGCAGGATTTCGTCCGGGTTGCCCACGACGAGTATGACCAGCCGGTCCAGCGGCAGGTGTGCGCGGGCCACACGGAGGACATCGTCACGACACACGGCGGCGACGCGCTCGCGGAAGCGTTTCCAGTAATCCGGTTCCCTTGCGTAGCGGCCGGTGAGTTCGTCCTGGGCGAAGAGCTGCGCCGTTTGGGCCTTGGTGGCGAACCGGCGTGGGAAGGTGTCGATGAAGGCCCGTTGCGCCGTGTGGAGTTCGTTCTCGCTGACGGGTTCGGCCCTGATGCGCCGCAGTTCGTCCAGGACGATGGAGATGGCATAAGAGACGGTCCGGGATTTGGTCTGGAACGCGGCGCGGAAGGGAGGAGGGAAATGGACGCCGCCGGGCAGGGAGGAACCGGCTGCATAGGCCAGACCCTCGTCGGAGCGGACCCGGTTGACGATGCGGGAGGTGAACCCGCCGCCGCCCAGGATGTGGTTCATCACCATGAGGGGGAAGAAATCCGGGTGATCGCGCGTCACACCGGGCAGAAGAAGCGAGACACGCGCCTGGTTGACGTCCTTGGGGATAATGTATGTGCCGGACGCCGCGAAAGAGGTGTTGGTGGGGACCTGGGGCGGCCGGACGCCGCTGAAGGGCCAGTCGGCGAACAGCGCCTCCAGCTTGGCGATGAAGGCGTCGCGGTCGAAATCGCCGCTGGCTGCGATGACGAAGTTGGAGGGGTGAAACCATCTCTGGTGGAATTGGACCAGGTCCTCGCGGCGGATGGCTTCGATGGAGGCGGCGGTGGGAAGTCGGTTGGCCCAGAAATCTTCGCCGTAGGCCAGAAAGCCGATCTCGCGCTGCTCGATGGAGGCGGGGTGGTCGTTGCGTTCTTTCATGGCTTGGAGGAGCTGCTGTTTGCGCAGGGCGAGCTTGTCCTCCTGAAACCGGGGAAAGGCCAGTACTTCCCGCAGTAGCGACAGGCCTTCGTCCATGTCCTTGGCAAGCCAGTTGAGGCTGACGGCGCCCTGGGTGTCGCCGAGGGAGGAGTTGAGGAGCGCGGCCAGGAAGGCGAGGCGCTCTTCAAGGTCGTCGGCAGCCCATGACCGGGTGCCGCCACGGGCCAGCAGGTAACCGGTCAGATCGGCGAGTCCCTCCCGACCGGGCGGATCCAGGTACGCCCCGGCGCGGACGTAGACCACCACGTTGAGCAGGGGCAATTCACGATCGGGAATCACGTAGGCCACCGGTCCGGAACGCAGAACGACCCGCCAGGTTGCCGGATCGGGGGGCTCGTACTGAAGAGGCGGGAACCGGAGCTGCTCCGGGCGGTCAGGGATGTCGTCGGCGGCACCCGCCACGAGAACGGGCGCAAACCAGAGGGCCAGACTTGCCAGAAGGCCGGGCACGGAAGCATTCAACCAATGGGTTCGAAGGCGGTTGTTAGGAGGGGTTTGCATGAGACGTGGGATGGGAACGAGAACAGCGGCGGCCTGGGGGGAGACTGCGTTCATGGTTGGTCGGGTGGATGTGCCCCGGCTGCCCTTGCCCCGGCGGCCGGTTTCCGGGTGTAGATGGCCACGGTGCGGGCTTCCTTGGTGAAGTACTTGCGGGCGACGCGTTGGATGTCTTCGGCGGTGACGGCCTGGTATTTGGGGCCGGCGGCGTTGATCTCGCGCCAGTCGCCCCATCCGTCGTAAAGCAGCAATTGGATCAGGATGGCGAAGTTGGAGGTGAGCCGGCGGTATTCATTGGCGGCGAAGTTGTTCTTCACCTTTTGGAGTTCCTCGGGCGGCACGGGTTCCTCCTGCAGCCGGGCCAGTTCCTCGTAGATGGCCTTTTCGACCTCCTCGGGCGTGTGCGGTTCGCGGGCTTCCGCGGTGATGCGAAAGTTACCGGACCATTTTTGGGAATTCTGGCTGGCGCTGACCTGGGTGGCGATCTCCCGTCCGAGCACCAGTCCCTTGTACAACCGGCCGGTTCGGTGGGAGAGGATCTCGGCCAGCAGATCCAGCGGGTAG
Source organism: Limisphaera sp. 4302-co (assembly GCF_049537155.1). Classification (NCBI taxonomy): domain Bacteria; kingdom Pseudomonadati; phylum Verrucomicrobiota; class Verrucomicrobiia; order Limisphaerales; family Limisphaeraceae; genus Limisphaera; species Limisphaera sp. 4302-co. The sequence continues at coordinate 189,901 of NZ_JBMVQZ010000004.1, forward strand.
GAATCCTTGTGGGCGAAGGGCACGGTGAGCCAGGCGATGTGGACCTGGGGGTTGGCCTCGGCCTCGGCGTACATGCGGCGTTCGGCCACGGGTGCGATTTCCTCGGTGATCACCTCCGGCGGGGGACGGTTTCCGGGCGGGATCCGCCCGAAGTAACGTTGGGCCATGGCCACGGCCTGGTTGGTGGTGAAATCGCCGACCAGGACCAGGGTGATGTTCTCCGGCGTGTAGTAGGTGGCGTAAAACTCGTCGGCCTGCGCCTTGGTGATGGCCGGGATGTCCGATGGCCATCCGACCACGGGCCAGAGATAGGGATGCGACTGCCAGAAAAGGGCGTTGAAGGTTTCTTCGAAGCGGCCCAAGGGGGTGGATTCGATACGCAGCCGGCGTTCTTCGAAGACCACGTCACGCTCGGCGTAGAACTCTCGGAAGACAGGGTGGAGAAGTCGTTCGGATTCCATCCACATCCAGAGCTCGAGTTTGTTGGCCGGGACGGTAATGAAATAGGCGGTCAGGTCCTCGGTGGTGAAGGCGTTCATGCCGGAGGCACCGGCGGCGGTGTAGATCCGGTCGAACTCGTTTTTGACCAGGAGCCGGCGCTGTTCCTCGACCAACTCTCGGAACCGGGCCTCCAGCTCGCGCAGGCGCGGCGTGCGATTTTCCGGCTTGCGCCAGTCGTCAATCTCGCCCCGACGCCAGGCTGCCCGGAGTTCGGCCTCTTCCTTCCGGATCTGCTCGCGGATGCGTTCCTGTTCTTCGATGATTTGGAGGTCGCGCTCGGGATCCCGGGTGCCGATGGTCCGTGTTCCCTTGAACATCATGTGTTCGAAGAGGTGGGTGATGCCGGTGATCCCGGGCCGTTCATTGGCGCTGCCGACGTGGGCGACCCAGCCGCCGGCGATGGACGGTTCATCGTGACGCTGGACCATCAACAGCCGCATGCCGTTGGTGAGCGTGACCTCCACCACGGGGACCTGCTGGGCGGGCACTCGGAGTGTCAATAGAACGATCAGCATGAGCCCAAGACCCCCACCGGTGGCCGGGCTGGACGGGAGAGGATGGGCGCTGCGGCACCTCGTTTTCACATCGGCAAGGGTAGGGCCGGCCGGCTGTGGCGCAATCCGTAAAACCTGGACGCGCGCACGGAGGAGCCGGCGATACCGCCGGGCTGCGGGGCGGGGCCCAGGGAGTCCGGCGTGCTGAGGTCGGAAGTTCCGGTTCGACAGGCCGGCTACGGGCGACGGGCTGCCCATAAATTCCGCGTTGCCGGGGGATCGGCCGCGTGTCACTATGAAGCAGGGTCGGAGCGTAGCTCAGCTTGGTAGAGCACCAGCTTTGGGAGCTGGCTGTCGCAGGTTCAAATCCTGTCGCTCCGACCATTCTGCGTTTCAGGGGCAGGGTTCCGGCGGTGCTTGCGGGGTGGGGATGGGTTTCGGCAGAATGCAGGCTCGTGAACGGGATGAAACGTTCGAATCACGGGAACCCGGGGGGCACGAGCCGGGTGACAGCCTTCGGGTTGCGGTCCTTCCAACAAGCTTCCTTTTTCTCGGTCGGAGCGGTGTGGCTTGCCTGCCGGCAGGAGTGCGATCCTTTTGGAACGGGTGAAAGGCGACGACGGAGCTGGCTGGCGGCCTGGGTGGTGGTGCTTGCGGGTTTTCTGCTGCCCTTGTCGGCCCAGGAATGGCGCCCGCTGTTCAACGGGAAGGATCTGACGGGTTGGAAGGTCCCGGAGCCGAACCCGTTCTGGCGGGTGGTGGACGGGGTGTTGGTGGGGCAGAGCGATCCGGCGCGCCAGGGCAATGTGCTCTGGACGGAGAAGGAGTACGGCGATTTCGAGCTGGAGTTCGAGGCGCGGTGGGATGGTGAGATCGACAGCGGGGTGATGCTGCGCAAGCCCGAGCTGCAGCTTCAGATCGGTGTCTCGCGCACACTCAAGAAGGACATGACCGGTTCGTTTTACACCGGCGGGCGGGAACGCTATCCGGAATCGGGCCAGGCCAGGGAAATCGAGAAGATTCTGAAGCCGGGACAGTGGAACAAGTTCCGGCTCCGTGCGCAGGGCACCACCTTTACCGTGTGGATCAACGACCAGAAGTTGGTGGAATACACGGACGACCGGTACAAGGACCCCGCGCCGATCGGCTTGCAGATCCATGCGGGGGTGGACATGCGGATCGAGTTTCGGAACATGCGGATTCGAGAGTTGCCTCCCCGGCAGGGGAGCTCCGGCTGAGGCATGGTGGCCGGGCCCGGCCCTGCAAGCGGGATTTGTTGACGGACGGGGGCGGTGCGGGTGGTGCCGCCCCTTCGCGTTTCCGGGGTGACGGGGGCCAGACCCCCTGCGCGGACCGGCGGTGGGGGCGCGCTGATGTGGGTGCATCACCGCCGCCAGAGCAGTCGGAAGAAGGCCGCGGTGGGGTCCGATCCGGTGTCCGGGACGGGGCGGACGGTTTGGTAGTCAGTGGCCGAGATGGTCTCGAGGGTTTCCCACGGGACGGTCAATGCGGGGGTGGCCTGCAGTTCGTAGGTTTCGCCGGGTGCGCTGTTCCAGCCCAGCCGGGGCGGCAGCGAGGTCGGGTCGACCCAGAAGAGTGTGGGGGGCGAGACCCTGGGGATGGTGACGGTGTCGAAAACGTTGCCGAAGCGGTCGCGCGCGACGACGTGCAGGGTATCGCCATTGATCTCGCATTCGAGGTGGTGGAATCGGGCCTGGTAAACAACGCTGAGGCGGTCGCGTTCGGTCAGGGCGTACAACGTGTAGCCACCGCCTCCGGTCACGAAGGCATGCACGCCCTGGATCGGGGCGAGACGTTCGTAGCTGTGATCGTGGCCGCTGAAGACGGCCTGCACGCCGTACCGGGTGAGGATGGGCAGCAGCCAGGTCTGGAGTTCCAGGCGGTCTTGGATTCCGTTGAAGTTGTAATCGTCGTAACGATGTCCTCCCGAGTGAAAGAGCGGGCTGTGAAGGAAAACGATGCGCCAGGGCCGGTCGGTGGAGGCGAGGTCGCCGGCCAGCCAGGAGAGTTGGGGACTGTCGGCGCCCATCTGCCAGGCCTGCTGGTTGCGGAATGGCATGAGTGTGGGGACGAAGAGGGAGATGAAGTGGGCGTCGCCGAAGTCGAAGGAATAAAAATGGGCGGTCCCCGTGACGGGGTTGGTGGGGAGGAGGAAGATTTCGAAGTAGGGATCGAGCAGCTCGGGTCCGTAGAGGTCGTGGTTTCCCGGCGTGGGGTACCAGGGGGCGTTGCGCATGATGGATTCGTAGACGCTCAGCAGCCTGAGATCGGCAAGTGCGCGGGTGAGAGCCGGGTAGACAAGGTCGCCTGTGTGCAGGACCAGGTCGACTGCGGCGGTGGCCAGGCAGGAGGCGACCTGCAGTTGGGGGAGTGTTCCGGAGCCCGAATCACCCAGGACGGCGAAGCGCACCGGTCCGGCGAGCGGCGCGGTGCGGAACGCCCCCGGCGGTGAGAGGGCCTCGCCATCCTCGGTTCGGCTGCGCACGCGGTAATGGATGAGGGTGCCCGGAGGCAGGTTGCTCAACACGGCGTGGTGCCGGTTGGTGAGCTGGGGGAGTTCGAGGAAGTGGTCGGGCCCGGGCTGGAGGCCGTATTCGACGACGGCGGTGGTGGGAACGACGGTCTGCCAGAGGATGTGTGCCGAGGTCGGACCGACCTGTTGGACGTAGGGACCGCGGCTGAAATGGGCGCGCAGTTCGGCGATGAGGGCCAGGGCGGGAGCGGGCCGCAGGTAGCCATGGACCTGGATGGCCAGCACGTTGGTGCCGGTTCGAAGCAGGGTGCGGAAGGAGCTCAGGTTGACTTCCTCCGTGGCGGGTCGGGGTCGGAACGGCACGACCTCGTCCCAAGCGGGTGGTTCGGTGACCGGGCCCCGCCGGGCGACTTCTTGTCCGTTGAGCCAGGCCACGTATCCGCTGTGGTAGTCGAGTCGGAGCAGGAGCCATTGGATGGCGGCCGGTTCGTCGAGGGTGAAGCGGGTCCGAAAACAGGCGGAAACCAGGTTGGAGCCGGTGAGGACGGTGACCTCGTCGCCCAAGCCGGTGCCGAAGCCGGATCGTCCGGAGGGCCAGGCGGAGTCGTCGAAGTCCGGTTGGAACCAGTTTGCAGGCGGAGGCGGGCCGTCGAGGGAGTTGAGTCGGTAGTGCCAGAGGGCGCCGACGGGGACCAGTGCGGGCTCGATTTCCGGGGCGGGCATTCGCGGGACGAAGCTGCCCGCGAGCGCGAAGGCCAGGGCCAGCGGGGTAGGGAGCAGCCTCGTGAGCCCGGGTGCGACAGCCTGGCGCATGCGTTCTTGCTATCACCGCGGGGCCGGGTGGTGCAACTGCGACCGGTCCGGGGTGGCGGCGGGGTCCGGGCACGCTGACTGGTCGCGGTGTCGTTCGGTTTGTTAGCATGGTCGCGTGAACGGCAAGCAATCGCCCGGCGAGCTGGTCCGGCGGTTGCCACGGATGTTGGAGGTCCTGTGGCGCCGCCACTGGCGGCGTGCCCTGCAGTGGCGGGAGCGGCTGGCGCCGAGTGAGGAGACGGTTCACCTGTTGCTGGCGGCCGGTGTGGGGGTGATTGGCGGGTTGGTGAACCTGTTTTTCCACGAGGCGGTTGATGTGGTTCGGCTGGTTTTTGTGAAGCGGTCGGGCGATCCGGTGGAGGTGGCGGAGTTGATGGGGCCGTGGCAGCGGATGTTGATTCCGGCCCTCGGGGGGTTGGTGGCGGGCTTGATTTTGTACGGGGGCTCGCGGTGGGTGCGGGCGCGTGGGACGACCAATCTTCTGGAGGCCGTGGTGGCGGGGGATGGCCGCCTGCCGTTTCGACCGAGCATGGTGCGGGCGGTTTCCTCGCTGGTGAGTATTGCGAGCGGGGCTTCGATCGGGCGGGAGGGCGGCATCACGCAGTTGTCGGCGATGCTGGCGTCGAAGTGGGGGCAGTGGTTTCAGTGGCCGCCCTATCGGCTGAGGTTGCTGGTGGGCTGCGGGGCATCGGCGGGCATTGCGGCGGCGTACAACGCGCCGATTTCGGGAGCGGTGTTTGCGGCGTGGATCGTGCTGGGGAACTTCTCGATGCTGATGTTTGCCCCGCTGGTGGTGTCCGCGGTGGTGGCCAGTGTGTTGTCCCGGAGCTTTTTTGGGATCGAACCGTGGTACGAGGTGCCGGCGGTGGAGTTCACGCGGTTGGGGCAGCTGCCGTGGTTTCTGGTGCTGGGCGCGCTTTGCGGCGGGATGGGTGCGCTGTTTTTGAAGCTTTTGCGGCATGCCGAGCAGCAGTTCGATCGGCTGCCCTGGCCGGTGTACGCCCGGATGGCCCTGGGCGGTTGGATCGTGGGTGTGATCGCACTGGGTTATCCCGGGGTGTGCGGCAATGGTTATTCGGTGACGAATCGGATCCTGCACGGCGAGTTCGACCGGCTGACGGCGCCGTGGGTGAGCATGGGACTGACCGGGGAGGGTTGGGGTCTGCTGTTTTTGGTGGGTTTGTTGTCGGCCAAGCTGTTGGCCACGGCGGTCACGGTGGGATCGGGCGCGGTCGGTGGCGTGTTCACGCCGACGTTGTTCGTGGGCGCTGCTGTCGGGGCGGCCTTCGGGCTGGCTCTGCACCTGGGCGGGCTGGCGGAGCAGTTGCCGTTGAGCACGTTTGCGGTGGTGGGGATGGGCAGCGTCCTGGCGGCCACGACGCGTTCGCCGTTGCTGGCCATGGTGTTGGTGTTCGAGATTTCGCTGAACTATTCGATGATGCCGCCGCTCATGCTGGGGTGTGCGGTGGCGACCCTGGTGGCGGGTCGGCTGCATCCGGATTCGATCTACACGGAGAGTCTGCGTGCGCGCGGTCTGGAGACGCCCACCGAGGTGACGTTGGACCGGCGGGTGGGAGATCTGATGCGGGAACCCGTCCCGCCGGTGCGGGAGACGGCCACGCTGCAGGAGATGGCGCAGCGGTTTTTGACGCGTGCGAACAATTTCCTGCCGGTGGTGGATTCCGAGAACCGGCTGGTGGGGGTGGTGGCGCTGCATGATTTGAAGCCTTTCTTGAATGCCGGTGAAGAGCTGCGGGCGGTGATTGCCATGGACGTGATGCGTCCGCCGCCGCCCTGCGTGACGCCGAACCAGACCGTGTTCGAGGCGCTGCCGTTGGTGTTGCGGAGTGAACAACAGCACATCCCCGTGGTGAAGAGCCTGTCGGATCCGCGCCTGGTGGGCGCGCTGGTGCGGGCGGAGGTGCTGGGCATGGTGTCGGAAGCCATGGCACGCGGCGGGGAGAGCCGGCTGACCGGTGGCGTTGCGGGGGCGCAGGGTCGGTGATGCTTGACCGGCGGGGGCCCCTCCCTATTGTTTGCTGCCCATGCACGGCGCAATGTTGGAGCCGAATCCCTGGATGGTGTTGCCGTTTGTGCTGTTGCTGGCGGCCATAGCCCTGGGGCCGCTGGTATGGGCGCACGGTTGGCACAAGCATTATCCCAAGGTGGCATTGAGTTTGGGGGCCGTCACCCTGGCGTATTACTGGCTGGGGTTGGGCGCGGTGGAACGGATCGGCCACACGGCTCACGAGTACGTCAGTTTCATTGCTCTGATCGGCTCGCTTTTCATTGTCTCCGGGGGCATCCACATCACGGTCAAGGGCGAGGCCACCCCGGTTGCGAACGTGGTGTTTTTGCTGGTGGGCGCGGTGATTGCCAACGTACTGGGCACCACGGGGGCGTCGATGCTGTTGATCCGCCCCTGGCTGCGGATGAACAGGTACCGGCTGACGGCGCATCACGTGGTGTTTTTCATCTTCATCGTGTCCAACGTGGGCGGTTGCCTGACGCCGATCGGGGATCCGCCGCTGTTCCTGGGGTATCTGAAGGGGATCCCGTTCTGGTGGGTATTGGAGCATTGCTGGCCGATGTGGCTGGTGGGGGTGGGATCGCTCCTGGCGATATTCTATGTGTTGGACCGGCGCAATTTCCTGCGGGCACCGCGCGAGGTGCGGGAGAAGGAAACCGGCGGAGGTGAACAATGGCAGTTCCGTGGCCTGCACAATGTGGCCTTTCTGGCGGTGATCCTGGGGGCGGTGTTCATCCAGAACCCGCCGTTTTTGCGGGAGGTGATCATGGTGGCGGCGGCGGTGGGATCCTATCTGACCACGCCCCGCCCGGTGCATGAGGCGAACGATTTCAACTTCGAGCCGATTCGCGAGGTGGCGATCCTGTTCATCGGGATTTTTGCAACCATGATGCCGGCGTTGGACTGGCTGCAGTTGCACGCGCGGGAGTTGGGCGAGCCGACGCCGGCGCTCTTCTACTGGGGCACGGGGGTGTTGAGCGCGGTTCTGGACAATGCACCGACGTACCTGAGCTTCCTGAGTGCGGCGGTGGGTGTGTTTGCCCCGCCGCCGGTCCTGCAGCAGTTGCAGAATGCCATTGCCCAGGGTTTGAGCCCCGATGCCGTGCAGGATTCCATCACCCGCGGGGCCCTGGAGGGCATGGCGAAGTATTTCCCGCATGAACTGGCGACGGGCCAACCGAGCACGGAGCATCTGCAGCTTTCGGTGCTGCTGGGCCCGCCGGAGAACAACCTGTTCATCATCGCGATCAGCATTGGTGCCGTGTTTTTCGGCGCGTGCACTTACATCGGCAACGGCCCGAACTTCATGGTGAAATCCATTGCCGAACATCAGAAGGCGCACGTGCCCTCCTTTCTGGGTTACGTGTTCCGGTTCACGCTGCCCTACCTGTTGCCGGTGCTTGCGTTGACCTGGTGGATCTTTTTCCGGAGCTGAGGCGGCGGGCCGGGTCGGCCGGGTCGGATGCGACGTTGACAGGCCCCGGTCGGTCGGGTGAGCCTCGGGCATGGCAACCAGGCAGTCCTCGTCGGGCGTCTCGGGCGGGTCGAGTCGTCGCCGCTTTCTCCGGCAATCGGCAGGTGCATTGACCGGTTGGGCGCTGTTGCGTGCGGTGCCGGTGGGAGTGTTCGCCGGCGGGTCCCACACCCTGCGTGTGGGCCTGGTCGGCTGCGGGGGGCGGGGCAGTGGGGCGGTGGCCCAGGCACTTTCAACGAATGGCCCCACGGAGTTGTGGGCGGTGGCGGACTTTTTCCCCGAACGCGGCCGGTCGTTGGTGGAGCGGTTGCAGCCGCGGTTCGGCAGGCAGATCCGTGTGACACCGGACCGGGTTTTCGGCGGGTTGCAGGGCTACCGGCAACTGATGGACTGTCTGGAGCCCGGCGACGTGGTGCTGCTGGCCACGCCTCCCGCGTTCCGGCCGATTCACTTCGAGTATGCGGTGCGACGCGGGTTGCACGTGTTCATGGAGAAATCCTTTGCCGTGGATGTGCCGGGGATCCGCCGTGTGTTGCGCTCGGGGGAGGAGGCGCAACGACGGGGTTTGAAAGTGGCCACAGGTCTGATGAGCCGACATTACCTGCCGTTGGAACAGGCCCTGGAAGAGGTGCACCGCGGGGCGCTGGGGGACCTGATCACCGTGTACGCGTACCGGATGCACGGGCCGGTGGGGATCGGACCACGACCCGAGGGGATGAGCGAACTGGCCTGGCAGATTGCTCATTACAGTGGGTTTACCTGGCTCAACGGGAGTTTCTTTGTGGACTGGCTGATCCACAACATCGACGTGGGTTGCTGGGCAAAAGGAGGCCAACCCGTGGCGGTGCAGGGGATGGGCGGACGGCAGGTCCGGCGGGAACCCGACCAGCTCTACGACCATTACATGGCCGAGTACACCTTCGCCGACGGGACGCGGATGATCGTGCAGGGGCGGCACATGGCACGGTGTTGGGACTTTTTCGGTGTCGTATTGCACGGCACGCGGGGTTGTGCCGTGCTGGGTGAGGGCCAGCCCCATCCGATGCTCTTTCGGGGACACGAGCCCCGAGCCGACCAGCTGCTGTGGCGGTACCGCGGAGAGCCGTGTGATCCCTACCAGCGGGAGATGGATCTCTTTTTCGAAGCCATCCGTGGGGACAGGCCGTGGAACGAGGTGGAACGGAGTGCCGCGTCGAACCTGACCGCCATCATGGGGCGCATGGCGTGTGAATCGGGCAGGCGAATCACGCGTGAAGAGGCCCTGGCTTCCAACCGCGAATTGGCGCCCGGGCTGGAGGATCTGCGCGACGACGGTCCACCGCCAGTGAAGGCTGATGCAAAGGGACGGTATCCGATCGCCATGCCGGGAGAGACCGAGGTGCTTTGATCAGATGCCGCTTTCAGCCGGGCCGCCTGCCGGTGGAGCCGGGCCGGATGCCGGGGCGGCGTCCAGCTCCTGCAGGGTGCGGAGGCGCAACTGTCCGCAGGCGGCATCAATGTCCGTGCCCTTCTCTCTCCGCAGCGTGGCAGGGATGCCGGCCCGCCTGAGTGCGAGCAAGAATCTCTCGCAATGGGCCGGGTCGGGACGCTGCCAGGGCAGCCCTTGGACGGGGTTGTAGGGGATGAGGTTGACCTTGGCATGGAGCCGCCGGGCCAGGGCGGCCAGGGGCGGCACCTGGTCGAGGCCGTCGTTGATCCCCGAAATGAGGATGTACTCAAAGGTGAGCATGCGGCCTTTGCGTTGCTGGTAGTATTCGAGGGCGGCAACCAGGTCGGCCAGCGGATACTTGCGGTTGACCGGCATGAGGCGGTCGCGGACCTCGTCCGTGGCACCGTGCAGGGAGATGGCGAGCCGGAACTGCTCGGGTTCGTCGGCCAGTTTGCGGATCCCCGGGACGAGGCCGCTGGTGGAGATGGTGATCCGTCGTGCGCCGATGCCTGCGCCCCAGGGGGCGTTGAGGATGCGCAGTGCGCGCATGAGATTGTCGTAGTTGGCCAGGGGCTCGCCCATGCCCATGATGACCAGGTTGTCCACGAGCCGGCCGGGAGGTTTCGTGCCGGTGAGGGAACGGTGCCACCGTTCCACGGCCGTGACCTGGTCGACGATTTCGTGGGGCAGGAGGTTGCGTTTCCAACCGGCCAGGCCGCTGGCGCAGAACCGGCAGCCGTAGGCGCACCCGACCTGGGTGGAGACGCAGAGCGTATGGCGATCGGACGGTTCGCCGTACAGGGCGGGATTGGCCGGGATCAGGACGCTCTCGATCAACGCGCCATCGGCCAGCCGCCAGAGAAACTTGCGGGTTTCGTCCGCCGCACCCTGCACGCGGACCAGCTCCAGTGGGGCAAGGGCAAACCGCTGGTGCAAACGATCGCGCAGCGCCAAGGGCAGATTGCTCATGGCCGACCAATCCGCCGCGTAGTGGCGGTAGAGCCAGCCCAGGACCTGATCGGTCCGGTAGGCGGGCTCTCCCCACGCAGCCAGTTCGGCCTGTAACTCCTCACGGGTCAGCGACCGGATGTCTTGCATCCCGGACATGGTAGCGCGGAAAACGCGGTTGCCAACAGGCGGGGCCCGGCAGGCTGGACCTCAGTGCGGCCGGTGAGTCCGGCCGGAGCCGCTGCCGTTCCGTGCCCGGGGTGGGGCCGGCGCCGCGGCGCGGTGCGCACCGCAAACATTCGAGGGCGGGGAGCGGTGGAGGTCGGCGTGGTTTGCGGCACTGCAAGCGGGAGGTGCCGCAGACAACGCTCAGCCGGCCGGATGAAACCCCGGGGGCGGCGCATCGTCCATTCTGATGGTATGGTGGCCAACAGTGGTGGGTGTGCAGGGAGAATGGTGGGGCGACAGGTCGCTCCGCCTGGTTTGCCGGAGCGCGCGGGCGAATCCGCGGTTGACGGGTCTGTCGCGGGGTGGCCGCGGATTGGAGGGGTCGATTCGTCCGGCGCCGGGCGGGGCGGGATCTTGAGGAAGTGGCTGCGGGGCGCGGCCGCTTTCACCCTGGTGGAACTGCTGGTGGTGATTGCGATCCTGAGCGTGTTGGTGGCGATGTTGTTGCCGGCGGTGGCACGTGCCAGGGAGGCGGCCCGGCGGATTGCGTGCCTGAACCATCTCCGACAGTTGGGCCTGGCGATGCAGATGTACGTGCAGGACAACGAGGGCCGGTATTGTCCGCGCACGCATCCGCTGCGGTGGCCGCAACGGCTGTTGCCGTACTACGAGGATGTGAAGGTTCTGGTTTGTGCTTCCGACGGGCCCCAGCCTGCAACGGGTCGTGCGGATCCCCGGCTCTGGCCCGCCGACGCCGCACCCCGAAGTTTCATTTACAACGCATGGAACGATTATTACCGGTCCTGGTTTCCCATGGATGACTGGCGCCAGGTGGTGTCCAGCAACGGTCACGCCATTCGGGAGGCCGACCTTCGCGAACCCTCGGAGACCTGTCTGCTTGGCGAAAAACGAACCGATTCCACGCATTGGTACCTGGACTACGAGCGGCTGGAGGACCTGACCCAGCTGGATCAGGCGCGGCACGGTGGTGCGCGTGGCGCGGGCAGGGGATCGAATTACGCTTTTGCCGATGGCAGTGTCCGGTTTGTACGGTTCGGCCGGACGATCTGGCCCGTGAACCTGTGGGCGACCACGCCGGAGGCGCGCCAGGCCGGAGGTCCGCTGTTGCCTTGACCTGCCGGGCAGGGGGTGCAGGTGTGAACGGGTGGCCGGGGCTTGTTCTCTTGATCCGGCTGGACCCTTTCCAATGGAAATGGGCCGCCCTCGGGTTCAGGCTCCGCCTCTCATGACCGAGACCGGCCCAAAGGTGCCGGTGGCGGCCGCGGGAGGAACATTTCGGACCCGGTTGCTGGGATGGGCGATCGTTGGATCATGAAGCCTGCCTCCTGCAACCCGCTGGCGCGGCATTCTCGGTCGTTCCAAGGTGCAAAAGGGTCCAGCGTTGTCCGTGGCAGGCATGGGTGGGTTGTCGTTCTGCCGAGGACACGCCGGGTGGCACGCGCAACGGGTCATGTTTGGCCCTTGGAAGGCGTCGTGCCACCATGCAGGACTCTCAGGGGGTGTTCGCCTGTGTGGTCGGGGATTGCTTTCGTGGTCTGGCCAGGTTGGTGCTGCCGGCCGGTGTGCGTCCGGATGGGGGACGAGGTTGGCGAGGGCGGGTCGTCCCGACGGGTGACCGGCGGGGAGGATTCGTACGGACGGTGGGGTGGAGTCCCGCAGGCCGACGTGGGCCCGGGGCGGGAGCGGATTGCTGGCGGCCGAGCGACCCCGGACATGGTGCGCGGGATGTGTCTTGCCCTTGCGGGGGTGTCCAGGTGGCGAGGGTTGTGTGACGGATTTGGTCTTGTCTGGGCGGGCGGTCCGGTTACCCATGGGGTCGGATGACCACGGCCAACAAGGTGACGATTCTGCGGATTCTGCTGATCCCGGTGTTCGTGGTGGAGGTGTTGTATTACGTTCAGACGGGCTGGGAGGTACACCGGCACGTGGGTCTGGCGTGTTTTGCTGTGGCGGCATTGTGCGATGCGTTGGACGGTTTCATTGCCCGGCACTTTCGTCAGCAGAGCGAGTTGGGGGCGGTGCTGGATCCGTTGGCCGACAAGCTGCTTTTGGTGTCGGCGATGGTCCTGCTGAGTTTCGATCACAGCCCGTACCTGGACCGTGTCCCGTTGTGGTTGACGGGGACGATCCTGGGCCGGGACATCCTGCTGGTGGTGGGTCTGGCGGTGATCCACATGACGGTGGGGCATGCCGTGGTGCGGCCGCGGATGGTGGGGAAGGTGGCGACGGTTTTGCAGATGATCGTGGTGCTTTGGGTGCTTTTGAAGTTGCACGGGACGGCCCTGGGGTTGCTGGCGCTGGCGGCGGCAGTGACCACGGGTGTTTCGGGGCTGCTGTACATATGGGATGGGGTGCGCCAGCTCAGTGCCAGCCCGAGCAGCGGGCCGCGGCCGCGGCCGGAGCAGGAGCCGGCGGGTGCAAAGGCGCCGGACGAACCGGAGCCGGCCCGACCGGGCGCGCAGACGCAAGGAGGAGAGGGATCGTCATGAGTGGGAAGACTCCATCGGACGCTAAAGAATTGCAGGAGGGGGATCTGGCGCCGGACTTCGAGGCGCAGACACATGCCGGAGCCCCTTTCCGGTTGCGGGAGCAGCGAGGTCGCTGGGTGGTTTTGTATTTTTATCCGCGCGATCACACACCGGGTTGCACGCGGGAGGCGTGCGGGTTTCGCGACCGGCACGATGCGCTGGAGCAGCTGGGCGCGGTGGTGGCGGGGGTGAGCACCGATTCGGTGGCGTCGCACGCGCGGTTTGTGCAGAAGCAGCGGCTTCCGTTCGTGCTGGTGTCGGATCCCGAGGCTGTCGTGTGCCGGCGATACGGTGTCCGCGCGCCCAGGCGCTTCATGGGCCGCACACGTGAGGGAACGTTGCGGACGACCTTCCTGATCGATCCGGAGGGGAGGATCCGGCGGATCTGGCGTCAGGTCCGGCCCGACGGGCATGCGGATGAAGTGCTGGCGACCCTCCGGCGCTTGCAGTCCGGGGAGGTCGAATCTCGTGGAGGCCCAAAGGCGGGAGCGGGCCGTTTCGGTCGGGGTCGCGTGGGAAAGGGTGGCGGAAGCGGGGCCGAGGGGTAGGGCGGGTGTGGTGATCGGGGCCGGTTTTTGCCCTTGCACGGCACCGGTGTGTCCGTATGCTTGCCGTTCGCCTGGACTCCGCGGGTGCGGATGTTCCACGAGAGGCTGAGAAAAGAGAAGTTAACGCGGAACTGAACCTCCGGCTCCTGAGAAGGAGGGGCCGGCCCCGGAGGCATCCGGGGGACAACCTCCGTTGCCGCTGCAACGACTGGTTCGTTAGGCAATGGAGCATTCGGCAGCGCCCCTCAGGGGTGCGTTCCCAAGCGCTCCACACAATCCCGACAAGGCTGAGAATTCTTATGCTTACGATGGAAGACGCCATGAAGCAAAGCCCGATGCGCTTTGCGGTTGGCGAGATTGTGCCCGGGACCATCATCGAGGTGCGTCCCAAGGAAGTGTTGGTGGACATCGGTTACAAGAGTGAAGGGGTCGTGCCCCTGAGCGAGTTCGAGAGCCCCGAGAGCCTCCAGCCCGGCATGCAGGTGGATGTGCTGATCGAGAAGCTGGAGGACAAGGACGGCATGGTCGTTCTCTCGCATGAGAAGGCCATGTTCAAGAAGAACTGGGAACGCATCCTGGCCATTTGCAACGAGGGCGGTCGGATCCAGGGTCGGGTCAAGGCGGTGGTCAAGGGCGGTCTGCTGGTCAACGTGGGGGTGGAGGCGTTTCTGCCGGCGTCGCAGGTCGACATCACCACGCCGAGGAACCTTTCTGAGTACGTCGGCAAGACCTTTGAGTTCAAGGTGGTCCGGATCAACCCGGAGCGGCAGAACATCGTGTTGTCGCGGCGGGAGGTTTTGGAGGAGGAACGGGCCCAGCGTCGTGCGAAGCTGCTGCAGGAGATGATGCCGGGCGACATCCGCAAAGGGCGGGTCAAGAATCTGACCGATTTTGGTGCGTTCATCGACCTGGACGGAATAGACGGCCTGCTGCACATCACCGACATGAGCTGGGGCCGGATCGGGCATCCGTCCGAGCTGCTCAAGGTGGGGCAGGAAATCGACGTGGTGGTGCTGGACGTCAACCGCGAGAAGGAGCGGGTCAGTCTGGGCCTGAAGCAGAAGACCCCCAACCCGTGGGACCAGATCGAGACGAAGTATCCGGTGGGCACTCGTGTGAAGGGCAAGGTGGTGAACCTGGTCCCGTACGGCGCGTTTGTGGAACTGGAACCGGGCGTGGAGGGATTGGTTCACGTGACGGAGCTGTCCTGGACGAAACGGATCGCCAAGCCCTCGGACGTCTTGCAGGTGGGGCAGGAGATCGAGGCGGTGGTTCTCAGCGTGAACCGCGAGGAGCAGAAGATCTCCCTCGGGGTCCGGCAGCTGGAACCGAATCCGTGGGACACCATCGATCAGAAGTACCCGCCGGGCACGCGCGTCAAGGGCAAGGTGCGCAATCTCACCAGTTACGGTGCGTTCATCGAGTTGGAGGAGGGCATCGACGGCATGGTGCACGTCTCGGATCTTTCCTGGACGCGCAAGATCAATCATCCCTCCGAGGTGCTCAAGAAGGGCGACGAAGTGGAGGCAGTGGTGCTGGAGGTGGACAAGCCCAACCAGCGGATCGCCCTCGGTATCAAACAGCTCACCCCCGACCCGTGGGAACGGATCGACGAGCTCTACAAGGTGGGCGATCTGGTCACCGGCAAGGTCACGAAACTGGCCAGTTTCGGCGCGTTTGTGGGCTTGCAGCATGACATCGACGGCCTGGTCCACATTTCCCAGATCAGCGAGGAACGCGTGGACAAGATCAAGAATGTGCTGAAGGTGGGCCAGGAGGTCACCGCGCGGGTGATCAAAATCGATCGTGCGGAGCGCCGGATCGGCCTGTCCATCAAGGCGGCCAACTACACCGAGGAACAGTTGCGCGAGGAACAGCGGCTGCTGGACCAGCTCAAGCCGGGCGAAGACCTGGTGGCGCTGCAGCATGCCTTCGAGGCGGCCGAGGAGGAACGCGAAGGGGAAGAGTCCAAGCAGTGATCGGCTGCAGAACCGTTTGAACGGGGCGGGTTCGTCGTGCGGACCCGCCCTTTAGTATTCGTCGCCCCGGGCCGGGGTTCAAATGCCCCGGGAAAGGGGTCCGCGGCCCGGCCAGTTGCGGCCCTGCCGCGGGCCCGCCCGGCTCGCGTGGGGTCGGGTGAGGGCGCGTAAGGGCACCCGGGGGATGGCCGCTGCGTCCGGTGCCCGGCCGTTTGCCGGGGCCGGCCGGGCTCCGGGCGCACCGCCATCAGCGCTTGTGCGGCAGGATTCGAGCGGGCTGGCGCGCCTCCCATTCCTCCCGGGTGACCGCGCGCATGCGATGGAGGAAGACAAAGGCACCCTTTTTGTTGCCCACGAGGATGTCCGGCCAGCCGTTGGCGTCGAGGTCCAGGACGGTGACCTGTGTGCCCACGCCCGAGTCGTGGTCCACCAGGTGCGGCTCGAAGAAGGGGAGGCTGCCATCCGAAGGGCGCACGAGGCGGAACCAGTAGAGGACCGCAGGGGCGTTGGGTTCGGGATCCCCGGTGGGTCCGTGTGCCCAGAACCGTTTGCCGGTGACGAAGTCGGTGAGGCCATCCCGGTCGAAGTCGGCCGCAGCCAGGGCATGGGCCTGGGAGAACCGTACGCCGTAGGGGTTGGCAGGATCCTGTTCTCCGATGATGAGATGCCGGCGGAAGGTGATCTCGTGGCCGGAGCGGATTTGTTCGAACCATGCCAGGCCGTATTCGTGTGCATGGAGGGCGGTGACGACGTCGTTCAGACCGTCCCCGTTGACGTCGAACACGAGCATCTGTGCGCCGCCACGGCCGAACGAGGCGGGATGCCGCTTCCACAGGGGCCGCCCTTCCAGCGATGGAGGCTGCTCCCACCAGCCGTCTTTTTCCAAGAGATCCGTGCGGCCGTCACCGTTCACGTCGCCCCAGCCCAGGCCGTGGGTGTACCGGCCCCAGTCTCCGGGCGGACTGACGGGCACGAAGGTCCACGGCCGGTGGGGCTGGCGGGGATCGAACTCTGCATAGCCCAGGCGTCCGCCCGAGAAACAAATCAGTTCGGGCCGGCCATCCCCGGTGATGTCGGCCAACCCGGGCGATTCCCCGTCGGTCGGTTCGAGGGCCAGGTGGCCGGGCCAGGGCACGCCCGGTCTGCATGGATTTTCGTACCAACGGGCGGGGCCGCCGGGGTGGGGTAGAAGCAGAATGTCCGGCCAGTCGTCTCCGTTGAAATCGCCGGTGAAGGTGAGGAACACGTCGGCGTAGGCGTTGCGCGAACCCAGGGCACCTTCGAAACCGGGAACCACTTCTCGGGAGCCGTCCTCGCGGGTGCGTTCGAAAGACTGTGTGGCCGGAGCAAAGGCAAAGCGCCGGGAGAAACCGGGACCGAAATAGACGTACGGTCCGCACACCACGTCGGTGTGACCGTCCCGATTGAAATCGGCGGCGTGGATGCCTTCGGCCCAGAACTCCTGTGTGAGGACCCGTTTCTCGAACTCGTGAAGGTGAAACTCGGGGGCCGGCGTGGCGGCCAGCAGGGCGGTGGCGGTGAGCTGACAGAGGAGGACCCGGCGCATGGAGCAAAGCTGCAGGGTTACCTGCCGGCCGGTCAAGTGCGGGCCTTGGCGGCGCCGGTGCCCGGGATGCGCGTGAGGTCAGCGCGATGCCACCAGACGTTCCGCGATGACGTGGTCCCGAATGGCCGCGACCAGGCCGGGGATGGTGTGTTCGCGGGCCTCCACGGTGGGGGCCAGGCCCAGACCGGCCAGGGCACGGCTGGTTTCGGGCCCGATGCTGGCCAGACGGAGCGTGGGGAACCGGCCCAGGAGTTTGGGCAGATCAAACCTTTGATGGAAATGTTCCACCGTGGAGCCGCTGGTGAAGGTGATCCAGTCGGCGCCTTCTTCGCGCAGGCGTCGGGCGGTCTCGTCGTTGCCCTCGGTCTCCGCCACCGTGCGGTAGACGGCGATGTCGTCCACAATGGCACCGTGTTCCTCAAGGGCCTTGGGGAGGTCGGGATTGGCCACCTCGGCCCGGAGCAGGCAGATGCGGAGGTTTTCCAGGCTCATGTAGTTGGCCATGGTCTCGGCCACCTTGGTGGCCAGGGCCTCCTCGGGCACGAGATCCACCTGCAGGTGCAGTTGCCGGAGTCGTTCGGCCGTGCCCGGTCCCACGGCTGCGATGCGGGCGCCGCCGAGGTCGCGCAGGTCCTGGAATCGCTGGAAGAAGAAGTCGAAAAAGGCGGAGACGCCATTGGGGCTGGTGAAGACGAGCCAGTCATAGCTGTTCAACTCCAGCAGGGCGTCCATGACGTCGCGCCGGCGTCGCGGAGGGGCGGTCTTGATGACGGGCACCTCCCAGACTTCGGCACCGAGTTCGGCCAACGGCCGTGACAGGGCGGCGGCCTGTTCCCGGGCGCGTGTCACCACGACGCGCTGGCCGAAGAGCGGACGGCGTTCATACCAGTTGAGCTTTTCGCGCAGGCGGACCACCTCGCCGATGACGGCGACGCCGGGTGCGCCGAGCCCTGCGCGGGCCAGTTCGGATCCGATGGTGGCCAACGTGGCCACCACGGAGCGTTGACGCGCCGTGGTGCCCCACTGGGTGACCATCACCGGCGTGTCCGGCGCCATGCCGTGGCGCAGGAGGACCTCGGCGATGCGGCCCATTTGCGCGGTGCCCATCAGGACGACCTTCGTCCCCGGCAAACGGGCCTCGGCCGCCCAGTCCACGGGGCATTCGGGCGACTCGGGATCCGCGTGCCCTGTGAGGATCACCAGGCGCGAGCTGTATCCGCGGTGGGTGACGGGCACGCCTGCATATGCCGGCACCGCGACGAAGGAGGAAACGCCCGGCACGACTTCGAACGGAATCCCGGCCTCGGCCAGATACAGTGCTTCCTCACCGCCGCGGCCAAAAACGTAGGGGTCGCCGCCCTTGAGTCGGACCACCGTTTTACCCTCGCGGGCGCGGGTGGCGATCAGGTCCATGACGGCGGTGCGGTCGGCCGGTCCTTCTCCTGCCCGCCGTCCGCCGAAGACCCGCTCGGCCTCCGGCCGGGCGAGGGTCAGGATGGCCGGATTGACCAGGGCGTCATACACCACCACATCTGCCCGGCGGAGCAGTTCGGCGGCACGGAGCGTCAGCAAGCCCGGGTCTCCCGGACCGGCTCCCACAAGATACACTGTGCCGATTGTTGGCATCGTTGGGAAACTATCGGCTGGCGCGCTTCTGGCAAGGCCGGGTGTGGGAGGGTGGTCCTGCCTGCAGGGGAACCCGGCGTTGACCGGCGGCTGTGCCCGGCTGCCGGGAGTTGCCCGGCGTTTGAGCGGTGGCGGGAATGGGCTTGCGCAACGGCGCGAACGCGGCATATTGCAAAGCGGTTGGCGCGGTGGTTCCTCGGAAACGCCGCAGCCGGCCGGGCCCGACAAGGGCTTGCAGACCGGTGGGGTCGTAGCTCAGTTGGTAGAGCGTCTCGTTCGCACTGAGAAGGTCAGGGGTTCGAGTCCCCTCGGCTCCACCAATTTTCTTTTTCCGCGGTCACACTTCGGTCACGCTCCCTTGACGCCGTTCGTTTCCGTACATGGAGCATGGAGGGTCCAACAGCCGGTTCGAGTTGGTACCGCTGGCGGGCGGTGGCTGGGCGGTGCATGACAGGGCCTGGGGCGAGACCATGCACCCGGTGGCCGGGCCCGAGATCGAGCCGGCCGCGCTTTACGTGGAGGAACTGCAACTGCCGCAGCTTTGGACGCGGGTCGAATCGGGCCGGCAGGCGTTGGCAGTGGTGTGGGATGTGGGATTGGGCGCCGGGGCGAACGCCCTGGCGGTTCTGCGCTCGGCGGCGGCGCGCCGGGTGCGGTTGCGGCTGTGGAGCTTCGATCTTTCACTCGACGCCCTTGCGTTTGCGCGGGCGGAGGCTGGGCGGCTCCGGTATCTTGCGGGGTGGGAATCCCTGGTGGACGAGTTCCTCGCCCGGGGAGCGTTCACCGGCACGGTGGGCGCGGCCGGGGTCGAATGGCGATATGTTGAAGGAGATTTCGCCCGGTGGCTGGCGGTTGATGAGCCGCCGGCCGATGCGCCCGATGCGGTGGCGTTCGATCCCTATTCGCCGTCGTGCCATCCGGACCTGTGGACGGCGGAGGTGTTCCGGCGGCTGTACGGCCGGCTCGACCCGTCGCGGCCGTGTGTCCTGACCACGTACTCCCGCAGCAATCGGGTTCGAACGGCACTGTTGATGGCGGGATTCTTTGTGGGACGCGGCCGGCCGGTGGGTGTGAAGGAGGAAACCACCGTGGCATCGAACCGGTTGGAACTGTTGAGCCGTCCGTTGGATCACGCGTGGCTGGACCGGTTGCGAAAAACACCGCCCGCCGGTTCCGGCCGGCACGCGGGAGACGCCCATCGGATGGCGGCCCTCTCCGTGTGGGAGAGGCTCCGGCGCCATCCGCAGTTTGCCGGGCTGCGGATGTCGCCCGCGAGGGATCAAGGGGCCGGCTCGTCGGGCAGCGGCAGATCGGCCAGTTTCTGATGCCGGAGGTTCTGCATTTCCTGGAGAAGGGCCAGGCGATCGGCATCGGAAAGGTCCGGCCGGCCCATCCGGCGCCTGTACTCGTCCAGGCGCCGGTCCAGCCAGGCGTTGCGGATCCGGAGGGTGACGTCCCGGACTTGTCGTTCGGGTTCCGGCAGAGGGCGGTCGTCCACTGCGCAGGCGCTGATCAGGGACTGGAGTTCCGGTTCGGGCAGGGCCTGGACCAGGTCGGCCACGCGGAGGGGGCGTCCCTCGCGTCCCCACTGGAAAGACATCTGGACAATGCGGCGGACGCCGTCGTGTTGGAGCCATTCAGGGGAGAGATGTTTGACCAGCCACGGGAGGAGGGAGTCGTGCTGCAAGAGCAGGCGCAACAACCACTCTTCCAGCGGAGGCGGCCCGGCGGGTGCGGCCTGGCCGGGCGTGGGCTCTGACTGTGGGCGGGGGGAGCCGCCCTGCCTGTCCATGCGGCGGAACTCCGTCAGGACCGCCTCCGGGCTGACGCCGAGGACCGCCGCGGTTTTGCGGGCGTGATTCTCGATCAACAGGGCGTTGGCGGTCTTGAGGAGGAGACGGCCCATTTCCCGGAGAATGGCGAGCCGGCCACTGTCAGTCTGCACGTCGTGCTTTTGGCAAAGCCGTTTCAGGTAGTAATCGAAAAAGTCACCGGCGTTTCGGATGAGGGCCTGAAAAGCCTCGGGCCCGCGGGTGCGAATGAAACTGTCGGGATCGTCCGGAGACGGGACCACGGCCACGCGGACGACGAGACCGGCCTCCAGCAGCGCCTCCAGGGCGCGGCTCATGGCCTGTTGGCCGGCTTCGTCGGAATCGAAACACAGGACGGCCTCGGAGGTGTAGCGGCGGAGCAGGCGCGCGTGTTCCTCGGTGAAGGCGGTGCCGAGCGGCGCCACAACGTTGGTCACCCCGGCCTCGTGACAGGCAATGAGGTCCAGTTGCCCCTCGCAGATGACGGCGAAGCCCGCGTCCAGGATGGCCCGCCGACTCTTGTCCAGCCCGTAGAAGACCCGGCTTTTTCGGAACAGGGGGGTTTCGGGTGAATTGATGTATTTGGCGGTTTCGGCCTCTGAGCCGAGCACGCGGCCGCTGAAGGCGATCACCCGGCCCTGCTCGTCGCAGATGGGAAAGATGAGCCGGCCGCGGAACCGGTCGTAGTAGCCCGAACCGTCCTCGCGCCGAATGATCAGCCCGGCCTGTTCGACCAGTTCGGGGTCGAACCCCCTGCTGCGTGCCCAGTTGACGGTGTCGTCCCAGGCGGCGGGTGCGGCTCCGAGCCGGAACTTTTGGATGGCTTCCGCAGAGACGCCGCGCCGGGCCAGGTAATCGCGGGCGGCCCGGCCGGCGGCTTCCGTGGCCAGGACGTTCTGCCACCGGCGCGTGATCTGTTCCATCAGATCGAGGAGCCGGCGCTTGAGGTCGCGACGGGCCGCGCCCTCGGTGTCTTCCTCGAGGGCAAGACGGATGCCCACACGCTCGGCCAACCGCCGGACGGCCTCCGGGAAGGAGACGTTCTCGTAGAGTTGGACGAAGGTGAAGACGTCCCCGCCCTTGTGACAGCCGAAGCAGTGAAAGATCTGGCGTTGCGGATGGACGTGGAAGCTGGGGGTTTTCTCCTTGTGGAACGGGCAGAGTGCGACGAAGTTGGCGCCGCGGCGTTTCAGGGGCAGGTAGGCGCTGATGACCTCCACGATGTCGTTGGAGGCGCGGATCTGTTCCAGTGTGTTCTGGGAAAACACCCCTGCCATGGTCTTGCCAGGGTTCAGTTTGGGCTGTCCCCCTCCGCCCGGCAAGGACCTGTCTGCACCCCGGCGGTGGCCCCGGAAGCACCTGCGCTTCCCGCGGGTGGACCGCCTCCGGCGCCGGGAGTCCCGGCTGTCGCAGCGCGAACAACCAGAACACGATGCTTGTGCCCGGCTCACCGGACCCGGGGTGACGGGGCGGTTCTGCGGCGAAAGCGCCGCACCAGCCAGGCGCTCAGGAGTGCAAGCGACAGCAGCGTGGAGACACGGGCTTCAGGGACATAACGGACCTCCAAGCTCCAGGATTCCAGGATGTAAGCTCCACCCGTGCTGACGTCCGCAAGAAAGAGCATCCAAGTGCCCTCTTGGGAAAGTCCGGACATGTCCGACAACGGTGCCGCCCGCAGATCGGTCTCCAACACGAAGTTCGGATGGTTGGTTCGTCCATCAGGTTGCCAGACTCCGGTAAGCGGCGTGTCCAGAGGCAGGTCGTCGTTGCCCGTCAGAAACGAGCGGTATTTGTGGATATCGTACGCCGCTTCATCGTCGAAGGTGATTCGCACGGGGACTCCGTCACTGTAGCCGAAGGGTCTCCGGCTGGAACGCCCGGGACGGTTCAACAGGACGGTGTAGCCGGTCTCCAGGCGCGTGAGTGATACGAACAAGTCGCCCAAGAAACCGCCTCCGGCGGCGGGGCTGAGGGCGAGGGTGACAGTGATGGACTCAATGGGAGCAGGACCCGGAGGCAAAAGATGGGCGTCCGCCAGCCCGGCGAGGTCTCCATCGGGGATCGCGTTCTGCACGGTGAACTGAAATGTTTGTGGCTGGTAACCCGCCACGGGTAAGATGGTGGTCAACCACCATCCCAGGCAGATCAAGCGGCTGAGCCGGGCAAACGACACAAAGGATTTGGGCGGTCGCAAACTCATGGGGCAACGAGTCGGTAGAAGCGCATGGCGGGCGGTGGCAGGGTGGGGTCCGTCCAAAACACGAGCCCCCGGGCATCGGCATGGACGATCTCCAAGGTCAGCCAGTTCGTCGAGGTCAGGCTTTCGTTTGCTTGGATCGCGTAGGGTTGACCCGGGATTCCGGCGAGGATCAGGCTTCGCCTCCCGTCGGGCAGGATCTGGATTTGGACCAGGTTCAGCGACGGTGCCGGTTGTGGCCCCCTGATCCGGACGACAACCATCTGCCGCACGGTGTGTCCGGCGCTGTCCTCCACAGTGTACGTGAATGTGTCCTCCTGCGGCAGCGGGTCCGCTGGTTCGTACAGGATCCACCCGTTGTCCATAGAAACGCGACCACCTGCGAACGTTCGCTCATCGAGGCGGGTCACATGCAGTCGGTCTCCATCCGGGTCGACATCGTTGGCCAGGAGGTCGGAGATGGCCGTTTTCGCGGTCTGACCGGGAAACCGGAACAAGGTGTCCGATGAGGCCACGGGGGGATCGTTCAACGTGGCGACAAAGCCCACGGCCAACTCCACTTTTCGGTCGCGATCCGCCAGATGGCCAACCGGCGTGCCTATGCAAGCGTAAACGCGGTAGTGGAACGAGGAGGCCCATCCGCCTCCCCGGCTTGGTTGAGCGGGTTGCAACGTGTAATGGGCCGAGCGCGCCACCGGTTCCCCGCAGTGCGTAGCCGCAGGACAAAGGACGGACGTGCTCCAGATCGCGATTTGGAGTAAGGACTTCGACCGCAGATGAAAGGTCTGCTTGGCCATCGTCACGGGCCGGACGCCGGGTGCAGGATCGTTCCCGCCATGCCGGAAGTCTCTTTCGCCGGCCAGAGGCGCCTTTCCACAACCCGGCCATGTTCCAAGCGGATTTCGGCCCTGGGCGAACCGTCGGGGTCATAGGATCGGGCCCAGCCGTGGGGTTGGCCGCTTTCGAACATCACCTCCTCGGCAAGCGCACCGTTCTCGTGCCATCGCTGGTAAGACCCTTGGTACCGCCCCTCCACCAAGTGGGCGACCGACTGGGTGGTCCCGTCGGGGTACCATTTGATCCTCCGTCCATGGGGGATCCCTTGACGGTACTCTTCTTGTACTTGGAGCTGGCCATCCGGATACCAACCTTCCGAGAGCCCTTGCAATCGGCCTGCAACAATGCGGGAACGGGAGAGCAAACGACCATCCGGATATCGTTCGACCAGCAGACCCTCGAAAGGGCGCGTCCGGCCCTTCTCGAACAATACACCGTCTCTCAGCTCCAGATGATCGCGTGTGACCTCGCGCAAGGGCACGGGCGTCCTGATGGCAAACCAGCAGGCCAGGCTGCCGAGGACCCCCGCGATCGCCATGATCAGCAGTCGCTGCGAAGAGACTCGGAAGCTGCCCTTGAAATGTTGCCCATGGAAACCCATCAGAACACCCTCAGCCTGAAGAATCTTGCACTGGTTTCACTCCCGGATTCAGATACCTGAACCTCCACTTCGATCAGCCGAACGTCAGCGGCCTTGTACTCCGTCACCGGCCCATCAGCCGTGCCCAGGACGCGGAAGGGGACGGGGTTCCATCCCCGAAGATCGCTTCCCGTGAGGACTTGATAGGTGCGACCGGTCACGGCCGTGAATCGCAGTCGGGCACTGTTGGTACCGACATCCGCGAGTTCCAGCAGCAGGCTCTGGCTGCGGTCGTAGGCGTAGGTGCCCGCAAGATACTCCTGGAGGTTGCTCAAACCGTCTCCGTCGAGGTCGTCCTCCGGTCGGATGTCCTGCAGGGTGCCGTTGCCACCGAGTTGTTGCAGGAGGGCATATTCCCAAGCATCCGGGAGTCCGTCACCGTCGGAATCCGCGCCCAAGGTGAGGTCCAGTCTTGTGCGTTGGGCAGGTTGTCCCAGGGCGACCAGGCTTCCCTGCATCTCGATCGGCAGCCAGGTGGTGCGCCCGATGGTAACCTTGATGCGAAACGGGATCAGGGGTTGGAGGGCCGTGGGCCGGTACCGCTCGGGAGTGACACCCGCATCCATGGGTATGGTGAGCCTGTAATTGAGGCCGCCACGCATCGTGGGAATCAGAGGGGCGGAGATGGTTTGGCCTGTGGACGTTTCCAGGGTGATTCGGGCGGATGGGGTACCAAGGGGCGTTCCGTAGGAGTCGCGGACGACTCCTTCGATAACATGGTGAGGGGCCGGCGGGTATGCCCACACGATGCTCATCGTCGAACCGAACCCGAGGGCGGCAGACCAGAGCCCAATGGTGGCAAGGATGTTTTGTCGCATGGGAAAGGGTGCTGTTAGTTGCCCGAATACGAATAGGTGACAAACCGCAGTTTGATGTCATGGACCGTCCCGATGAAGCGGTCGAGCCCTTCCTCCGGATCGTTCAGCAGCGTGCGTCCCGGGATGACCAGTTTCCACCGGCTGTTCCAAACGGAGCGCCCGATGAGGCGCCGGTTGGTAAACTGGGACGGCTGGAGACGCCCATCCGAACCGTAGATGTCGGCGGGGAAGAGTCGGGCGTCGGGTACGGGCCGGAAGGCCTGGTGTTTGCGCACCGCAAATAGGGGTTCGGTCAACGAGTCCCCCGAATGCCAGAATGGGAAGGAGGAAAACTCCGATGCCCCGATGTTGAACGGCAGCGGGATGGCCACGTCGTCCACCGACCAGGTGCGCACGACGCTTTGGTCCCCGAGTGGCGGGCTTCGCATGGAGTCCACGCCCGCTGGGATCAAGTAAACATAGGGAGTGGCGGCGAGTGCATTGGGATCCAGGAAGGTCAGGTCCGGGTCGGCCGGCGAACTGCCGCCTGCGTAGGTGACCGCGCTTTGGTTGGCGGTGGGGACGTCCATGCCCACATAGCCTTCCAAGGCCACCCCGACGGCATGGATCTTGGTGGCGAACGCGCTGGGACTGAAGTTGTGGTCTCCTCCTGCCAGGGGCAGGCCGAACAGGTTCAGACCGGTGCCGACGGTGGTGCCGAATTCAATCACCAGACCGGGTGCAGTCTGGCCGTTGCCGGGGTCAATCTGCAGGGCGTAGCGGCGGACGTCGGGATCCTCCAGCAGGTTGGCCACGCGACGGCTGGACAGATAGTCGCGCCAGACCTCGTCACCCTCGGGCCCCGGCAGGATGCGGAGCAACTCTCGCCGGAGGGAGACAGTGGTTCCGTAGGCGTCCGGATTGTTGAACCCGAGACGCCCCTTGAGAACCAGCCAGTCTGCGTACATCTCAGCCAGGATGCTGGAAAGGCCCGGATCCCCGGTGTTGCTGCCGGCGAACTGGGGCTGCCCGTTTCGGACCACACCCAGGGCGCGGGATTGGACGGCCCGGGCCAGGAAGCGTCGGCCCTCGTCAGAATGCAGGAGGCCGGTTTCGTAGTCGAAGGCTTGTGCGGCCATGAAGGTGTACCGGGCGGCCAGGTCATACAGGGTCTTGTATCGCTCCAGCTTCTCGTTCCGGAAAATGCGGAACGCGGCGTCGCGCGTGCGGAACCCTTGGATGACGGCGGCCGCACGTTGGCGAAAGATGCGGCGCTCTTCCTGGATCCGGTCGCCCTCGGCCAACAAGGCACGATATTTCCGCCAGGCGTCATCCAGCTCCTGCAGGCGGGCGTTCAGCTCCGGCAGGAGATTCTGCACACCATAGACCTTGTCGCGGAGTTCGCTCGTGGCGTCACGCAATTCCTGGTTCCACTCTTCCTGCTGGATGTGACCGAACTCGACCCAGCGCTCGGTGGTTTCGTTGGCGAATTCAAAGGCCTTGATGGCTGCGAAGGTGCCCACCTTTTTCCATTCCACGGCGGTTTTGAAGGTTACTCCGGCTGCTTCGATGGCGCCCCGTGCAGGCGCGGTCAGGTCGCCGCCGGCGGCGAGACCGGCGATGAAGACGGTGGGCAGGGACTCGGCCGCCGTCTCGGAAATCTCCGTGATCTGCTCCGAGGTGGCGTCAAAGACCTTGTCCACGATCTCCGTTGCCAGCTTGACCGAGTCCAGGACCTGCCGGGCCGCGAGGAGCCCGGTTTTCCAAGCGCGGATTTTTTCATGGGATGCGATCTTTCTCTCGAAGGCTTTCAGGGCCCAGTCGAGGTCCCCCTTGGCCGCATCCACATTGTAGAGAGCCAGGTACGCGGCGTTCCTGGCCTTGATGATGTCCGAAATCGCCTGCTGGATCTTCCCGGGGGAGGCCCGGCGGCTCTTCCATTCCGCCGGTTTTCCGAAGAAACCGTGGGCCGGCAGAACGAACTCGACGTAGAGATTGGTATTGTAATTGGGCGCCCAGGGGTTCTCCGCCAGACCCAGGTCAATCCCGTCCACACGTGCCTTGGTGATGAAATTGAAGTCGGAGATTCCACTCTCGGCATCGACCCAGTTCAGAGTGAAGGTCTGGGTGTCGATGCGCCAGACGCTGTCGGAGCGGGGATCCAACAGCGGGGTGCTGAGTTCGGCTTCGTCCACATACATGTAGTGGACGAGGTCGGGCCCGTTGTAGCCGCTGCGGTAGGTCTTGCCCGGCCCGATGTCATCCGGGTACGGCGTGCCGTACAGTTCGATGAGTTGGTTCGTGTAGGCCAGTTCCTGGCGGCTGACGAGGCTTCGGAATTCGGCGAGCGAATCCTCCTCCGAGCGCATGAGGCGGGTGACGTCCTTGGCGTCGTCGAATGCCGCCAGGGCGTTTTGAAGGGCCGCCAACGCGCGGGCATAGATCTGTTCAAAGTGTGTCTGGGGCTCGTTGCCCACGACGAGATTGGGGTTGATGTCGAACGGAATGGCCGTGGCAGGCAGGCCCAACGGGTTCAGTCCGGCTTCGGCGTTGTCGATTGTGGCCTGCACACCGCCGGCGATGGCGGGCAGTTCGAGCAGTTCCACAACCGTGGTTCGGTCCACCTGTTGGATGCCGCCTTCGTGGGACGGATCCGGGTCACGGTCCGGTAGAACGGCGTTGCCGACGACCCAGTTGACGTAGGCTCCCAGGCCGGTGCGGGTGGCCCAGTGATCCACGCCCCAGAGCCGTGTGCTGGGGATGGTGCGGCGTGGATTGGTACTGGCGGCTCCCAAGTGTTGCCAGCCCCGCCCCCGGCCGGGTTTGTAATCCCTGTGCCACGTGAGATCGGTGATCTGCCGGCCGGTGCGGGCGACTGCGGCGGCGGCTGCGGCAAACTTCCGTTCATCCTGATAATCCACCGAGACGGGGACGCCGAGGACGGTCACTGCTTCGATTCGGGGGACCCAGTCGAAGTCGGTGTTCATCAGGAGGCCGTAATAACCCTTGAGGGCGGTGAGATAGTGGCCGTACGCGTCTCCGTGTCCCTGGGGATGGAGACGACGGGCATCCTCGGCGTCAACCCGGCCGTCCTCGTTCATGTCCAGGATGTTATAGTTCAGCGCGTAGATGACCTCGCCGGCGTCGATGCCCCGGGTGTAGTTCCAATAGAGGCGGTTATAGACGGGTCGGATCTCCACGCCGGGCATGAGGTGGTCGTCGCGACCGCGCAGGAGGGCAAGCTCTTCCTCAAGCAGGGACGGAACCTGGCCTCGGAAGGCGAACAGTGCGGTGGCGATTTCGCCGTAGGTGTGGTCCTTGGTACCGATGCCGATTGTGGGATTGGCGGCATCGGCCCAAGCCTCGTTGCCCAGCATCATGTAGAGGTCGTTGAGGTACCCGGCAGCCAGCAGCAGGGCGTCATTGGCGGGTCCGTAGTTGATGCCGGCGTCAATGCTGAGCATTTTGCCGCGGCGCAGAACGGTTTCGTAAATCTCGATGAGCCCGAACTGGTTCAGCGATTCGAGGTTCAGGGCAATGTCACCTTCCCACCGTGGACCTGCCTGCTGAATGATACTGACGTCGGTGCTGATCTGGTGTGAGAAGAGGTCTGCCACACGCTGGTTGAAGGGGTTGATGCCGGCGAGCACGCGTTTGATCCAGCCCTCGGCCAGTTGCGGGCGGGTCCAGGCGGACCAGGCAATGTTTCGTGACGGGTCACCGGGGTCGGGGCGGAAGGAGGCATGGTTGGAGGAGACGGGTTGGTACCGCATGATGAGATAATTGTCGCTGAGCGCCCGCACGTCGGCCTGGCCGCCCAACAGCGCGCGGAGGCCGTCGGGAAACCGGACTGGGTCGAGCGGCACCCACCCTTGATCGGTGACATCCACGACCTGACTGGCCTCGATGCGGAGGTTGAAAGTGAGGCGTTGGTCGGGGACCGCCGAGGAAAACAGCTCGACCGCCACCGTATGCTCCTGGGAACCGTCTGCTCGGACCCGGCCCCCGGCCAGAGCGGCCGGATCCAATCGGTAGGCCCGTGGCAGGGGCTGGAAGATCCCTGGTGCGGAAGACGGGGGTGTGTCTTGGGGTCCGAAGTTGGCGGTGATGTACAACTGGCCGTCCAGGTAGACTTTCGCGCCCAGGTCGGCATTGAGGTCGAGACTCAACCAGACCTCGTTGTACGTCGCGTCACCGGGTACGGAGAAGGTTCTGAAGACCACGCTCTGGGGATGGTTGGTGGTGGCGGGTTCAAAGACCTCCACGGGTTGGAAAGCCGCCGGTGGCACTGGTGGATTGGGGTCAGGCTGCACGGCCCATTGATTGGTTGTGGAGCGCGGGGAGACGGTCCCCGGGATCTCGCGGCCTTCTGCGTCGCGGAGGATGAGCCGCATGCCGGGCCTGATCAGTGGGCCGACGGCCGGGTCCACGGAAATCCACAGGAGGTTCTCGGTCCACTGAACCGGCCCTCGGAACGCGATGCGCTGGCGTGGAACGATACTGGTGATGACGTCTGCGCGGACACGCTCCGCTTCCACCCCGGAGAGTCGGGACGGTGTATCGGATTCCGTGGGGAAGGGAATGTGCTGCCAGACACCATCTTCGAGCAGGGCGGCGCGCGCTGTGCGGTACACGTCGGGGGGCAACCCATCCACGGGTGCGGCGATCTTCCATTCAAACCGGTAGTCCTGAGCCCGGCCCGCCAGGTCCACCACCTGTTGGAGGGTGAGGATCTCGCTCAGAGGGTTGGACGAGGCCACGATCTTGAGTTCGCCTCGGTAGAGGGTGTCGGTCACGCGGATAATGTGAATCGAAACGGGTTCCGACGGAGGCGTGAAGGCCAGGCCATTGCCGGCGATGAGCGTGACATAGCCGGTGCCCGGTCCGATCGCGGTCAGGGCATACGAGTCCACAGCCTCATCATCGTCGTTGACCTCACAAACATCGGAGGGTCCGTAGATGGTGTCATCGTATGGGTAGTAGGTCCCCGGTCGGGCCGGATTTTCCAAGAAGAGTTGGAGGTCGGTTTGCAGGCCATCAATGGCCGCCTCCCACCGGGCACGTTCCGAATCGTACGGCAGGCAGAGCGCCTTGAGTCGGGCGATGTCATCCTGGCCCAGCACATTGGGCAACAGGTAATCGTCGCCCGTGGGTTCGTCCCGGAAGACGCCTTGCAGCACAAGGGCGCCGAACTCACCACGATTGGGATCGAAGAAAAACCGCTCGCTGAGATGAGGGGGCAAATTGGGGAAGTAAGTTCGGCCCCGGTAGATGGTGGTACGGATGGAGTCCGGGATCTTGCCCAGGCGGTCGGTGCCGCCCGCAGGTCCCAGGGCAAAGACCTTCTCGCGTGTGGGATCATGAAGGACCACGGAGGGGGCGCCGTCATCGCGCGTGACCTGCGACTGCTGATAGACCACCTGAAGGCTGGTCTGACCGCGGACGGCCGGCAGACCACGCTTGGGCAGGGTGAGGGTTTCGGCCATTTGAAGAACCGGGGCATGGGCTGGCCAGACTGGTGTGTAAAGGATGTGAAGGGCGTTTCCGTCCGGATTCTGGCCACCGGTGCTGTTTCCGTACACGGGATCTCCCGCATAGGTGCCGTCGCTGTTGCGTGGCCGCAGATAGGGTGTGACGGTGCCCACCGGGGGCTGTGCATCGAGAGGCAGGGTCGGGAAGAAGAAGCCCGGGAGGGTCTTGTAGTAGAATTGCATGGCGAGAGTGGGCGAGTCGTTCGGGTCATGGGGACCGCGGTAGACCCAGATATTGCCCTTGCGATCCTGGAGGGTGAAGGATGCATAGCGATCGCGCAGGTCCGGGTTGAGGGGTTGGACCGGCAAGGGTTCGTAGGCCAGCCGCCAGGAGTTGAACGCATCGGCCTCAATCTGGTTGTCAGGAATGGCAAGCCGGCTTGCCGTTGCACCGGCCGTGGCAGCCTGGTCGTCCTCGAACTGGAGATCCACGTAATGGTTGTTACCGTCGAACCCCACCTCGACGACCTGCACGCTCCAGGCGCTTCTCAAAGTGCTGTCCAGTGCCAGCACCACAGCATTGTCCGGTAACGCGGTGAGGTGTGGTGCGGGATCCTCGATAGCGAAGCGCACCAGGTTGGCACCCGTTGGAGTTGCCCCGGTCCATTGCTGAAGCGGGATGAGATCACCGGCGAGGATGATGCCGGTGAGTGTCTGTGCGGTGTAATCCACGCCGGTGACGAGAAACCGCTCGATTTCATCAAGCTGGTGGGTGTTTTGGACGCGGAGCACGCTGCCCCGAGGAACACCGTGCGGCTTTGTGGTGGTGAGGGTGACCTCGTCGTAGCCTGCGTTCATTTGCACGGCCGTGGCTTGGATCTCCCAACCCCGGACTTCCCGGTTGAGACTGATGGGTGACTGGCCGGCGATGCGGGGCGCCCATGGCACCCCCAACAACGGCAGGGGCATGGGGGGCTGAATGACCGTGCCGGCCTCAACGGCATACTTGAACACATCGCCTGTTTCGGGCCGTTCCCGCCGGACCTTGAACACGGACATTGCAGGACGATTGTCCTCGGCGGTGTACTCGATGAGGACGTAAGGTTCGGACGTGTAGTTGGTGCCCTGAGTGATATTCAAGTCGTCGCGCAGGGCGTAGGCCTGGCCTCCCTGCATGAGTGCGTGCTCCTCGTTGGGGTTGAACCCGGGCTGGTTTCGATCGTTCTGATAGTAGATCTGGCCCTTGGCCTCCAGGCTGCTCAGCGGACCGCTGCCATCGTTGCTGGCCAGCACGATCTCCCGCGCGGGGTCGGGCCAGCGCAGGGTGTACCGGCCAAGGACGGCCGGCCAGTATACGGGTCTGAATCCCTGCGCCATCTGCTCCTGGTTGATCGAGTTGAGCCGGAACCACCAGACCTGGAGACGGTCGTTGCCGGGAGCGGCGTTGACCGGAATGATGGCACCGCTGTTGGCGGCCTCGAAGCCGGCGAGGAACGGGTCCACGTAGGCGCCGGGATGAAAGGCTGTGCCCGCGCTTTGTCGGATGTAACCGGCCCAGTACGCCTGCTCGACGGGATCGGCGCCCAGTTCACCGGCAGGCGCATGGATTCGCTGACCCACATATGCGATCTGGTTGACGACGCGCGGTGCGGCGAGGCGTGCCGGGAGCGTGTCCGGGAATCGAAGCTCTCCGTTGGTCCAAATGGGGAAGCTCCTACCGGTGGCTGGGTCCACGACCGTCAGACCCGATGCGAACGTCCCGTTCCACCGGGCGGGATCGGAGACGAACGTTTCGAGCCAGGAGAGCACCCGCTCGAATCGGATGTTGTCCCCCGCCCGGAACCGCAATAATGTTCGATGCACCGGGTACTGTTCGGTCAGGTAGGTGTAGAAACTGAAGGTTTCGGTCAGTTTGGCCCTCGGGCGGTCCAGAGCGTCCTGATAATCAATCATGGGGGCGTTTTCGGGTGGCAGCGGAACCGCCGTCGCTCTGGCCTCCTCTTCGCTGTTCACACGGGGACGCAAATAGTGGCTGTACTTGAGGATGTCGGTGGGCCAGACCTGGCGATAGCGCACGAATCGGTTCGGCCAACGGAGTCCCTCCACTCCGGTTTCCAGCCAGTGAACCTGGACATCGTTGCGGTTGCGGGTTTCGCGGGTGGCAAAGAGCACAGGTCGGGGCGAATCTGCAGGCATGTGCTGGTAAACAAAGTCGAGGCTGCCCTGGACGGGATCTGGATACAATGCCGAGTCGTCGGGTCCCTCTTCCGGCGGGAAGGCCGTGAGGGGCTCGCCCAACTCAGTGTTGACGTCGGCGGGTACGGGTTCCCTGTAGACATCCACGATTTCGAAACCGAGGGGCCGCCGGATGCGTCCGCCGGGCTCCGTCTCGCCCAACAATTCGACAAAGACGCGTCCTTCCACGTTGTATGCCAGGATCTCGCGACGAGAACTGTCGAACCAGAGGGTGCGGGTCTCTTCCAACTGTGCGTTGGGATCCTCGAGAACGGGTGTTTGACCCAGGGCGCGGTACGCGGTGGCGACGCGCCTGGGGAAGGTGCTGTTGAAGAGCACATTGACCACGGAGACACGCCCGGGCGGCACTGCCACGGGTTTTCCGGTGGCGCGGAACGGGCCTTCCGTCCAATAGATCTTGCGGGGTGGCTTGACGGGACTGCCCGAGACAAGGTACCGCGCCCGATAGAGGGTGTAATAATTGCCTGCCTCCACCCAGTAACGGTTCGGGTTGGTGCCATAATCCGGCGGCGGCATGTTGGTTGGTTGGGCTTTGCGCCAGACCACCTCGATTTGGCCCGCTTGGATGGCGTAGGTGGTTTGGGAATGGGGGCTCCAGTAATAGGACACTGCGGTTCGGGCCAGGAGGGCGGGGAAGGCGTCTTCCAGGAGCAGACGATTCAGACGCGCCGGATTGTCACTGCCGGAGCCTGCGGGATCGAGGTTCATTGTCTCCAGCGAGAGCACCACGTTGCTGAACCGGCTGAGCGTGTACAGGGAAGGCCCCGCCACGATGGCATTGAGATCAATCACGAGGTTGGTCATGAAAGCGTGGTTTGTCGGCTCGTTGAGCAGCTGCCGTGTAGTGTCGGAGAGCCGATCCTTGACAAAGGCGGCCACGGGATCGGCGGCGGCGTTCAGTCGGGCCGCCAACGCGGACGGATCCAAGATATCGTTGGTTGCAAATCGGGCGGGCCGATGCGGCTCGGGGTGCCAGTACTCCCGGGCCAGTACGTTGGGCGGCAGCGGGTTGCCGTCCACGTCCACCAGGGGCGGTGGGATGGGGGATCCAAAAAAGAAGCTGACCGACCGGCTTACCCACGGTGCGCCGACCCGTGCCCGGACCAGGACCACCAAGATCTGGCCGCCGGCCTCGCCGCGTGGCAGGTCCAGATTGGCTGCGGCGGCGTTGGCGGCGTAACTCAGGGCCGGGTTGAGATTGGTGTTCCGGGGTGCGACCACGGCCCCCACGGTGATGATGGACTGAAACTGCTGGGGTGATGCAGGGCTTTCGTCAAGCCCGTCCCCCCTTTGCTGTTCAGGGGTCGGCGCCCGGCCGTCGGACCCCGGCGGCACGCCGTTGGTGGAGGATATGGGCACGCCGCGCAGCGACTGGTAGTTGTAGTCGGTGCGGTCTTGGCGGAGTTCGAACGGCGTGGCCGGAACCGGATTGTGGTCGGCCCGGACCGCCACAACCGCAAGGGCACCCAAGCAGCACAAGGGCACCTTTATAGACCGGGGCCGAGAGGGTGCATTCATGGGCAAGGGGGCGGTGGCTGTAAGAGCCTGGCTGGGGTCCAACTGCGGGGCGTTGTCAATCCTTGTGGGACGTCAGGGCAACGGCTGCGTCGGGCGCCGTCTTGGGGCCGGGCAACACATCGGAAAGCGCGCGCAGCTTCTGTTCAAGGGAGTCCACCCGCGATTGGAGTTCCTGCAGGCGGACGTGCTGCGCCTCCAAGAGGGCGTTTTGTTGTTGGCGTGCCGCCCTCAATTCGGCCAGTTCGCGGGCCTGGTCTTTTACGATCTCGTTGAGGTAGAGACAGATTTTGTCGTAACGGATGGCGTCGGGTTGACCTTGGTTGTCATAGACGACGAGATTGGTGAGGCCGAGTTCGTGCAGGTCTTCGGCGATGTAACCGATGTCCTGCTGTCCCGGCTGGCCGATGTAACTGAATTGCACCGGCTGCGCCTGGAGGATCAGCTGGAACTTGTCCAAGAGGGCCGAGACGTTGGTTTTGTACCGACGGGAGGACGATGATTTCAGGACTCGTCCGCTGTTTTCTATAACCAGGGTAGTTCCAGAACCAGACGAAATGTTGGGCATGTACAATTGACCGTTCAACCCCACGGTTCCCTGGGAGTCCACGGTGAATTTTTCCTGCCAGTTGGCCGGCGACAAGGTGAAGTCAGGTCCCACGCCGGCTGTGACGCCGATGACGAACTTGTCCAGTGCGCCGCCTCCTCCGGGGTCATCCCCGATGTTGACCCTGAGTTCGGTGCGGTTCTCTGCGGCGTTGAATCGGGCGATCCACAGAGGGTCGGAGTTGTCATTGCTCCAACCTTGCGAAAGGTCAGGGCCGCCCGAGAAGATTAAAGCAGACCCGTAGCCCGGGGCCCCGATGAGAAAGTTTCCGATCTGCCCCACACGCAAGGTCCCGTTGACCTGGACATTCTGGGCGAAGTTGTTGTGCTGGTCGCGGCGGGCCACGTTGTCGGAGAGACGTCCATCGGGCACTGTGCCGGTGGAGAGATTGTTGGCATTCAGGTCCGTCAGGCCGGCGCCGTTGCCGAACAGGCTGTTGGCCGTGATGCTGCCGTTCACCACGAGGGAGTTGCCCACGCCGGCGGTCGCGAGCGGCTGGCCGTTGACGTCGACCAGGCTGTTGGCATAGCGGGCCAGATAGGCATACGGGCCCGGGAGGAGTCGGAGCCGGGGAAGGATGTTGAGGGGCTGGCCGTTGACGGTGACGGTGATGTCCAGATAGCGTTCGGAGGATCCCACGGCCAGGGGACTCCCGCCGAAGATGTCAGAGAGGCTGGGACGGCTTTCGCCCTGGACTTCTGTGCCTTCGCCCAAGAGCACACTGAAGTTGCCCTTGTCGATCGTCACAATTTGTTGTTCGGACCAGAGCCGGTTGCCGCCGGTGGCCTGGTCGTAGATGCGGAAGATGACCGGGTAATTGGCCGGATTGTTCGGTGCCAGCGGGGCTCCATTGGCATCCACGAGGTACCCTTGGTAGCTCATGACGTCGGGCGGTTTGGTCTCGGCTGCCCGGAGTGTCAGGGAGGGTGGAACAAGGATGAACCCCGTCAACAGAAGCCCGGCGCAGAGGGTCCGGGTGCGGGGCCGGGCACGATGCGGATGGTTGCGAGCGGTGATTCGAGTATTCATGGTTCGGGACGGTTGGATGGGTTGAATGGAGGTTGTTCCAAGTATGATTGTTTACTGGGTGGTGAGCGTTTCGATGTCGCTGATCCGGGTGAGTTCGAATGTGCCGCGCACCTCGAAGGTGCGGCTTTCGGGTTGTGGCCGGCCGGGCTTGGTCCGACCGGTCAGGGTGATGAATTCGACATATTGGCCCCCGACCGTGTTGTGGCCGCGGGTCAGGTTGTCGAAATCGTCGGCGGGCGGTTGCGGTGTGAGGATGATCTCGCGGCGAAGGTCGTAGGACTCCTCGCCCCGGGGCAACCTTTGATCAAAAGTGGCGTTGAGATTGTCGTGGTCGGGATGGTAGGTGTGAAGGAACGGGTTGGCCGCGTCGTCGTAGGAGACGGTCACGACGATGCTGGCGGACTGGCCGGCCTGAAGGGCACCGGTCCCGTTCCAAGGGGCGTTGGCCGCGGACCAGGGGAGGTGAACGGCGCTGATCCTGCGCGCGTCGGCGAGTCGTGCGGGGTCCAGGAGCTCCTCGCGGGTGGTGAGACCCATGGTGCCGTCGGGTTTGGGACCCACGAACACGCGCTGGAGCAGTCGGACTCGGGTGCCGTCGGCGTCGGTGTGGAGGATGAGGCGGAGCGGATAGGGTCGGCCCACGGTCCCGAGATCCTGTTTGACGCCCTCGATTTCGTAGCGGCCATCCGGCTGCAGGACGGGTGTGCCGTCGGGGCCGCGCCGGTATTGTGTGAGGTAGTGACGCACGTGTGTGACAGCGGCCGCGCCGACCCACAGTCCGGCGCGAGAAGTCACGCTGGCACTCAAAGGCAGTTCCACCCGGCTGAGTCCGCGGTGGTCGGTCAGCACCAGGACGGCTGCGTACAAGGTGCCTGCGGGGCCTGTCATGGCTGTGCGGTTGATGCCCAGGACGATTTCAACGCTTGAGCCCGGCTGACCTGCGGGCTGAAGGGTCCACGACTGCGGCTCTGCCAAGTTGGTATAGCCGTAGGTCAGGTTGGTGGGATTGCGGTCTCCGCGCACCAGGACGGGGGGTGAACCGGCGATGGCGGGCTGGCCAGGGGGAGGGGCTTCGGAGGCCAGCATGGCCAGCGTGACGGTCAGTGGGGCGGTGGTGAGATTGCGAAGCCTGATGCTGGTGGCGCTGGAGTCGTCGGAGAAATCCAAGGGGGTGCCGGGTGCCAACTCGACGGAGAAAGGTCCGAAGTACCGGTTGTACAGTTCGCCGGCTCGCATCCAAAAGGCTTCTCCGCGTCGGACCGGGGTGCTGTTGAGACTGAAAACCGGGGTGGGATTGGCCGGGCCGAGCGGACCGCCGATGTAACGGAAGAGTTCAAGCTGGTTGAGCAGCTCCGGTGCCGGACGCAAGAAAGATTCGAAAGTTGGAGGTGTGGACGGTGGGGTGGCAAACCCGAGGAGATTCAACCCGGTGGTCGTCCAGGTGTAGCGGGGCGGCAGGGGTCTGCCCTTCACCTGCCAACGAAAAGTGGGGACGTCGCTACGAATCCGTACCAGATAGGCCCGATTACCTTCCAGTCGTGTGAGCACCGAGTCCGCGCCCTGTCCGCGCACCCAACTGCTCCAAGGCGATCCGGTGTCCGCAGGAACGGCCGGTGACTGGGTGAACCGGGAGGCGGGCACCTCGGGCTGCCACTGCCAGATTTCCAGGATCGGTTGGTGGCCCGGTTCTGCCATGAGGTCGTCCAGGTTCGTGTAAGACGCGTCAACGTGTAGGAAGACGGCGTTCCAGCCTGCCACCAGGTCGAACGATTGGGTGACCCACTGGGCTTGGAGGCACGGCTTGAAAGCGGTCAAAAGTGTCAGGGCCAGCAGACCCGGGACGGTCCGGATCGGGGACGAGCGGGCACGCCGGTTTGCGGTCTGCGGGGAGGGAACCTGCCACGATGATGGCATCGGCGATGGTGAGTGCATGGGGGCGGCTTTTCAGTTTTTTACATAGAGGTGGAGAGCCGGACGGGGATCCAGACGATACAAGGCGGCCAGCGTAACCGTTCCGACCCGGCCTCCGAAGTGCAGCACTTCGGTGCCCGTCCAAACAGCCGTGGCCTCGCTTCGTGCGGGCGGATTCCCGCTTGTGGTGAGCGTCCGCCAGGTCTGCCGAACGGGATCGAAAGCATGGGGAGACGGGGACGAGCCGTCGCCGCCGATGCCTCCGAGGATGAGCATCTCGCGACCGGTCCAGATGGCATTGTGCAACTGACGTGCGGCGGGTGCCTGTTGGGACGGCAGGGGGGTCCAACTGTCTGCGGCCGGGTCGTAAAGGGCGCCGTCCGTTCGAAGACCTCCGTCGCTTCCACCGCCCCAGATAATGACGAACCGGCCGGTCCACACGGCACTGTGTCCGGTGCGGGCCGACGGCGCATTGGTGGAGGAAACGGGCTCCCAACCGACCGGATTGCCTGCGGCGTCGAAACGGAGCCGCGCACCGGAATTGAGCTTTCCCTGCAGGCCTTGGCCGCCCCAGACGACCAGGGTGTCGCCGGCCCAGACTCCCGCTGCGCCCGTGCGGGGCTCGGGGGCTTGCTGGCTGGGTAACGGCGTCCACTGATCGCGCGTCGGGTCGTAGAGCGCCCCGTCGTTCAAGAGGCCGGTGAAGTTTCGACCGCCCCACACCAGGACGTGACGCCCCGTCCAGACCATGACGTGGCCATCTCGGCCGGACGGAGCTCCCAGGGTCGAGACGGGGGACCACGTCGGGGAGTCCGGAGCAAGACGGCCGCCGGTTTCGAGGTAGCGGCCCTGACCGGTCCCGCCCCAGACGATCATCTCGTTTCCGGTCCAAACCGCACCATGGCCTGTGCGTGGCGACGGGGCGTCTGCCAGGGGCATGGGGGACCAGGTATCGGACCCGGGGCGATAGAAGGCTCCGCTGGCGGTGGTCAGGGCAGGATCCGCGAGTGTCCCACCCCAGATCCACATTTCGGTGCCGGTCCATACGGCGGTGTGTCCGTGTCGGGGAAGGGGCTCGTCGGCCGTGGAGCCCGCTGTCCAGCCCGGGGCGGGCAGACTCATGGCCAATCGGAACCCTTGCTGCAGCAGGGTCGGATCATCCGGCACAGAAGAGAGGACAGGCACTCCGGGCGGAAGGCCGGTTGTGATGGCTGCTGCCATAGCCTCGTGCCGGTTGGAGAGTGCATGAAGTTCGCTGGCAAGGGCCGCCAGTTGTTGTTGGAGGGGGTTGAGGACCTCGGGAGCGAGTTTGGCTGCGGTTATGGTGGCGTCGGGGACGGTTGCTGCCGCGGAGGCATAGGCCGGGGCCGGGACGCGGAGATCGGGTTCGAGGCGTTCGAAACCCTGGTTGCCGTCGTTGAACCAGATGCGAAGGACCAAGTTGGGCCTCGCCAGCGCCGTTTCATCCAAGGGGGCCATGTTGGTGAGACTCGTGTCTCCCAAGAACACTGTATAAAGTCCGCGACGCACGGGGATGAGGACAGCGCGGTCGGGCTCGCCATTGGCATCCGAGTCGGGCGAGTTCTGCCAAAGTGTTTGTCCCCCGGCCGGGTCGAGCAGGGCGAACTTGAACTGTCCCTCTCCATCGAAATACCCCTCGGTTGTGGAGATTCGGCCTTGGTGCGGGAGCACGGTCGAGCCGAGCGCGAATGGGATCCAGAGGAACCAGACCATCCGGTATGCACTGCGGACCATTTGCCGGGCAGCACAAGGGATATGGGGGAAGTCTGGACGCATACCGATGAGTATTTGCTCGAGGAGCCTTGCACATTTTCTGGCCCTGTCAAGGGCAAAATTTGACCAATCAATCGGCACTCTTTCGGGATGGATCCGATGGGGGACGTGCCTCAACGGGGTGGATGGGGTGGGGAATGCACGACACAAGGAGATCTGTTTGTCTGGTGCTTGGTCCGACCTCGCGGGCTTCTGTCCGGGCTGATGCCGCGCGCCGGCCCAAGGTGCGTTCCAACCAGGTCCCAACCGATGACCGCCAAGGCCGAAGAAGTCGGGATTCCTTTGTGGTGCCGTGTACCCTGCTTCCTGTGGCATGACAAGGCTGTTGAAGCTGTTACCGGCTTGGGTCCGTCGAGTGCCTCCGTCAACGATCCCTCAGCGAAGCTGCAGCCATGGCGTTCTGCGGTGACATTCGCCGGATTGCCGACCTTCGTGAGTCTGGAAAAGCCGCGGTGGTGGTGCGGGCGACCTCCGGACTCATGGAGATGTGGCCTCCTCTGCTGCGGAGGTGATTCGGACCGACCTTGCGGCTGGGTTCACGGCGGGTGTGGGCCCTCTGGGGCAATGCTGAGGCGGCGGGTTGTCCCGGGTTCGTGGTGGGGCACACGCTTGCGTGCTCCACCCTTGGGGCTGGGAGAGGCCCTTGCGGGATGGGGAGATCCAACCTGCTGAGACCCTTCCGGAGCCGCGGATGGCGCCGAGACTCGAAGAGCTCTGGGACTGAATGCAAGGACGGTGCCCGGTTGTCCCGGCAATTTGCGCGCACCGGTGCCTCCTGCTGAGGCGGCGTTTGCGCTGCGAGCGCCGGCGCAGAGCGACCAAGCCCTCCATGGAAGGAGGGATCTGCCTGGGTACAGGGTGCACCGGGCGTCGAGGC
The DNA here is from genome assembly GCF_049537155.1 of Limisphaera sp. 4302-co. NCBI lineage: Bacteria > Pseudomonadati > Verrucomicrobiota > Verrucomicrobiia > Limisphaerales > Limisphaeraceae > Limisphaera > Limisphaera sp. 4302-co. The sequence continues at coordinate 230,262 of NZ_JBMVQZ010000004.1, forward strand.
TCGGAAGGGTTCGTCGGTGTTGCGGGTGTGGGCGCCCCCAAGGGCCTTGGCCGGTTTGAAGTGACCGGGTGGCCGAGTGCTGCCGGTTATTGTTGTGCACGCGGTGTTTCTGGCCGGGCGGGCTCACCCTTCGGTTGCCTTTGCCAGTGCAGGCTCGGAACCGCGCGCCGAGAGGTGCAGGTGGACTCTCCCGGGGGACAAGCGGTGGCCGGCCAGCCGGGCTTCTGGCGTAAACCGCTCCGGTGCTGGTGGGTGGTTTCGCACCGACTGGCCGGTTTCTGGTCCGCTTACAGCGCCCCCAGGGTTCTCGGCGCGCTCTCGGGTCGGGTGGCCAGTTCGGGCCGGGTATGGTGATCGGGCAGCCGGGTTTCGTCGCAATGGGCGTGACGATCTGGTTGGGCTTTCCCGGGCCGTGAAATTGTCGCTTGCGGCGGCGGCGTCCGAAGCTAGAATGTGCCACTCCGGAGTCGGGCTAGGGACTCCGGAGTGGGCTGGAGGACTTTGTTATGGCTCGGATTTGTCAATTGACAGGCAAACGGCCCCGCAAGGGCAGCATCATCTGGCGGAGTGGCAAGGCCAAGAAGGCGGGCGGTATTGGCACGCACGTGACGGCCATCACCAAGCGGCGGTTTTTCCCGAACCTGCAGCGGGTGAAGGCGGTGGTCAACGGGCGGGTCCGGTACATTCGCGTGGCTGCCAGTGCGATCAAGAAGGGGTTGGTGGTCAAACCGCCCAAGAGGAACTGGAAGAAGCCGGAGGCGGCTGCGAGTTGAGGGTTCTGCCGGGGCGGGCCGGTCGCTCCGGATAGAAAAGCTCTTTGGGTTCATGGAGGGGCGAAGTCGTGCGGCTTCGCCCCTTGTTTTGTGCGGGATGCGGCGTTTGGGGGGGGCGGCCGTGGCGGGTCACGTTGACAAGCCGGGCGCCGGCGTCCCATGTTGCGCGCGGTCATGGTGGATGAATCGGTGGAGGTTGTGGAGAACCGGCCGGCGGCCGGCTCGTATCATTTGCTGACGTTGCGGGCGGCCGGGATTGCGCCGGCCGCGCAACCGGGCCAGTTCGTGCATCTTCGGATTCCCTGCTGCGGGGGCGCGCTGTTGCGCCGGCCTTTCAGCATTTACCGGGTTCGGGGGCAGACCCTTTCGATCCTGTACAAGGTGGTGGGTCAGGGAACGGCGGCTTTGGCGCGGGCGCGTGCGGGGGACCGGATGGACGCGTTGGGTCCGTTGGGGCACGGATTCAGCCTGCCCGGCAGGGATGAGCAACCGTTGCTGGTGGCCGGGGGATACGGGGTGGCGGCGTTGTACCTGCTGGCCGAGCGGTCGCCGGTGCGCGGGGTCCTGTTCCAGGGAGGTCGGAGCCGGCAGGACATTCTTTGCGAGGAGGAATTCCGCGCACTGGGCTGGGAGGTGCACGTGGCCACGGAGGATGGCAGCCGGGGTGTGCGCGGTCTCGTGACAGAGCCGCTCCGGCGGGAGCTGGAACGCGGAGGGCAGGGACGGAAACTGTACGCTTGCGGGCCGACCGGCATGTTGCGTGCGGTGGGACGGCTGGCGGAGGAGTTCGGTCTGCCGGCGGAACTTTCGCTGGACGAGCACATGTGCTGTGGCGTGGGGGTTTGTCTGACCTGCGTGGTGCCGGTTCGGACGGAGACGGGTTGGGAGTATCAGCGCGCCTGCACGGAAGGACCGGTGTTCGACTCGCGGGTGCTGTTGTGGGAGGTGCCGGAATGAACCTGTCGGTGCAGATTGGGGCGCTGCGGCTGCAGAATCCGGTGACGGTGGCCTCGGGCACGTTCGGCTACGGGGTGGAATATGCGCGGCTGCTGGACCTGAACCGTCTGGGCGCGGTGACGGTGAAGGGGATCTGTTTGCGGCCGGTGCGGGGCAATCCGACGCCGCGAACGGCCGAGGTGACCAGCGGACTGTTGAATGCCATCGGGCTGCAGGGCCCCGGGGTGGACGGATTCATTCGCCGGTACTGGCCCTTTCTGCGGCAGTTGCGGGTGCCGACGATCATCAACATCTGGGGGACGACCATCGAGGAGTACGCCGAGGTGGCGCGCCGGTTCGACGAGCTGGAGGGTGTGGGCGCGTTGGAGCTGAACGTGTCGTGCCCGAACATCAAGGAGGGAGGGGCACAATTCGGGACAGACTGCCGGTTGTTGGGGCGGGTGGTCGCGGCGTGCCGGAAGGCCACCCGATTGCCGTTGATCACGAAGCTGAGTCCCAATGTGACGAGCATCGTCCCGTATGCGCGTGTGGCCGAGCAGGAGGGGAGTGACGCGTTGTCCATCATGAACAGTTATCCGGCGCTGGCCATTGACATCGAGACGCGGCGGCCGCGCCTGGCCAACGGGATTGGTGGTTTGACCGGGCCGTGCATCAAACCGATTGCGGTGAAGCTGGTGTACGATGCGGCCTGTGTGGTGCGGATTCCGATCATCGGCATGGGCGGCATCCAGAGCGCGGCGGATGCGGTGGAGTTTCTGCTGGCGGGTGCCACGGCGGTGGCGGTGGGGACGGCCAATTTTTACGCGCCGCGCACGGCGTTGGAGGTGGTGGAAGGTCTGCAGGCCTACATGGCCCGACACGGGATTGCGGATGTTCGGGAACTGATCGGGCGGGTTGAAATGCCCGGTGGACGCGGTCCGACCGCGGGCGGGTCGGAAGAAGCCGGTCTGGGACGGGGCGGCATGTCCCCTTCGGATCCATGGGTCACTCGGAGACAGGGCGCTGCGGGGAGCCCCGGGGGTACATCTTCCGATTGACAGGTTCCGGGGGTTTTCATTAGAAAAGGCGCACGGGCGCGGGGTACCCCTGAGGCCGCTCCGCGCGCGGTCGGAAGCGCAATTCCATGGAACCGACCATCGGCATTCGTCAACCCGGGCGACCCGTGTTGCGGCGGGGGACGGTTGCCGGATCAGGTTCTTCAACCCAACGACCGGTGTCATGAATGCAACCACTCCTCAACCTGCCACTTCACTGCCGAGTTACATCACCAGTGCGACGCCGAATCCGCAGGAGAAACGGGCTCCCTGGTACAAGAACACCGCGCCGACTTATGCGGGGATTTTCCTGTGGTTCGTGTTCTGGGACCCGGTGACCAACGGCGGGCAGGCATTGTCGGCGGGCCTGGGCGTGGCGCTGCTGGGGCTGCTGTTGTCGGCGCTGGCGTGTCATTATCTGTTCTATCTGGTGCCGGGTTTGTTCGGCATGCGCACGGGTCTGCCGCTTTACATTGTGGGCACCTCGACGTTCGGTGCGCAGGGCGGGTTCATCATGCCGGGCTTCCTGATGGGCGTGCTGCAGTTCGGGTGGTTGGGCGTGAACGCGTTCTTCTCCTCGATGCTGTTGTACAACACGTTTGCGGGCGCCTCGCTGGCGGCCGACTCGGCCTATCCGGTGCCGGGCCATGCGATCCTGGTGGTGATCTGGGCGGCCCTGGCGGCCTTCATGGGGTTGAAGGGGATCCAGTACGTGGCGAAGGTGGCGACCTATCTGCCGCTGTTGCCGCTGGCGATCCTGTTGATCCTGTTCGTCAAGACCGTGGGTGGCGTGGGGAACTTTGATCCGCAGGTGCTGGTGGCCTCCGGCAAGGTGGCCCAGCCGCTGAGTGCCGGGGCGGTCATTGCCCTGATGCTGACGTATGTGGTGGGATTCTTCGCAACGGCCGGCGCGGCGGGTGTGGACTTCGGTTTGAACAACCGTGACAAGAAGGACGTGCAGTGGGGCGGGTTGATCGGCATCGGATTGGCAATCCTGTTGACCGCGGGCCTGAGCCTGCTGATCGTGGCAGGTGCGTACGGGAAGGCCGGGAGCAACCTGCCGGAGGGTGTGACGGCCACGAGTCTGATGGTGAGCGTGGTCGGGGAGAAGGCGGCCAAGTTGTTCTGGCTGTTGCTTGCGTTGGCGGCGTTTCCGCCGGCCTGTTTCTCCTCGTTCATTGCGGCCAACAGCTTCAAAACCACGCTGCCGAACGTGAATCCGTTCGTCTCGGTGGGAATTGGCACCGTGGTGAGCATCGTGCTGGCGCTGTTCGGGTGGGCCGGCAAACTGGTGACCGTGTTCACCATCATCGGGGCCTCCTTCGGGCCGATCTGCGGTGCGATGGTGGCGGATTATCTGCTGAATGGCGGGCGCTGGACCGGGCCGCGGGCCGGCTTCAACCCGGCCGGATGGCTGGCGTGGGCGCTGGGTTTCATCGTCGGAATTCTGCCGAATTTGGGCGTGGCGGTGCCGGCGGCGCCCGTGCTGGCGTTTGTGGTGGGATTGGTGGTGTATGCGGCGGCTTCCAAGGCCGGGCTGCAATCGCCGGTGGTGCCGCTGAGCGGGCCGCTGGCCGAGGCCACGAAGTGACGTTCCACTTGTGACGTTTACCCGCCGCCGGGCCTGTCGGGGTTCGGCGGCGGTTTTGCATGTCAGACCGGTGGGCCTCCGGAGGTCGGGGTTGCCGGAGGGTCTGCTCCCTGCGCAGCCGGGTGCTGCGCCGGTGATCGCTGGCGGAAGTGAAGGATGCGGAATTCCGGCGTGGCCAGGATTTCCTTCACCAGTTCGAACCGGTCTTCGAACGGGGGAAAGGATGCGTCGCCCGGCACTTCCCTTTGGACCAGCGTGAGGTAGAGGTCCGAACACCACGGGAGCGCCTGGCGGTAGATTTCGGCACCTCCGCAAATGAAGGTGCGGCGGCCGGCGGCGATGGTTCGCACCTGATCCCAATCGTGCGCCACGTGTACGCCCGGCCAGTGGAAAGACCGGCGTGTCAGCACGATGGTCACGCGACCCGGCAGCGGCCGGCCGATGGATTCGAACGTGCGCCGGCCCATCACGAGGACATGGCCCATGGTGGTTTGCCGGAACCAGCGGAAGTCCTCGGGCAGGTGCCAGGGAAGCCGGCCCTGGCAACCGATGACGCGGTTGAGGGCCATGGCGGCGATGGCTTCGAACGGCCGGTCGGGCGGGGTCTGGTCGGCGCGTGCGCGCATGGCGGGCTGGGAGGGGCTTCAGGATGGACAAGCGTTTTCCCTCCATTCGCGGAGGGCGGCGAGGAGCCGGTGGCCATCTTCGGGCGTGTTGTAAAGGTGGAGGGAAACACGGAGAACGCGGGCGGGTGGTTGCGGCCAGGGAAAGACCGGCACCTCGATGCGGTGGCGTTGCCAGAGGTGGTCGCGCAGCGGGTCCAGGCCGTTTCGGATCCGGCCGATCTCGCCCTGCCGGTCTGGTGGAAGGGGGATTGCGGCCATGGCAGCGAGCATGGAGTCGGGCGCGGGTGGCGGGATTTCGAACAGCTCGCACAATCGGTTGCGGATCTCCAGGGCGAGTGTGCGGTTGCGTTGTTGAATGGCCGGCCAGCCGCCGGGCAGGAGGGAGCCGACCTGGCGGATGGCTTCGGGCACACAGAGCCACGCCGTGGGATCCATGGTGCCCATCCAGGCAAACTCCAGGAGGTAGCGGGACCGGTCGGTGCGCGTGCTGTTGGCGCCGTGGCTGGTGATCAACGGCTGCACGCGGGCTTGGAAGTCGGGTCGCACATGCAGGAAGGCGGCTCCTTTGGGGGCGCAGAGCCATTTGTGGCAGTTGCCGGCATAGCCGAGGCAATCGAGTGCGTCCAGCCGGGTGGGGATCAGACCCGGTGCGTGGGCTCCGTCCACGATGACCTCCACGCCGCGCCGGCGCAGTTCCGGAATGAGCGTTTCCAAGGGGAACACGAGTCCGGTGGGGCTGGTGACGTGATCGAGCAGCGCCAGCCGGGTGCGTTCCGTGACGGCTGCCAGGATGCATTCCACCGCCGTTTGCGGCCGGGGCAAGGGAAACGGGATGGAAGCCACGCGGACCCGTGCGTTGCGTTCGGCGGCCGTGCGATCGACGGCGTTCCGGCAGGCGTTGTATGCGTGGTTGGTGACGAGGATCTCGTCATCCGGCCGGAGGGGGAAGGCACGCAGCAGGATGTTGATCCCCTCGGTGGTGTTGCGGAGGAAGACGAGGTTTTCGGCCCGGGCGCCCAGGAAGCGGGCCAGGTCGGTTCGCGCCCCGTCCCACAGTGCCTCGTATTCGTCCACGAAGAATCGGACCGGCTGTCGCTCGATCCGGAGTTGGAGGTTGTGCTGGTGTTCCAGCACCGGGCGGGGGCAACTGCCGAAGGCGCCGTGATTGAGGAAGGTGACGCCGGGCTCCAGGGCCCAAAAATCCGGCCCGCCGATGGGATCGGGGGTGGACGACGGGGTGGCGGTGCGGGCTGCGGAAGCCGTACTGGGGTTTGCGTGGTGCATGAGTATTGCAGTGCTAGACGGCCACGGGTGCCTTGATGGCGGGCCAGGGGTCGTAACCGATGAGTTGGATGTCCTCGTAACGAAAGTCCTCGAGCCGGCGGATGGCCGGGTTGAGTCGGACGGTGGGCAGGGGACGCGGCTGCCGGGAGAGCTGGAGCCGGGCTTGTTCGATGTGGTTGGCGTAGAGGTGGAGATCGCCGAAGGTGTGGATGAACTCGCCCGGTTGCAGGTCGCAGACCTGGGCGATCATGAGGGTGAGCAGGCTGTAGCTGGCGATGTTGAAGGGCACGCCGAGGAAGGCGTCGGCGCTGCGTTGATAGAGCTGGCAGCTGAGGCGGCCCTCGGAAACGTAGAACTGGAAGAGGGTGTGACAGGGCGGCAGGGCCATCTGGTCCAGCTCGCCCGGGTTCCACGCGGTGACGATGAGGCGGCGACTGTCGGGGTTGTGCCGGATCTCCTCCATGACGCGTGCCAGTTGGTCAATGGAACGGCCGTCGGCGGTGCGCCAGTCGCGCCATTGGGCGCCGTAGATGCGGCCCAGGCTGCCGTCGGGGCCGGCCCATTCGTCCCAGATGGTCACGCCGTGTTCCCGGAGCCAGCGGGCGTTGGTGTCGCCGCGGATGAACCAGAGCAGTTCGTAGACGACGCTTTTCCAGTGGATTTTCTTGGTGGTGACGAGGGGAAAACCGGCGTTGAGATCGAATCGCATCTGGTAGCCGAAGACGGAAAAGGTGCCGGTGCCGGTTCGGTCGTTTTTGAACCGGCCGTGATCGAGGATGTGTTGCAACAGCTCGTGATACTGTTTCATGTGCGCCGGAGGGATGTTGGCTCCGATGGTGCGGCTGGGAAAGGTCTCTGTTTGCGGGTTGGCGCCGGTGCGGGGGAGGGGTTGGGTTGCCGGGGGCTCAGGTGGATGGCCCGGCCGGTTGCAGGAGCGGTCGGAGGAACCGTCCGGTGTGGCTTTGCGGGCAGTTGGCCACGGTTTCGGGCGGGCCTTCGGCCACGATTCGGCCGCCGCCCTCGCCGCCTTCGGGGCCCAGGTCGAGGATCCAATCGGCGGATTTGATGACGTCGAGGTTGTGTTCGATGACGATGAGGGTGTTGCCGGCGTCGCGAAGTTTGAAGAGGACTTCGAGCAGTTTGGCGACGTCATGGAAATGGAGGCCCGTGGTGGGCTCGTCCAGGATGTAGAGGGTGCGGCCGGTGGAGCGGCGGGCGAGTTCGGCGGCCAGTTTGACGCGCTGGGCTTCGCCGCCGCTGAGGGTGGTGGCGGGTTGGCCGAGTTGCAGGTAGCCGAGGCCGACCTGAGCAAGGGTGAGGCAGGCTTCGTGGATGGAAGGGATGGCGCGGAAGAAGGTGACGGCCTCGTCCACTGTCATGGCCAGGACATCGGCGATGTTCCGGCCCTTGTAGGTGATCTCGAGGGTTTCGCGGTTGTAGCGTTTGCCGCCGCAGGCTTCGCAGGTGACGTAGACCGGCGGGAGGAACTGCATTTCGATGGCCAGGACGCCGTCACCCTGGCATTTCTCGCAGCGGCCGCCGCGGAGGTTGAAGCTGAACCGGCCGGGACCGTAGCCGCGGACGCGTGCGGCGGGCAGGCGTGCGAAGAGCTCGCGGATTTCGTTGAAGATGCCGGTGTAGGTGGCCGGGTTGCTGCGCGGGGTGCGGCCGATGGGGGATTGATCAATGACGATGACCTTTTCGAGGCGTTCGTATCCGCGGATTTCGCGGTGGGGTCCCGGGGTGTCTTTGGCACCGTAGAACCGCCGCATGAGGGCACGGCGCAGGACGTCGTCCACGAGGGTGCTTTTGCCGGAACCGCTCACGCCGGTGACGCAGGTGAACAGGCCGATGGGGAAGCGGGCGTGGATGTTCTTGAGGTTGTTGGCGGTGGCGCCGAGGACCTCGATCCAACCGCGGTGGGGATCGGGCTGGAGGCGGCTTTTGGGCACGGGGATGGAGAGTTCGCCCCTGAGATAACGGGCGGTGAGGGAACGCGGGTGTTGCAGGACCTCTTCGAGAGTGCCGGCGGCCACGACCTCGCCCCCGTGCACGCCGGCGCCGGGGCCCATGTCGATGATGTAATCGGCGCGCCGGATGGTGTCGGCGTCGTGCTCCACGACGATGACGGAGTTGCCGAGGTCGCGGAGCCGTTCGAGGGTGTGGAGGAGTTTTTCGTTGTCGCGCGGGTGCAGGCCGATGCTGGGTTCGTCGAGGATGTAGAGCACGCCGACCAGGCCGGCGCCGATCTGGGTGGCCAGGCGGATGCGCTGGGCTTCGCCGCCGCTGAGGGTGCCGCTTTCGCGGTCCAGTGTGAGGTAGCCCAGTCCGACATTGCGCAGGAACTCGAGGCGGGAGCGGATGGCGCGGACGATTTCGCCTGCGATTTTCCACTGGAACTCGGTCAGTTGGAGTGCGGCCAGGAAGGATTCGGCCTGGTCCACGGTGAGGGCGCAGAAGTCCATGATCGAGAGGCCCGGGATTTCGGGGCCATGGGGCCCGATTCGGGTTCGGCGTTCGGGCCGGCCGTCGGTGAGGGTGACGGCGAGGATTTCCGGTTTGAGGCGTTTGCCCATGCAGGTTGGGCAGGTTTTGGGGCTCATGAAGGCTTTGAGGCGGTTGCGTGTGGTCTCGCTTCCGCTTTCGGCGTAGAGGCGTTGGAGCTGGGGCAGGACGCCCTCGAAGGGTTTGCGGACGACCTGGGTCGAGTCGCCACGCGTGAAGTGGAATTCGATGAGTTCCGAGCCGGATCCGTGGAGGAGGATGCGCCGGAAGGATTCGGGCAGGTCCTTGTAGGGCGTGTCGAGGCTCAGGCCGAAGTGGGCGGCCAGGTCGCGGAGGACGGTGCGGTAATGCTGCACCATGCGTTTGTCGCCGCGACGCCAGGGTTGAATGGCGCCCTGCTCGAGCGATTTGTCGGGATCGGGGACGACGAGCCCTTCGTCGAAGACCATGACCTGACCGAGCCCGTGACAGACGGGGCAGGCGCCATCGGGTGCGTTGAACGAGAAGTGCTTGGGAGTGAGCGGTTCGTAGCTCTTGCCGGTGGCGGGTGAGAAACGCCGGTTGGAGTGGATGGTTTCGATCCAGCCGTCTGCGCTGCTGGTGCCGGTGAGGGCGGCGGTGGGTGAAGGGGGCGGTTGGTGGAGCGTGAGGATCTGGCCGTCCCCCCAGCGCAGGGCGGTTTCCACGGAATCCTGCAGGCGCACGCGGACCTTGTCGTCCACGAGGAGCCGGTCCACGACGACCTCGATGGTGTGGGTTTGTCCGGGGTCCAGACGGATCCGGTGCTGGGGATCGCCGATTTCGACGATCTGACCGTCCACGCGTGCACGGACGAAACCTTCGCGGGCGAGCCGTTCGAGCACGTCACGGAACTCGCCCTTTTGCTGGCGGACCACCGGTGCGAGCACCTGCAGGCGCGTGCCGCGGGGCAGGGCCAGCAGCCGGTCCACGATGTCGCTGGTGGTCTGGGTCACGATGGGGCCGCCGGTTTCCGGGCAGTGAGGGTTGCCCACGTGAGCGTAGAGGAGGCGGAGATAGTCGTAGATCTCGGTGGTGGTGGCGATGATGGACCGGGGGTTGCCACCGGAGCTGCGCTGTTCGATGGCGATGGCGGGCGAGAGACCTTCGATGTAGTCCACGTCCGGTTTTTGGAGCTGGCCGAGGAACTGCCGCGCGTAGGTGGAGAGGCTTTCGACGTACTTGCGCTGGCCTTCGGCGTAAAGGGTGTCGAACGCCAGCGACGATTTGCCGCTGCCGCTCAGTCCGGTGATGACCACCAGCCGGTCGCGCGGGATTTCCAGGGTCAGGTTCTTGAGATTGTGTTCCCGTGCGCCGCCGATACGGATGAACTTCTCCGCCATGCTGTTCGAATCCCTGGTTTGTGCGAAACCGGCAGCTTACGGCTGGGACGGCGGGATGGAAAGTCCGGATGCCGGGCCGGGGTTGGCACGATGCGGGGAGGTTGCGTGCCGGCGGAGCCACTGCCGGGAAACGGCGGATCGCACGACTGATGCGTCCGCCCGGAGAGGGTCAACCGGCCGGCCGGGGGCGGAGGGTGCGATCAGGTTTCGTGACGGTGAGGTTCGAGCCGGCGGGCGGGGTCACCCAGTGCGCGCGTGAGTTGTTCGCGGAGTTGAAGGCGGGCGCGAAGGAGCCGGACCTTGACGTTGGTTTCGGACAGGCCGAGCAACTCCGCGGTTTCACGGACCGAGAGGCCCTCGACGTCGCGCAGCAGAAACACCAGCCGGTATTTTTCGTCGAGGTTGGCCAGGGCTTCCTCGAGTAATTGCCGCACCTCGCCGCGGTGGACCAGCTCTTCGGGGCCGGCCCGCCAGTCGGCGATGTACTCGGGGTGAGGAATCTCGCCGGTTTCGGGGTCGGGGTCGGTGGCCTGGTCGAGGGAGACGGTGTCCAGGCCCCTGCGTTTGCGCAGGATTTTAAGTGCGGCGTGGGTGGCGATGCGGTCGAGCCAGGTGGCGAAGCTGGCTTCTTCGCGGAAGTCATGGAGATGTTCGAGGGCGCTGAGGAAGGCCTGTTGGGTGACGTCCTGGGCGTCGTGTTCGTTCTGGGTGATGCGGCGGGCCAGGGTGTAAATCCTGCGTTCGTGGCGGCTTGCCAGTTCTTCGAAAGCGCCGAGGTCACCCTGTTTGGCCCGATGGACCAACTGGGCGTCGGTGAGAGGTGTGGGGGCCGGTTCCGCCATGCAGGGCGTCAGCATGTCAGGCGGGGCATGGGGGCACAAGGCGGTTCATCCCCGGGCCGTGGCCGGCGTTTGCGTGGGGGCGTGGGCCGGTTGTCGGTGCTCAAGCGGGCCGGCTCGGTCAGCGCAGGTAGGTTTTCCATTCCTTGAGCCGGCCGTCGGGGGCGAAGACCAGCCGCAGCCAGGCGTCCGGGGAGGAGGTTTCGACATAGGTGGGGAAGGCCCAGCCGTGCCAATACGGGTACCAGCCGGCGGAGGTGTAGAGGCGGTTGCGGCCGGGGCGGGTGAGCCATTCGGCCACGAGGGTGCCGTCCTGTAATTTGGCCTGTTTATCCGGCGGGCCCAGTTCCACGACGGCCTGGTCGAAGGTGTAGTGTCCGACGCGCTCGGCCCAGTTGATCTTGTTGGTGGCGCAACCGCACCACCAGAGGCTCAGGCACAGGAGGATCAACCCGGTGCGGAACAGATGTGCTGCCTTGCTCACGGGAGAAATCTAGGCGCGGGCCGCTGGAAGGCAAGGGGAGAGCCGTAGGGGATGCGTTCAGGTTGGGTCCGCGCGAGGGCGCGTTCATGGCCTCGGTCCGACCCGGGTTCGGGAAGGGCGGGACGGCGCTTGTCGGGGGAACGATCGGATTCTAAGGTTCGGCCTGTCATGTGCGGGCAAGTGCGATGTGCCTGGGGCCGCCCGATTGCGTGTTGGCTCGGGGTGTGGGTGATGGGAACGGCCTGTGCGGTGGAGATCGCTCCGCCTGGTCTTCCGCCTTCACCGCCGGAATGGCGCGCGCTGGTGGGCGGCCGGGTGGTGGTGCGACCGGGGGAGGTGTTGGAGTCGGGCACGATACTGGTTCGGGAGGACCGGATCGCCGCAGTTGGCACGAATGTGGCGCTGCCGCCGGGGGCGGAAGTCTGGCGGATGGACGGGCTGACGATCTATCCGGGGTTCATCGAGCCGTATTTTGTGTCTTCTCGTACGAATCGTCCGGTGGATACCCGCATGGTACAACCGGTGGATGCGTCGGTGGCGGGGGCGATGGGCTACCAGTTTTTGGGTGCCTCTGGCCAGGGGGGCGGTCGGGGTCGGCAAGCGCCCGGACATGCCGTGGCGGGAGTGACGCCCGAGAGGCGTGCGGTGGAAGGATTGGATGCGGCGGATCCCGGGTGGGCGGCGTTGCGCGAGCTCGGGTTTTCCGCTGCGGTGCTGGTGCCGCCTGAGGGGATCTTCCGGGGGCGAAGTGCCCTGGTCCTGTTGGGTGAAGAGGATCCAAATCGGCGGGTGTTGCGGCCCGATGTGTTTCAGTACGTGGCGTTCGAGCCTGTGGGTGCCCGCGGCCGGCGGTTTCCGGCGTCCTTGATGGGGGTGGTTGCGGTGGTCCGGCAGACCTTGATGGAGGCGGAACATTACCGGCAGGCGCGGGATTGGGTGCGGGCCCACCCGGAAGCGGCAACGGAGCTGGAATACAATCCGGCCTGGGAGGCTCTGGACGGGTTGTGGAGCGGGGAGGTGCGTCTGGTGATCGAGCCGGGCAGCGTGTTGATGATGGATCGGGCGATTCGGTTGGCCGAGGAGTTTGGGTTCGAACCTTTGTTGGTGGCCTGCGGTGAGGAGTGGCGCCGGCCGGACTTGTGGAAAGGGCGGCGCGCGGGATGGATCGTGCCAGTGGACTTCCCGGAGCTGCCCCGGCTGCCGGAGGAAGCGGACTGGGAACAGGTCAGCCTGGACCAGTTGCGTCGGTGGGATTGGGGGCCCGAGAACCCGGCCGTGTTACGCCGGGCGGGCTGCGAGCTGGCGCTGACGACGCATGGGTTGTCGGACCGCAAGGAGTTTCGCGCGAAACTGCTGGAGGCGTTGGACCGGGGATTGGAAGAGGAGGCTGCCCTGGCGGCATTGACGGTGGTACCGGCCCGGTGGTGCGGCGTGGAAAAGTGGCTGGGGACCATCGAAGCAGGCAAGCTGGCCAATTTCACGGTGGTGGCCGGCCGCAGTTATTTCGACCCCGGGGGAAAGGTGCGGCAGGTCTGGGTTCGGGGTCGGGTTTACCGGCAACCTGCGGATTTGGAGTCGGGAGGGGAGGACTCCGGGGAGGTCGGGAGCGCCGGGAAGGAACGGGACCTCTCCCGGCGGGAGGAGGCGCGCAAGGACCGTGCCCGACGCGTGGCTGCGTTGCCGCTGGAGGGAACGGGTCCGTTGCGGGCTCCGCGGGTTCTGAAGGTGGTCAACGCGACGCTCTGGACGTGTGGGCCGGCGGGGGTGATCGAGTCGGGGCAGATGCTGATTCGGGAGGGCCGGATCGTGGCCGTGGGCGCGACGGTTCCGGACGATCCGGCGGCGGAGGTGCTGGATCTGCGGGGCAGGCATGTGAGCCCGGGGTTGATCGATGCCCACAGTCATACCGCCATCCTGGGAGCCGTGAACGAGGCGACGCTGCCGTCAACGGCCATGGTGCGGGTGGAGGATGTGATCAACAGCGAATCGGTGACGTTGCGGGAGCAGCTGGCCGGTGGACTGACCACCTGCCAGTTGCTCCATGGTTCGGCCAATCCCATCGGCGGCCAGAGTTGTGTGATCAAGTTGCGCGTGGGTGCCTCGCCCGAGGCCATGAAGTTCGAGGGCGCACCGCCGGGGATCAAGATGGCCCTGGGCGAGAACGTCAAGCAGTCCAACTGGGGCGACCGTTTCACGAACCGTTTTCCCCAGACGCGAATGGGCGTCCCGGCGTTCATTGCGAACCGGCTGGCGGCGGCGCGGGAATACCGCCTGGCGCAAGAGGAGGCGCGGCGCTCGGGTCGTTTGCCTCCCCGGCCGGACTTGGAATTGGAGGCACTGGCGGAGGTGCTGGAGGGACGGCGTTTGGTCCACTGCCATGCGTATCGGCAGGATGAGATCCTGGCGTTCCTCGAAGTGATGGAGGCTTTTGGGGTGCGGGTGGCATCGTTGGAGCACGGTTTGGAGGGTTACAAAGTGGCCGACGAGATTGCCGCGCACGGGGCGGGTGTGGCGACGTTCGCGGACTGGTGGGCGTACAAATTCGAGGTGTACGACGCCATTCCCTACGCGGGGGCGTTGATGCATAGCCGGGGTGTGACGGTGGCGTTCAAGTCCGATTCGTCCGATCTGGCGCGGCGATTGAACACCGAGGCGGCCAAGGCGGTGAAATACGGAGGGCTGAGCGAAGAGGAGGCGCTGCGGCTGGTGACCTTGCATCCGGCACGGTTGTTGGGGATTGCGGATCGGGTGGGGAGTTTGGAACCGGGCAAGGACGCCGATTTCGCCGTGTGGTCGCGTCCTCCTCTGGATACGCGGGCGGTCTGTTTGCAGACCTGGGTGGATGGACGCCTGTACTTCGATCGGGAAACGGCGCTGCGGCAGGCCGGGCTGCTGCGGGCCGAGCGGGAACGATTGCTCGAGAAGGCGCGGCGGTGGGTACGGGCACAGGGCGGGCGCATGCGCGGTGAAGGGGCCGGAGAAGGGTTCTTCCGCGTCATCCAGGAGGTGACGGATCGGGAAAAGCATTGCGAGGATGTGGAGCCATGATTGGTGCAAGGGCGGCAGAGCGGGTGCGGCAGACGCACCGGGCGGGGCGCGGCCGGACATGGGCCGCATGCGGCGTGGTTGCGGCGTTGGTGACGAGCCGGCCGTGTGCCACGGCTGACTCCGAGACAGCCGGGGGCTTGTTGTTGCGGGGCGCGGTGGTGCATACGGTCACCGGCCCGACGCTGACGCGGGGTGACGTGTGGTTGCGCAACGGACGGGTGGTGGCGGTGGGAGAGCGGGTGGAGGCGCCGGGCGCGCAGGTGGTGGATCTGTCGGGACTTCACCTGTATCCGGCATTGATCGCTTTGAACACCGGGCTGGGGCTGAAGGAGATCGACGCCGTGCGCTCGACGTTGGATCAGACCGAGGTGGGCGCGTACACGCCGGAAGTGGCGTCGTGGGTGGCGGTGAATCCGGACTCCGAGTTGTTGCCGGTGGCGCGGGCGAACGGAATCGGTTTTTTCGAGCCGGTACCGATGGGCGGAGTGGTTTCGGGACGGTCCGGCCTGATGCGACTGGAAGGCTGGGGCGTGCGGGACATGACCGTGCGTGCGCCGCTGGCGTTGCACGTGTTCTGGCCCTCGATGGATTTGGACACGCGCTCGAAGGATGAAGTGCCCGACCCGGCTGCGTGGAAATCCCTCGCTGAGCAGGCCCGGGAACGGACGGGGAGATTGCGTGAGCTGGAGGATTTTTTCCGACAGGCCGGGGCGTACGCGCGCGCCCAGGATCCGAACCGGCCGCCCCGGCCGGCTGCGCCGGGCACGCAACCGATTTGGGAGGCGATGCTCCCGTTCGTTCGGGGCGAACTGCCGGTGGTGGTGCATGCGGACGAGGTGCGGCAGATTCGAGCGGTGCTGGCCTGGGCGGAAACCAATCGCTGGCAGGTGATCCTGGCGGGCGGGCGGGATGCTTGGCGCGAGGCCGGCCGACTGGCGGCGCAGAAGATCCCTGTCATCTACGAGCATGTGTTCACCCGGCCGGAGCGGGATGTGGATCCGTATGATGTGCATTTTCGCGCGCCAGCGGTGTTGCACGAGGCCGGCGTGACCGTGCTGTTCAGTACGGGGGCCGGGGACGCATCGTTGGTGAAGAACCTGCCCTACCACGCCGCCCAGGCGGTGGCTCATGGTTTCCCGCCTGAGACGGCCTTGCGCGCCCTGACCTTGGAAGCCGCGCGTGCGTGCGGACTGGGCGATCGTTTGGGGGCCATCGAACCCGGCCGGGAGGGGACGCTGTTCGCCGCCACCGGGGATATTTTTGACATTCGCACCCAGGTGGTCCGGATGTGGATAGCCGGGCGCGAAGTCGGCCTGGAGAACCGCCACACCCGGTTATACGAGAAGTACCGGCAACGGCCGGTGCGTGCGACGGCTCCTTCGCGGTGACGCCGCCGGCAGTCCCCTCCGTGTGACGGGTTGGGCTACCGGAGCGGGACTGCGTCCGCGTGGGGATGAAGCTCGCCTGTTTCGGAACTTCCGCCCGCGACGCGTGGCGGACCCGTCTGCGGAAAAAATTCACCGGTTGACGGAGCTTTTTGCCGGTTTTCCCCGGCTCTGCGCCCGGCTTGCGCGGGTGAACCCGGGGCGTCGTCAGAATCAAAAAGGGCGGGCACAGCGCCGCGCAAAGGTGGTGTGGAATGCGGATGCGGTGCGTGGAAACGGTCGTGGCACGGCCGTTGCTTCTCCGGGCTCGGCATGACGAACTGCGTGAGTTCACCGGATGCGCGGGCAGCAGGTCCCCGGCCGACCGTGTACACGGTGCGGATGCCGACGGGGTTGCTGGGATTCGAAGCGATTCGTGAGTACACCCTGACGTTTCATCCTGAGGAGGCGCCGTTCGGGTGGTTGGAGGCGCGGGATGGTTCGGGTCTGGCTTTTGTGGTGGTGGATCCGTTTTTGGTGGTGCCGGAGTATCGGCCGGACATCCCGCCACCGGACGTGGCCCTGCTGGGGTTGAAAGGGCCTGAGGACGCGTTGTTGCTGAACATTGTGACCATCCACGGCCCGCAGAAGGCCACGGTGAATTTGAAGGGACCGGTGGTGATCAACCGGCACACCTGGGTGGGCAAGCAGGTGGTGATCGGCAATGCGATCGAGTACTCGGTCCAGCATCCGTTGCCGGTGCCGCAGTCGGGTGATTGAACCCCCCACAGCTTTGTTGCCATGCTGATACTTTCGCGCAAGCCCGGTGAGAGCATCATGATTGACGGGCGCATCCACGTGAAGGTGGTGCGGGTGGAGGGTGAGATCGTGAAGGTGGGGATCGAGGCCCCGGCGGAAGTGCCCGTGCACCGGATGGAGGTGTACCTCGAGATCCAGGGGAGCAACCGCGGTGCGGTGGTGACGCAGAGACCGGCGTTGCCGCGTCTGCCGGTGGTGCGTGCCGATGGTGACCAGACGGCTGTTACGTCAGGCCGGTCGGGCCCGCGAATTGTCATGCGGCCTCCGGCTCAGAAACGTGGCACCAATGCTGCTGTGCAGGAGAACCGGCCATGATCATTCAACCGAACATCACGGATGATGGCGCCGGCCTGCGGGGCGCGAATGCCACCGGCCGGCTGGCCCGGTCGGCGGGCCGCCTGGTACAGGACGTGCAGGCGGCTGGTGCGGCAGAGGTTGCCGCCCGGCGGGACATTTCTGCCGGGCCGGCCGCGCGAGTGCGGCAGGTGCACGTGTTGTCGGACCGCATCAGCGCCGCCGTCACGCGGGTGCGGACGCAGTCGGAGTATCTCGACCGGGCGCACTCCGCCCTGGCGCGAATGACGGAATTGAGCCGGCAGGCGGCGGATCCGGCACTGGCCGGGCCCGACCGCGAGGCGGTGCGGGTGGAATTCGCGGCTCTGGCGCGGACGCTGGGTGAAGTGGCTGCGCAGAGGTTGGATGGCGAGCCCTTGTTTGACGGTTCAGTGCGGGAGGTTCCCGTGGACAGCAGGGGTCGGACCTTGCGCCTGAAGTCGCCGGCCCTGGATCGGGCTGTATACGCCCGGGTGCAGGCGGCCCGGTTGGAGACGCCGGAGGCGGCTGCGGAGGCCGTGAGGCACCTGGAGGCCGCGGTGGGCACGCTGGACGAAGAGCGAGCCGGGGTGGCGGCGGGTCGGGACGCATTGTTGCAGGCGGCCGAAACTTTGCAGGTGGAACGGCAGAATCTGGCGGCCGCAACGGTGCGCCTGCGGGGTGCGGGCGAGGCCGAGGCGGTGGCGCGTCAGGTGAGCGTACGGATTTCGGTGCGGGCCGATGAGGCCCTGCGCGCGCAGGCTCATGCGCAACCCGAACGGGTGCTGGGCCTGCTGTCGTAACGACACCGAACGAGTGTCCAGCGACTTCGTCAGGTCGCCAAAACTGGACGAACCGCTGGCTCCTTCCCCCGGGCGGACCGGGTCCGAGTCCGGGTCCGCCCGGTTCGCCGGTGGTCGGGGTGAAGACGGGGACGACAGATCGCCGGCGTGGGTGCGAACACAACCACTTCGACAAGCATGAGGTGAGACGATGAAAGCGACCGTGTGTGAACCTCCCCGTTCCCGGACCTCCACCCGCCGCGATGCTGCTGCGCGCAGGGATGCGTGTCCTTCCCCGAAAAGTCGCGAGGCTCTCAAGTGGTGGTGCGTGGCCTGTGCGGACGAGTGGTTTGCAAGGGGGGAGCAGGGCGCCGCCCGGGATTTCCTGAAACACGCGGCCGATCTGGATCCGACCGACGACCGCATCTGGATCGCGCTGGGCTCGGTGCACTATTTGCTTGGCGAATGGGCCGAGGCCGGGATGGCGTTTCTGCGGGCGGTGCGGCTGCGGCCCGGCAACGCGCGCGCGTGGTTGCACCTGGCCCTGGCACACGAGCGGATGGATCAACCCGGTTTGGCGCTTTTGCTGGTCCGGCAGGCGCGGGAACTGGATCCCGCCGACGAGGCGGTCCGGGTGGCTTGGGAGCGGTTGGAAACTCGTGTGGGAGGGCTCACGGGTGGGCTTCAACCGGAGCCGTGCGTATGATGGTGGACTCCGCCCCAGCACCGGCCGTCCAGCCGCCGGAGCGGTCGCCTTCCGCCACGGAGCGCAAGTTGAAGGTGGCGGCGTTCGTTCCGGCGAAAGGCTCCAGCCAGAGGGTGCCCAACAAGAACACCCTGCTGTTGGATGGTGAACCGCTGTTTTTGCGCAGCCTGCGCAAGCTGCTGGCCTGTCCTTCGGTGGACGAGGTGTGGCTGGACACCGAATCGCCGGAGATCATGCGTCTGGCCTCCGAGGTGCGGTGCAAGATCCTGCGGCGCGATCCCGCACTGGCCAGCAACCAAACCGACGGACACCAACTGTTCTACAACGAGGTCCTGCACACGGACGCCGACCTCTGCGTGCAGCTGCTCTGCACCTCGCCTTTCATCCGGGTGGAGACCATCGAACGGGCCATTGAACTCCTGCGCAACGATCCCTCCTATGATTCGGTGGTGGCGGTGCGGCGCGAGAAACAATACCGCTGGGTCAACGGCCGGCCCTGCTATCCGCTGGATCGCATCCCCAACAGCGTGGAGCTGGAGGACACCATTATCGAGTCCATGGGACTGTACGTCGTGCGCCGGGAGACGGCCCTGGCGACCAAACGGCGCATCGGGAACCGACCCTATTTGTTGGAGATCGACCCGTTGGAGAGCGTGGACGTCAACTGGCCGGCCGACTGCGAGATGGCCAATCTGATAGCGGTCGGGCTGCGCGAGCAGGAGCGCCGGTTGTTTGCCAACCTGCGCCTGGTGCTTTCATCGGCACTCCTCTCCGACGTGCTGGACGACCTGGGCATCGCCGGCGTCCTGTCGTCCGAATTCAAGCTGAACCTTCCGGACCAGCGCGTGTTGGGTCGGGCCAAAACCCTGCAGATTGACGTTTGCCCGGACGATGCAGATTACCGGGAGATCTATGACAGCCTGCACCTCTACGATCACGTGGTGCCCAATGACGTGATCGTGGTGGCCAACCGCACCCCGGGTTGCGCGTTCTTCGGCGAGCTGAACGCCAACCTGGCCCTTCGTTCGGGCGCGGTGGGGGCCATCATTGACGGCGTCACGCGCGACTGGGCCGACACCCGTCGGATGGGCTTCCCGGTTTTTGCCAAGGGCCATCATTGCCGCGACACCCGCAAACGCGGAATCGTGACCGGTCGGAACAAGACCCTCGTGATCGACGGTGTGAGCGTGCATCGCGACGACCTGGTGTTCGGGGACGAGGACGGCATTGTGGTGATCCCGCGCAAGCATGAGCAGGCGGTGTTGGAAGAGGCCCTGCGGCGGAAGAAAAACGAGAGTGAAATCGTGCTGGCCATTGCCCGCGGCATGAAGACCGACGAACTGATGCGGCAGTTCGGGTTGTTTTGAATGGGCCGGAGGTGAAAGGCGCGGAATGCCGGCGGTGCACGGCGACTCGAGGAACCACGCGCCATCACAGGAATGGATCCGATGGACATCTGCCTTGCCACGAATCTGTTGATTCTGGACTCCGCGGCCCGGGGCTGGTGGCGGCAATTCCACCGCGCACTGGCCGAGCGCCACGTCGCTCTGGCCCTGTTCACCACCAATCTTCCACCGGAGACCTCCGAGCCGGAGCTGTTCGAGTTTCCGTATTTGATGAGAGACTATCCCCGCGTGTACCCGGGCCTGGAGCTGGGCGGAGGTTACGTGGATGGACACCTGGTGGAATGCTGGCAGAACGAGTGCGAGCGCTCGAGGAATGGCCGTTCGGGGGGGCACGGTGTGCAGGACGCCCTGTGGGCACGACAGTTCTGGGAGGGTGTCCTGGAACTTTTGGATCCCGGGGTCGTGCTGGCTTGGGATCCCTTCCATCCTCAGAGCCGGTTGCTCCAGCGGGTGTGCGTGGAGCGGGGCGTCGCATGGTTTTCCATCGAGCGGGGCCTGTTGCCGGGGACGCTCATGATTGAAAGCCGGGGACTCAACGGGTGGTCCGACCTGCAGACCCACTGGCTCATGGATCCGGCAGCCGTGGCGGGAATGGACGAGGCCCGTTTTGGTCGGCTGGCCGAATGGTATCGGACATGCCGACCGCGCAAGTATGCGGACGTGCCCCGGCAGTCGGCGGAGCGGCTGCGGGCCGAACTGGGAGTGGAAAACCGGAGGGTGGTCCTCGTTCTGGGACACTTCGACGCCTGCGGGATGGTGCCGGCCGCGAGCCGGGTCCGACGCTATCATGCACCGCATTTCCCTTCCACGGAATCCATGGTGATGGCGGTGTGGCGGGAATTGGGTGCCCGCCCCGACCTGGCGGTGGTTTTCAAACCGCACCCGTTGGATTTTCAACCGTACGCAGTGGCAAGGATCGAGGGCGTCACCGTGGTGAAGGAAGCCGATCCGTTGGCGTTGATCGAGCTGGCGGACGTGATCGTCGCCCAGTTCACCACACTCCAGTTCGAAGCCGTCTTTTACGACAAACCGGTCGTGTTGTTGGGCCGAAGTCCCTGGTGGGGACTCGGCGCGACCTACGAGGTGAGGACCCCCGAGGAACTCGGCGCTGCCCTGGAGGCCGCTCTGGCCCGGCGGGAGTGGCAGGAGCGCCGCAGCCGTGCACGGAAGTTCCTGCTGTGGTTGATGGATCGGTTTCTCTTTGCGTGCGCGCCGGAGGTCCCGGCGCGTCATGGTTTGGAGGATCTGGCCGGGCATATCGCCCGACTGGTACCGGGCGATCGCTCGGAGGCCGAGGTGCTCGAGCGCATGCAGACCCTGCGGACGGTTCTGGACGGGTTGAAAACCCGCCATCGTCCCCTGCGCAGGGAGCAACGGTCCGTGGAGCAGGTGATATGAGCAGGGTCATGGCATCGCCGCGCGTCGGCAGAGAACGGCAATTCGACCGGAGCACCCGTCCGATTCCCCCGGCGCGGTCGGGCCGTGGGGATCGGGCTGGAAAACACGGGAGCAGTTGTCCATGAGAGCGGAAGAGTGGCAAAACCTGCCCGGGGATCTGTGGCTTCACGATCCGGCCATCCGGCGTGTAAAGGGCTGGATCGAGAATTCCGGCGGCCGCGTACGCGCCGTCTCTTTCGATTTTTTCGACACCCTGGTTTGGCGATGGACGGAGCATCCGGTGGATGTGTTCACGGAGGTGGGGGAGCGCTTGGCGGCGCGCGGTTTGTTGCCGGGGCATCTCTGCCCGTCCGACTACCAGGCCTACCGCCGGATGGCGGAGGTGAGGGTCCGGAACCGGCTGCCGGGGAGGGCCGGCGGACTCGAGGACATTACGCTCCGAGAAATCACGGAGGAACTTCGAGCCCTGGGCATGCCCCTCGAGACGCTGGCCGCCGAGGAAGTGGCGGCGGAGGCGGATCTGTGCTGTTTGAACCCGGCCGTTTTGCAGTTTGCGCGATGGCTTCGGGGGCGGGGTCTTCGTGTTTTCATCGTTTCCGACGTGTACCTTTCGGCGGAGCACCTGGCGGAGATCCTGCGGGCGAACGGGTGTGACCCTATGCTGTTCCACCGCATCTACACCTCGGCGGACCAACGCGTTTGCAAGTCCACGGGCAATCTGTTCCGTGCCGTGCTGCGCGCGGAGGGTTTGCGTCCGGAGGAACTGGTCCATCTGGGAGACAATGTGCGGGCCGACGTGGCCGGCGCGTGGCGCGCGGGCGTGCGTGCGGTGGGTTACGCACCGGTCTGGCAACCTGCCCACGCGATTTTCGAGCGCGAGGGCTTTCTGCCGGGCCGGCCGCCGACGGTGTTCAGTTCGCGTTGGCTCCGATTGCTGGCGACGCGCCGGTTCGGCGGCGGGGACGATGCCGCGTTTTTTGGCCGCGCCGGTGCGTTGCTGATGGGGCCGGTGTTGTCCGGCTTCGTCACCTGGGCGTGCGAGGAGTTTGCCCGGGCAGGGGTGCGCCGTGTGGGGGCTCTCATGCGGGAGGGGGCGCTTCTGGGCCGGATGCTGCAGCGCGAGGCCGGGGCCCGCGGGTGGGAGTTGGAGGTTCGTCCGTTGTATGTGAATCGGACCTCGACCGATCTTGCTGCATTGGGCCGGCTGACGGCGGAGAAACTGGTCGAGTGGTTGGGCCGGCGGCAAACGCTCTCCGTACGGGCCATTTGTGAGCAACTCGGATTGGAAGCCCGCGATCTCAGGCGACTTCCGCTGGATCCGGAAGAAAGGCTCCAAACCCCTGACCGGATGCTGGAGTTTGCGCGCTGGCTTTTTCAGCCGGAGATCGCGCGACGCGTCGAGACACGGAGCGCCGAGGAACGGCGCAAGGTCCTGGATTACCTCCGCCCGTGGTTCGAAGGGATTGAGACCCTGGGTGTGTGCGACATCGGTTACAACGCCACCGCCCAGTATCAGATACACGAGATCCTCCGGCTGGAGGGCAACCCGCGGCGGACGTTGGGCTGCTATGTGTTGACGTGTGAAACGGCCGCGGCGCGGGCCCTGGAGGGGATGGACGTGCGGAGTTACCTGGGGAGTTTCGGTTCTCCCAGGGCGTTGCTGTGGGCGTTTCTGCGTTCGCCGGCTTTTGCCGAGCAGTTGATCAATGCTCCGTGCGGGAGCACGGTCGGTTACCGGCGAAACGGGGATGGCACGATCGAACCGTGTCTGAGTGACACGCCCCTGCCCCCCTCGCTCGTGGAACGGCAGCGGTGGTTTCAGGAGGGCGTTCTCTGGTATCAGACGCTCTGGTTGTGGGTGCGCGGTTCCAAGGGTTGGTTGGGAACGAACCGTCCGGATTGGTTGCGGCGTTGGCAGACGGATCTCCGAAGGTGCGACGCAGCCATTCTGGCG
This sequence comes from Limisphaera sp. 4302-co, assembly GCF_049537155.1. Taxonomy (NCBI): domain Bacteria; kingdom Pseudomonadati; phylum Verrucomicrobiota; class Verrucomicrobiia; order Limisphaerales; family Limisphaeraceae; genus Limisphaera; species Limisphaera sp. 4302-co. Next base: position 253,505 of record NZ_JBMVQZ010000004.1, read on the forward strand.
CGTGCGGCTGCATTCCCGTTGCCGGAGGAGGTGGAACAATTCGGCGCGCTGATCCTGGACGACCGGTATTTCGAGGGCGGCGTCCGGAGGCTGTGCAGTGACAGGGATCTGGCCCTGTTGCGGGAGCAGGGCTACGCGGGCCTCCTGCAACAGCAGGGGGTTTTGTGGCCTCAGGCGGTCTTTCACAAGCATCAGCCCAACGCCGCCAATGAATACTTCGCATTCGGCCGGGCCATGCTGCTCGGTGAGCTGGAGGGTCGCACGGTGCACGAGCCTGTGGAGCTGTTGGTGTTCATTCCGGCGGATGCGCCGGATGCATCCTGTGCGCATGCGGTGCGCCAGGTGCGGGCAGCCTGGCCGGACGTGGCACGAACGAAAGTCGTGCTGCTCGCAGGCAGCCGACGGCAACTTCCGGGTCCCCAACTCCGCGGCGCCTTGCAGGGTATCCGGAACGTGTGGATTTCTGCCGATTCCCACGATCCGTGGTTCGTTTCGGTGCTGGTTCAGGCGTGCGAATCCGACGCACCGTGGTTGGCGTGGTTGCAGCCGGGGGTGGAATTGCCCGAGCGTGCATGGGAACAGATGATGCGCGCGACGGAGGGCGGGCGCGTCGGTGCTGCTGTCCCCGGGTGGGCCGATCTGGCCGACCCGGACCGGCTTGGAACGGCGCAATTGTGCGCGGTGTTGCCCCGTTGTCTGTTGCTGCGCCGGGAGGCGCTGTTGGATGCGCCTCCCGCGGGCGTGACGGAATCCGATCCCGGTCGGGTTTGGGCCTGTTGGTTGAGTCAAATGGAAGCAGCGGGCTGGGACGTGCGCTGCGTTCGGGAGGTCCGTGCCCGGGCAAATGTCACCTCGATGCCGCGACAAGCAACGGAAGCCCCCAAGGTGGCGAACACGTCCATCCCGGAAGTGACCCCTGCTCAGCTCCGGCGGTGGTTGTATGGGCACGCAGCGGACACGCATGTTCAGACCCGGGAAGCGGAGATCGTCAGGAACGCACCGGGCCCGGTTTCGCACCGCCCGGAACCGGTGCGGGTCAATTGGGTGGGATCGTTTCTGGATCACGGCAGCTTGTCGCATGTCAACCGCGAGCTGACACGGGCACTGGAAGAGAAGGAAGGCATTCGTGTCCACCGTGTGCAGCAGGGCCGGTTGATTGATTCGGCCTACGCGCGGCTTGCGCAGAAGGTTTCGTCCGAGGCGGATGCCGGGGCCCCGGTGACGGTGCGACATGCCTGGCCACCGGATTGGCGTCGCCCGCGGAGCGGCCGCTTCGTGGTGATTCAGCCCTGGGAATTCGGGGCGTTGCCGGTGGATTGGGTGTGTGCCTCGGACCGGGTGGATGAATTCTGGGTGCCGTCCCGATATGTGCGGCAGGTGTACGTCGACTCCGGGATACCGGCTGAAAAGGTGGTGGTCGTCCCCAACGGGGTGGACACGGAACGATTTCGTCCCGACACACCCGCCCGGCCGCTGCCCACGTCCAAGCGATTCCGCTTTTTGTTCGTGGGAGGAACCATTGTTCGCAAAGGGCCGGACGTGTTGTTGCGGGCGTACGTGGAGGCTTTCAGGGCTGTCGACGATGTTTGCCTGGTGATCAAAGACTGCGGCGGCGCCACGCACTACGCCGGTCAGACCCTGGCCGATCGAATCCGATCCTTGCAGCAACAGCCCGGGGCACCGGAGATCCTGTACCTGGACGAAGAATGGCCTCCGGACCAACTGCCCGGCCTTTACACGGCCTGCCATTGTCTTGTGTTGCCCTATCGCGGGGAAGGATTTGGCCTGCCCGTGCTGGAAGCCATGGCCTGCGGGCTGCCGGTGATTGTGACGGCCGGAGGCGCCACCGACGATTTCGTCGGCGACGATTGCGGATGGCGGATCCCGGCGGAACGCCGCGGCATCGGAGATCGTGTGGGCGAGTTCCGGCTGGTCCGGCCGGGTTGGTGGCTGGAGCCGGACGCGGACGCTCTGGCGCGTCTGTTTCGTGCGGCTTACGAGGATCCGGAAGGTTGTCGCGACCGGGGCCGGCGCGCTTGCGAGCGCGCCCGTGATTACACCTGGACACGGGTTGCGGAACAGGTGGCGGCGCGGCTGCGGCAGTTGGCCGGGCAGGTGGAGAACGCGACGGCGGCCCCGGCCTCGGTCGGACGGGGTCGTGCGCAGGCCGGCACCTCGCGGATTGCATTGCCTGCCTGCGCGCGTTTGGGCCATTTGGGCCGTGCGCGGGAACTGGCGGGGCAGCGGCGTTGGGAGCAGGCGTGGAAGGCCGCGCTGGCGGCCATGGAAGAGCGGCCCTTCCATCCCGAGGCGTGGCTGTTGCTGGCGGAGATTGCGCGGTCGGTGGGTGCGGGCAAGGTGTCGCGGCAATGTGCCGAACGCGCCCGTCGGATGGCGCCGGGTTACGCGGCAGCGCGGCAATTTTTGAAACGCCCGGTTCATGGTTCGGCCCAGCCGGACTGGATGCGGCTGCCGGCCTGGGCTGATGGCGCCGCCCGGCCGAGATTGAGCGTGGGGCTGATCGTGCGGAACGAGGAGGCTTTCCTGGGCGGTTGTCTGGCCTCGGTCCGTGAAGTGGCGGATCAGATCGTGGTGGTGGACACCGGTTCGACGGATCGCACGGTGGAAATCGCGCGGTCGTATGGCGCCGAGGTGTACGAATTCACCTGGTGCGACGATTTCAGCGCGGCGCGAAACGCGGTGTTGGAGCACGTGCGGGGGGACTGGGTGTTGATGTTGGATGCGGACGAGGAGCTGACCGAGGAAGGTCGGCGGGAGTTGGCCGCGGCCCTGGAGCGGCCCGAGGTGATGGCCTGGCGGTTGCCCATGGTGGACGTCGGTCGTGAGGACGAGGGGGTCTGCTATGTGCCCAGGCTCTTTCGAAATGCGCCCGGTCTGTTTTACGTGGGGCGTGTGCACGAGCAGATCTTCAGCAGTGTGGAGGTGCGACGGCGGGAATGGGGGCTGGATTGCCGGATCGGCAACGTCCTGCTGCGGCATCACGGGTACCGGCCGGAGGTCATCCGGGACCGGAACAAGATCGAGCGCAACCTGCGCCTGCTGGAGCAGGCGGTGGAGGAATTGCCGGGCGAGCCTCATCTGCTCATGAACCTGGGCCTGGAGCTGGTGCGGTCGGGACGCGAAGCCGAGGGACTGGACCGTTATCGGGAGGCTTTCGAAGCGATGTCGCGAAAACCGGCGGCCGAGGTGGTGCCGGAGTTGCGGGAAACGCTTTTGACACAGATGGCCTCCCGGCTTCTCGGGGCCCGCCGATACGAGGAGGTGATCCATGTCCTGACCTCGCCCCTGGCCCGGGGCCACGGTGGGCTGACGGCCTCGATGCACTTTGCGCTGGGCCTGGCGCATCTGGAGCGGGGGCAGTTCAGTGAGGCTGCCGACCAGATGCGCCAGTGCCTGGCCAAGAGGGACAGGCCGACACTGTCTCCGATTTTGAAGGAGATCCGGACCGCTGCGCCGCATCATTGTCTGGCCGTGGCCTTGTGGCGATCCGGGGATGCGGAAGGGGCGGAACAATCCTTCCAGACGGCCCTGCAAGGGCCGGGAGCGATGGACCGCATCCGTCTGGACTATGCCCGTTTCCTTGTGGAACGGGAGCGTCCCGTGGACGCGCTGCGCGCGCTGACGGAGTGTGTCACGGAGAAACCGGACTGCGTGGAAGCCTGGCGACTGGGCGGGCAGGTGGCGCTTTCGAGGCCGGACTTCCTGGAGTTTGCGCGGGATTGGACGGGTGAGGCCCTGCGGTACGTGTCGGCAGACGCCGTGCTGCGGGTGCAACGCGCCACTGCACTGCTCCTGAGTGGCGACTGCGAAGGTGCCTGGGAACTGTGGCGGCAGGCCGAGGGGGTCTCCAGCCATCCGGAAACGGTGGCGGCGCGCCTGTTGTGTGCGGCTGTGACCGGCCGGGCCATGGAACCGTGGGACGCATCGATTCCGGAGTCTGCGGTGAGCCGGGCCTGGCTGGGTTGGTACCAGCGTCTGCACCGGTGCGGCGCGCACAAGGTCCTGGTGCAGTTGCACGACAGCCTGCCGGGCTGGGCCGAACGATTGCCCACGGCGGCCCGGTGCCTGCAGGCAGCGTTGGAAGAGGCGCGAGACACGGCCGCGGCCGGTGCCGGGTGATCGAAGAACCCGCCGGTCGGGGCGGTGCACGCCGGCGGGACACCGCAACGAGGCCGCCCGGGCTTGCAAGCGTGCCTTCATTCGGATTCGCGCACGCCGGCAGAGGTCGGTCCTGAGCAAATGTGCCGGCGGGCATTCCGAAAAGGTTCTCCCGTGATCCAAGCCGGGTTCAAGCCTGGCGCGGCGGCCGGGGCGGTGGCGTCGCCTTTTCGCGGCCCAGGAACTTGGCCACCGCCTGAGTGCGGGATCGGACCTGAAGTTTTTCGTAGATCCGGCGGATGTGGTTGTGGACGGTGGCGTAGCTGATGTTCAGCAGATGGGCAATTTCCTTGTAGATGTAGCCCTTGGCCAGCAGTTCCAGCACTTGTTGTTCGCGGGGGGTGAGCGTGGCCAACTCGGCTCCCGCGGGTGCCGGCTGGCGAAAGGTCTGAACCACTTTGCGTGCGATGTGGCTGGTCATGGGTGAGCCACCGGCGTGCACCTGCTGGATGGCCTCGAGCAATTCGTCCCGGGTGGCTTGTTTGAGGAGATACCCGCTGGCACCGGCGGCCAGGGCGTTGAGGACGGTGTCGGTGTCTTCGTACACCGTGAGCATGATGAATTCCATTTTCGGGTGATCAGCCTTCAACCGGCGGACGCACTCGATTCCGCTGAGTCCGGGCAGGTGGATGTCCACCAGGACCACCTCCGGCCGTGATGCCGGCAGCTTTTCGATGGCCTCCTCGGCCGTGGCGAAATCGCCCACGCACCGGCAGGACTTGAAGCGGTTGATGGCCTGCACCAGTTGGGTTCGCACCCTGGGATCGTCCTCGACCACCGCCACAGGAATCACCGTTTCCATGTTTGACCGTTCCGAGGATGACACGCCCGCGGTTCGGCGGCCAGTGGCCAAAACGGGTCATGGCGGTTTCCGGCGGGGACGGAGCGCGAGGGCGTGCGGGGAAGGGGACGGCGGCTGCGGCCGCGGGAGGGGACGCGCTTGGGTTCATTCCTCCGTGGCAGCCGGCACGGGGCGAAAGGTTGCGCGGGCGGCAAAAGTGAAGGTCACGCGGGTGCCCCGGCCGGGCTGGCTTTCGATGCGGCAGCTGCCGCCGACCTCGGCCAACCGCTGCTGCATGTGGCGGAGGCCGTTGCTGTCGGTGTTTGCGTCCCCGACGTCGAACCCACGTCCGTTGTCCTCGATGACGAGTTGGAATCCGGCTGCGTGGGAGTGAAGCCGGACCCAAACCTCGGAGGCCTGGGAATGTTTGACCACGTTGTGGAGGGCTTCCTTGCACGCGAGGTAGAGGTGATGCCGCGTTTCGGCAGAGAGCGGCACGTCCGGGACCTCCAGGGGCACGTCCCATCGGCATCGGATGCCGGCTCGATTGAGCTGCTCCTGAGCGTAGCGGTTCAGGTAGGTGAGGAGGCTTTCCAGGCTGTCATGGCGGGGGTTGTTGGCCCAGACCACCTCGTCCATCGCACGGGTGAGGCGGCGGGCGCAGTCGGCGATCTGATCGGCCAGGGCGCGGAGGGCCGGTGCGGAGGTGCTCTCCTCGCGGAGGGTGTCGCTGAGCAGGATGATTTCGGTGAGCCCGCTGCCGAGGTCGTCGTGGATGTCGCGGGCGATGCGCTGCCGTTCCAAATCCATCGCCCGCTGCCAGCGGAGTTGTTCCATCCGTCGCCGGGACCGGTTGCGTTCCCAACGCCAGACGCCGAGGCTGATCAGGGCCGTCAGCCCGACCATGCCGGCGATTTGCACCGGGCGCCGCTCCCACCAGCGGGGCCGGATCCGGAGGTGGAACGGCTCGGCGGATTCGATCCAGGTCCCGTCCGCGCCCGCTGCCCAAACATGGAAGGTGTACCGGCCCGGGGGCAGCCGGTTGTAAAAGGCCACACGGCGGTGTCCGGCTTCCACTGGTTGCGGGTCCAGTCCCACCAATTGGTACCGGTACCGGATGCGTTCGGGCGCCAGGAGATTGGGCGACGTGTAGTGGAGCTCGAAGGAGACCGCGCCGGAGAGGATTTCCAAGGGGCTGCCGGGTATCCATGGCTCGGTGCGATCGTCCACGCGGACGGCCACCATGCGGGGCGGGCGCACCGGTGGCGGGTTCAGGAAGCGTTCGGGTCGAAACCGGACGATGGCCGATCCGTTTGGGAACAGCAGGGTGCCGTCCGATGCAATGGCGGCGCTGGGTTGGCCCAGACCGGTGCAGACCTTGAAAGGCAATCCGTCCTGGGGCGTCAAACGAAACGTGCGCAGCCGACCGGCCGGGTTGTCGGGCGGCGGCAGTTCGCCGGGGTGCAGGGCAAAGATTCCGTTTTCGCTGCCGATCCAGAAGCGATCTTGGAAGGGCACCAGGCTCATGAGGTGGTCGGTTGGCAGACCTTCGGCCGATGACCATGTCCGGAGGCCGCTGTCGTCGAGACAGCCGAGGCCGTCGCCGAGGGTGACGAACCAGAGGCGGCCTGCGGCATCGAATGCCATGCCGCGGATATTGCGCAGGGCCGGACTGTTGGTCACCTGGACCGGCTCGAAAAGATCCCCCTCCTGGCGGAACAGTCCTTCCCCGGGGACGGCCACCCAGAGGCGGCCTTCCGGGTCTTCTGTGATGGCGCGCGCGGGCGTGAGGGGGAGACCTGCGTCGGGGCCGTACACGCGCACCTCCTCGCCGTGGAGACAGGCCAGTCCACCCTGGGTTCCCGCCCAGATTCGGCCGCTGCGGTCCTCGTGGAGGGCGGTTGTGGTCTGGCGCAGGACGGGCGTTTCGGATGGCATTTCCCATTGCTGTTGCCGCAGGCGATACAGGCCACCGAAGGTACCGACCCAGAGCGTTCCGCTCCGATCGGACAGAAGGACAGCGACGTAACTCTCTGCGGGTCCGGGCTCGGGACCGACCCGCCGCCATCCGTTGCCTTCCCAGAGGAAGAGACCGGCGCCGTCGGTGCCTCCCCAGAGACGCCCCTCGGCATCCACCGTGGCGCAGAGGAACACGTGCGGCCGATACCGCGGCGGCAAGGGGAAAACGGCCACCGGCCGGGGGCGGACCTGCAGGAGGCCGAGCGTGCGCGTACCGATCCAGATGGTGCCGTGGGCATCCTCCATCAGACACAGGACCTGAAGTTGTGCCGGTGGCAGGTCGGCGGATACCTCCAGCCAACCTGCTCCCGGGTCGTGGACAAAGACGCCCCCTCCTGCAGTGGCGCACCAGAGTCGGCGGGCCTGGTCTTCCCAGATGGCCTGGGCACGGGACCGGGTGGACTCCTGTGGCCACGGGTAAGGTGCCAGAGGTTCGGACCAGGCACCGTCCCGGTACAGGAACAGATGCGTGCCGCGCGAACCCATGGGGTGTGCCGTGAGGGTCGCCACCCAAAGCCCGCCGTCCCGCGCCGGTGTGATCATGCGGACAGGGAGGGGAACCGGGCCCGGTGTCGGCACCACCTCCCATTGGTTGGTGGTCTTGCGACACAATTGGCCGCCGGCGATGGCCCAGAGTTGGTCTGTGGCATCACGGATGACCAGGTTGACGGTTGGCGAGGGGAGCCCCTGGTCCGGTCCGTAGGCATCGGTGGTGCCGGTCGGTCCCACTCGCAGGAGTCCCGCGCCGTCGGTGGCCAGCCAGAGTGCGCCGTCCCGGTCGTCGGTGATGGCCAGGATGCTCCGGCCCTGCGTGGCTCGTTCACCATGGAGACTCACGCGATGCCAGCGGCCCGTCCGCCAGGTCAACAGACGGCCATCGGCCGTCCCGGCCCAGAGACGGCCTTCCCGGTCGAGATGCAGAGACAACACCCGGTTGTCGGCCAGCGCAGGCGTGTTGGATGACTGGTAGGTTGTGAATTCGATTCCGTCGAACCGGATCAAACCGGCCGCGGTGCCGAGCCACAGGAATCCATCCGGACTGACGGCCATGGCGTTGATGCGTGGCGTTGGCAGGCCGTTGTCGGTGTCCCAACTGCGCCACAGGAAGTCGGTGGGCGTGCCGAACTCGGAAGCGCGGCTGCCGGGGGTCGGCAGCAAGGCCAGGAGTGTACAGGCGGCGAGCCCGAACAGACTCGCAAGGCGTCTTGTGCGCACAGAGCCGGACCGTCGGCTTCCACCTGTCATGAGCATGCACACTGTAGGGTTCTCGGCCGCCCTTCACAAGGGGCCCGCTGCCAGAGAGGGGGATCTCGACGGCTGCGCGGTGAGAGGCCCGGCCGGGATGCAGCCCGGATCACGGATCCGGGTGCCACTGGTCCACACCTGCCTCGGGACGGTAGGTGCTTTCGAAGCTTCGCGCCTCGGTGTGCCCGTCCACATACAGGTAGAGCGAACGAGGGCCGTGCCTGTTCCGGGGAACGTCGGTCACATCCTCGGGACAACCCCAAAAGTTGGGCATGAGATGGTCGGTCTGCGTGTCGTTCTCGGACAGAAGAATGGTCTCGCTCGGGCGGCGGACCTGTCCGACTCGTCGCCAGGTCCTGGGTTTGCCGGGGTAGTCGTCCAACGGGCCGAGTTCGAAATAGACGTTCAGCCCGTAGCTCCAGCCGTCCGGCCGACGATCAGCCGGGCAGCGATACAGGGTGGTGCGCAGGTTGGTCCAGGTCTCGATCCGGGCACCCAGGTAGGGTGCAATGGCCACACCCCACGGGCGCTGCCGGTGGGCAAAGGCGGAGTGCTGACTGCGGGGCCACTCGTCCTCGTGGTCCGCCGCGTACATGCGGAGCGCCAGACCCATCTGGCGGAGTTGCCCGGCGCAGACGGCGCTCTGCGCCCGTGTCTTTGCGCGGGCCAGTGCCGGCAGGAGCATGGCGGCCAGCAGCCCCACGACGGCCAGCACAATCAACAACTCCAACAACGTAAACCCGCCGCACCCGTGCAGGAAACCTGCACGGGCGCGGCGACCTCGAGCCGGGGCGTGCATGGATCAGCGGGCCAGACGGAGCCGGTAAAACTTCTTTCCACCGGCAGGTTCGATGGAGACGGACCATCGGCCGTTTTCCAGAACCGGCTGTGCGAGGACAGGTTGCCAGGTCGAGGGCCGCAGGTCCTCGGTTTGCTCCAGTTCCCACCCCTGGGCGGAGCCGTCCCAGCTCAACCGGATAACCGCACCGGCAGCCGGGCGGATGTGCAGTGTGGGCCGGCCGTCCGGCAGGTTGGTCCAGCGAAGCACAAAAGGTCCGGTGGAACTGCCGGGCAAGGGTTCCCCGGTGAGGGTGTCCGCCAGATAGGCCTCGAAGACCGCCTCGTAGCTGTTTGTGCCCGGAGGCGCCGTGACCGCCGGGTGAAACATCAGGCCGTTCCACGCCAGGGCATCAGGGGAACCGGCCGTTCCGAAGATCGGTTCCCACATTTTGGGTTCGGAACCGGAGTAGCGATGGAAGCCGAGTTCGGGAGGACCATCGATCTTGCGGATGTGGATCTGGACACCTTCCGGCAGGGGATCCGTCATCGCGTCCATGATGAACCCGTAACGCCGGCTGAAGGAGTATCCGCGTCGCGAAGGATCGAGATCCTCGAACCATGGATCGGCAGGATCGAAGTGGTCACCGGGGTGACTGACCAGCAGAGGGGTTAGTTGGGGCACCTCCACGGGCACGGTGACATAAAGCCGGTTTTCCCCGGCTCGGTAGGAGATCATGGGCATGACCATGCCACCCTGCATGGGGACCGTGGTGAGCACTGCCGCCGGCAGTTGCGGCAGGAGTGTGCCGGTCAAAAGTGCCGTCAGAACGAGGCTTGGGTGGAGACGCATTCCGGTTGAACGCGGTGCAAGTGAGTGTCGTTGTTGGTACAAAACTTTCATGACTTGTCTTGGGATTGCGGAGCAGGCCGGGTTTCACAGGGTCAGATTCCGTCCGGACATCCGCCGAGGCGCGGCCTGCGTGACCGTGGCCTGCTCCCGGACTCACCCGGTCGGGGCCGGATCGGCGGAGGTCTTTCGATATGCGGGTGGGGATGCGAGCCGTTTCGTCAGAGGACCGGTGACTGGCCGGCTTGTCGGAGAGCCGGTGTTGTGGCCCGGATCCGCCGGTGCCGATGCCACGGGCGGATGCGCAGCCCGGGCCCGGCTTGAGTGGGTTCGATCAGGCCCGGGCGGTTTGTACCCGCCGGCATCGAAGCAGGTGCGGATGGCTCAGTCTCCCGGACAAGCGGCCCGGCTGCATCCCCTTTTCCACACGACCCTTGGGGGCGGGGTGAGAGGTCCCGGGTCGAAGCTTTCTGGCCGTGGTGGCGATTGCACGGGCAACGGCGCGACCGCGGGAGCCGCACACACCCAGCGAGACTTTTCGAGGGGGACCGGATCCAGTTTGGCCCGGTGCGGCGCAATCCGCTCGGACGATGAGTCCTGACCGGTCTGCCCGCCCTGCTGGATGAAACGACAGAGCGAACAGGGATGTTTGCCGTCGAACGTTTTTTGGAGTGCCTCGACGATGGTGGCGTTCCGGGAGTACCGGACGAGCATGCCGGTCCAGGCCACCGATTGCAGCACGGCCCAGTGCAGACCCAGCGTCAGGGTCAGCACCAAACAGGCAAGAATGCGGGCGGCCGCGACCATGCGGTCTGAAAGTTGGCGAAGACCGGGATGCCTGTCAAATGCCCGCCTTCTTTTCCACGACCGGGCGAGCCTTTGGCGGTCCGGCTGCGCGGTGGTGGTTCCCGGATCAGTGGTGTGTCGAGGTGGGTGCGGGCTGCAGGGCCGGAAGCCGGCGCGTCAAAATGGATTAGCGATAGAGCGACACGCCGACGCGGAACATCTCAGTGCGCCCCCGGTAATCGAGGAGGCTCTCGCCGTAACCGGTGAAGTACTGGGCATGGAGATAGAGGCTGAAACTCGCGCTGAGCAGCCGCATCATCGGGTAGGTCAGATCCAGTTGGAGACTCCCACGGTCGGCATCGTCGCCGAGGCGTCCCCAGGCCGAGAGTTGCAAACCGCGCGGCCAGCCGAGGACCAGGCGCAGATCGGCGTACCCGCGGTAGTCGGGCAGGTCGGGGTTTTCCTCCAATCCGCCCACATAGGCCCAAAGTCGGGGTTGAACCTTCAATTGCAGCGCGTCCGGCGGGCCGAAGGTGATCGTCGGGCGGAAATAGACGATGTTGAGGCTGCGCGAGTCCGCACCGCTCTTGCCGTTGGACTCGTGCTGGAACCCGCCCTGCAGGTCGCAGCGGATCCACCGCGCCGAGGGACGATCCGGCACGAGATTCTCCCAGCTCCATAGCAGTTCCGGCTTGTAGCTGCTGTCGAAAAACGGTTTGGACTCGCTGTTCCAGTCCCACAACGAGGTCTGGGTGTACGCCAGGTGCACGCCCCGCAGCCAGGGCAGGCGCGCTGCCAGTGGCCCCTCTTCGTTGAGTACGCGGTATTTGAAACTGATTTGGAACTTCGCATTGGGAGAGTCCATGCCGGCGATGAAATAGAACGGCTCGTAGGCGAAAAAGTGTTCCTTGAAGAAGCGGCCCGGTTCGAGCGAGGTGCCCACGCTTTCCGGATCCCCCTCCTGCAACCATCGCGGCCAGGAAGAGGACCCGGGTGAAGCCCGGGGCCCGGACACTTCCCGTTTTTCGATCCGAAGGCCCATGGCCGGGAGATCGGCCCATTCCCAACGGCAAAGTCCCTGGCCCACGGCGGCGGGCGGCAGGTGCACGCGATAACACTGCGAACGGAACATGCCGGCACCCAGGGCGACGTCGGCCGGGGATGCGGTGCCTTCCACCCCGGCTGTCACGTGCCATCGCTGGTTGCCGATGCTCAACCAGCCCTCCAGCACGGGGGGAAAGGTGCAATTGGAGGGGGATGTCCCATGATTCATGACCGCGAGTTCGAACGTGAACGTGCTTCCTGCCGCGACCGTGTCCGGCCATCGGGTCACCGCCCATTCGAGTGACGTCGCCTCCAGGTCGTGCACGCTCAGCAGGGCCAGTGCGAGAAAAGCTCCCCATGCCGGGCCTCGAAAGCAGTTGTTCCGGATGCGCATGGAGGGCACGTTGCCCCCGACGACGGCCGGCGTCAAAGCCGGAAGAAGATCGGCCGGACCTGCCGGGGACCGTTGCGGAACGGGCCCCGGTCAACCGATCATCGTTCGATGGATCCGGTGGACCACTCGGCCAGGAGGATCGCGAGGCGGTCCAGTTCGTCACGGGGCGGGGGATCTTCAGGGCCGGGTTGGTAACGATTGAGCAGGACACAAAAAGCCAGCGACCGTCCCTGTTCCGGGAGCACGTAGCCGGCCAGGCCGTGGGCCCAGCGCAGCGTTCCGGTCTTGGCATGCACGACACCTTCGGCGGCCGTGCCGATCATGCGCCCGGACAGTGTGCCGTCCCGGCCCGCTACGGGCAGGGCATCTTGAAAGACACCGGCTTCAGGATGTCGCGTCATTGCGCGGAGCAGAGCCACCACGGCTCGCGGGGTCACCAGGTTGTTGCGTGACAGCCCGGAACCTTCTTCCAAGATAACCTCGGAAACCGGGATTTGGTGATCGCGCAGAAAAGCCGCCCAAACCGGTGCTGCATCCGGTGGTCTTTCATTCCGCTCGTCCGCCGGAGTCGTTCCGCTGGCACGAATCACCGCCGCCCACAGGACGGATGCATGCAGGTTCTCCGACCGTTTGAGCATGGCCCGAACCAACTCCCGGACCGGGGCCGACCGCACCTCGCCGAGCAACGTCGCCGTCGAACGGATTCGGTGCGAGTCGGGGTCGGCCGGTCCCACCACTCGTAACGGACCTCCCACGCGCACGCCGCGGCTTTCGAGTGCCCGCTGAAAAAGCTCAAGGAAGAATGCTGCCGGTTCTTCGACGGAAATCGAATCCGTCCACGCCCGTGCGTGCGCCGGCAGCCGGCCGGTTACGAACACCGAGCGTTGACCGGGTAGACGAGTCCAGCGGACCTCGCCCTGCCGCCCGGGCAGCCCGGTGGTCGCAAGGTTGGTGATCCAAAGCTGGGAGGTGCCCGGGTACAGACGAACTTCACACGGGTCACCGGCATGCGTCCGGGGTCTGACCTCGAGGCGGACCCGGTTCTCGTTTGCGACGAGGTCCGACAGTGGTGCACCGTAGCCATGCGGGAGGTCTTCCCACGACCAGCCGGGACCGTACTTCTGGCCGCCGAGCCAGGTTTCCAGGGCGAGGAGCCCACCGCGAAGCTCGCGAATCCCGGCTTGTTGCACAACCCGGACCAAGGGCTCGAAGGAGCGCAGGGGCGGTTCGGCGTCCTCTTCCCAACGAAACCCCGGATCGCCTTCACCGCGCAAGATCAGGGGACTTGCGAGTCTGCCTCTGCGATCTGGTGCGCTGCTGGTGTAAACGCGTGTCCGCAGCTGGTGGTCGCCGCCCAGGCGATCGAGCGCCAGGGCCGCGGTAAACAGCTTGGTCAGGGAGGCCGGAGTCAAAAGCCGGTCTGCCTCGTGCTCATAGAGGACGGTGCCGGATTCCAAATCCATGACCTGGATACCCCACTGGGCGTGGCGGAAACGGGGAGCCGTCACGAGGCGATCCAACCGGTCCCGGAGCAGGGCTGCGGATGGCTCGGTGGTGGGTTGGCCGGCCGCCGGGACCGGCGCGCACGGGATCGGGCCGGCCGCTCCGAGGAGGAACCCAAGAACTGCCATTGGGAACACACCGCATTTCATGCCGCGCGGCACATCCTACGCGCGCCCGGCCGGCGGAGCGAGTCGGTGTGCGCGGCCCTTGTGGGGACCGGAAGCCGCAGGGGCAGGGAGCCGCACCGTCAGAGGAGGGGCGGTTCCTGTCGGGGCAAGCCTGGTGAATCGGCTGAGGCGAAGTTTCGATTGGTCATCTCAAAACAAGAACCCTGCCGGCAGGGAGGGGCTGCCGGCAGGGTTGCGGGAGGAGGTGTGGTATGTGGCAGGAAAAAGCCTTCAGAAGTTTGGCACCCTGCGACCTGCGCGATACCGCATCCACCTCAAGTCCGGGTCGTTCGGGGACGTGGGGATGTTAAGGGTGCTGGTGTAGCGGACTCCCGCGAACCGGGTCATCACACCCCGCCATTTGTGGATCTCCGAATGCCCGTCAGCAAATGCGAACCCGGCGGCCATGTTGTGGTAGGTTGCCGGCAGATCCACAAACTGGCTGGCATAAGGATTGAAAAAGCCGGCGTCGTTGATGCTGTCCGGGTGCTCGTCGCAGTACACCCAGGTTTCCGCCGGTCCCGGGTAGATGAAATCGGACATCTTCTTGATGTGATTGTAGATGCTGTCCCAGGGCCCGGTTTCTGCGTTGCCGTCGCCCACACCGATATTCCCGGAGATACTCCGCACCCTGTAGGGCCAACCGCGAGCGCGTTGGGCCGGACTGGCGAACTGATCGGCGGGGCAATGAAAAATCTCCGGCTTGTTCCCGATGTACTTCGCCAGTTTCGAGTAACGCTCGTCAATGAGGAAAAGGATGTTGGTGTTGTCCGGGCTGAGCGACCAGTCCAGCCAACCCACCACCCATGGCGCGTTCCTTGGATTATTGGCTGCGGCGCCTCCCTGGGCGTCGCCGCCATGGAAACTCATGACCAGCCGGTCGTTGTTGTCCGTGGCGTACATCTGCCACGCCAGCATCAACTGCTTGGTGTTGTTCATGCAGTAGATGCCCTGGGTCTTGGCCTTGGCCTTGGTCAGGGCAGGCAACAGCATCCCGGCGAGGATGGCGATGATGGCGATGACAACCAGCAGTTCGATTAGCGTAAATCCCCGCAGTCCATGGCGCCCGGTCGAGACCGGCGCTATTGCGAGGCGGCTCGTGGTCGGAAGAGGCACTTTCATGTTGGTTGATCAAGGACCAGTTAAGGTTTCCGCTCAAATCTCTATGTTTTCCTGCCGGGCTGTCAACACCAAGTTTTGGTCCCGATGACCGGGCCGCGGCCACGCCTCCCGGCGGCCGCCCCGGTCGGACGGAACCATGCGGGGTGGCGAGGGCAGAGACGTCGCTTTCGTTCGGCGCCAACGTGTTGGACCGGCACCCCGGCACGACCGGCGGTCCTGCCGGAGCGGGTGACCGGCTTTGGGTTTGTTCCCAACCCATGGACGCCGTAAGGTGCCGCCGTGGTACGGCGGCGTTCGCACGGGCGCAGACGGCACAAACCGGATCCCTCGGCCGGATCCGAGCCGGTCCAGCGGGACCGGGCGAAGGCACCGTCGCTCTCGCCGGGGCGGCGGTGGGTGTTCCGGGCCGCGGCCATGGGCGTGCCCCTGGTGCTTCTGCTCGTTGGCGAACTGGTGCTGCGACTGGGGGGAGTGGGCTTCGATCCGCACTTTTTTGTTCGCGACCGATCGGGTGGGGACAAGGTGTGGGTGGAGAACCCCGCCTTTGGCCGGCGATTCTTTCCGCGGCGCCTCGCGCGGGCCCCGTTGGCGATCCGTCTGAACGTCCCCAAACCGCCGAACACCGTTCGAATCTTCGTACTGGGCGAATCGGCTGCCCTGGGCGATCCACGGCCCCGGTATGGCGCGGCTCGTTATCTGCAGGTGTTGTTGGAGGAGCGGTTTCCCGGGGTGAGGTTCGAGGTCATCAACACCAGCATGACCGCGATCAACTCACACGTGATTCGGGAGATTGCCAATGACCTGGTCGGGCGGGCCGGGGACATCTGGATCGTCTACATGGGAAACAACGAGATGGTGGGCCCGTACGGCGCGGCCACCGTGTTTGGGCCGCGCGCACCACCGCTCTGGATGGTGCGTGCGGCGGTCACGCTCCAGCGACTGCGGCTGGTCCAGGCGCTGAAGGCCCTGTGGGAAGAACGCGCGGGCCGGGGAGGATCGCCCGCTGCGTGGGAGGGGATGGCCATGTTCCTGCACAACACGGTGCCACCGGGGGACCCACGGCGCGAACGGGTGCGGCGAAGTTTCGAAGCCAATTTGGAAGCCATTCTCCGAGCCGCGCGCCGCTCGGGTGCCGCCGTGGTCTTGAGCACGGTGGCGGTCAACCTGGCGGACTGCCCGCCCTTCCATTCGATGGACTCCGGATTGACGAATGAACCGGCGCGGGAACGCTTGGCGGAACAGTTGCGCCTGGGTGCCGCGGCTTTGGGTGAGGGTCGCATCGAGGAGGCGCTGGCCCGGTTCCGCGAAGCGATCGCCCTGGCGCCGCGCCATGCCGGGGCACATTACCGGCTGGCCAGGGCCCTGCAGGCAGCCGGCCGGGCAGGCGAGGCGCGGGAACACTATCAACAAGCTTGTGAATGGGATGCGCTGCCCTTCCGCGCGGACCACCGGCTCAACGAGGTGACCCGAACCCTGGCCGGCCGGTTCCCTGAAGGCGTGGTCCTGTGCGACGCTGCGACGGCCCTGGGGGAGGCGGCCCCCGGCGGTGTGCCGGGGCGGGGATCGTTTTACGAGCACGTACACCTCAACTTCGATGGCAACTATCGTCTGGCACGGCTCTGGGCGGAGCGTGTGGCGGATTTGCTGCCGGAGCCTGTACGGTCCCGGGCGAGATCGGAATGGGCGGATCAGGAAACCTGCGAGGCGCTGCTGGGCCTGACGGATTGGAACCGCCGTTCGGTGGTGTCGGAAATGATCCAGCGCTTGGAACAGCCGCCGTTCGACCGGCAGTGGGAACACGATCAGCATGTCGCGTACTTCCGCCACTGGCTCGCGACATTGGAGGAACGGATCCGCCACACCCCGCCCGAGCACGCGCGGTCGGTGTACGAATCGGCGCTGCAACGGCGCCCGGAGGATCCCGCACTGCACGAGAATTACGCCGAGTTCCTGGAGGCCACGGGGGATCGCGCTGCCGCTCTGGAGCACCGGCGCAGGGTCTGCGCGCTGCTGCCGCATCATTATTTTGGTTATTACTGCGTGGGCACCCTGCTGAAAGAGATGCGGCAGGTGGACGATGCGCTGGCGGCCCTCCAAATGGCAGCCCGTTTGAGGCCCGACCTGGCGGATGTTCAGACCGAGCTCGGCAGTGTGCTGGCCGCACGGGGTGACTGGGAGGCTGCGCGCCGGGTCCTCACCCGCGCACGCGATCTGGACCCCACCCATCCGCAGGCGCGGTTGTTCCTGGGGGCCGTACTGGCACAACTGGGTCGGCTGGACGAGGCAACGTCGGAACTTCAGGCGGCGGTGCGATTGAATCCGAAAAGTGCACAGGCACACATGCGCCTGGGCGAGCTCTGGCTGCGTTCCGGCCGCTGGGCGGAGGGCGTCCGGCAGCTGGAGGAGGCGATTCGTCTGGACCCCGGCCTGGACCGGGCGCGCCTGCAACTGGCGGCGGCCTGGTTGGCCCGGGGAGACCTCGATCGGGCTCAAACCGAGGTGGAAGCGGTCCTTGCGCGTGAACCGACTTCTCCCGCAGCGCTGCGTCTGAAGTCCGAACTGGAGCGCGCGCGACACGGATCGCGGTGAAGAAGACGGCTTCGGAGCCCCTTGTCCGGCCGGGATCCGGCGGACCCGAACGGGGTCGTGAAATGAATTGCTGCCGGCAACCGGCGGTGCACAGCCGGGCGCTGCAGAACATGCGGGCGCCCGAAGCACGACGGCTCCGGGCGCCCTGAGGTTGGTTGAGGACCAAAGTCACGCCCCTCCCAAGAGGGGCCACTCGTTGGGGACGGAACGAAGTTGCGTGCAGTTTGGAATGCAATGGCGGGCACCCTGGGCGGTGCCGCGCGGCGGACTTGACGATCTCAGGCGAACCAGTTGTGCGCGCGTAACCGGGTTCGGCTTGTATGCATGCCCGCGCATGACGTAGCGGTTTCTAACAGGGCGCTGCCACGGTTGCAAGACCCCGATGGAGGGCCGGTTTCCCCCGGGTTGCTAGCCAGGCTGCCGCACGGTGGGAGCGAACCCGCAGGAAGGAGGGCCCTCCGAGCCCGGCCGGTTGCACTTGCCAAGCAGGTGGGCTTCGGCCATTAGGTGGGCCATGAACCGCCGTCAGTTCCTCAAGCTCGGTGCGACCGCCCTGGCTGCGGCCACGGCTGTCCGGTATGTCCCCACCACCTTTGCCGCCACGCGGCCGCGTCGCGTGGGTCTGATCGGGACCGGTTGGTACGGAAAATCGGCGTTGTTTCGCCTGTTGCAGGTGGAGCCGGTGGAAGTGGTGGCCTTGTGTGATGTGGACTCACGGATGCTCAACGAGGCGGCGGACATGGTGGCCGAACGCCAGCGTTCGAAGAAGCGGCCGCAGGTTTACAAGGACTTCCGCCAGATGCTGCGAGAGCAGCAGCTCGACATTGTCCAGGTTTCCACGCCCGATCATTGGCATGCACTGGCCATGATCGAGGCCTGTCGCGCCGGGGCGGACGTCTACGTGGAGAAACCGGTCGGGGTGGACGTCGTGGAATGCCAGGCCATGCTGGCGGCGGCGCGGAAATACAACCGCGTGGTCCAGGTGAACACGCAGCGGCGCAGCACACCCCATCTCATCGAGGCGCGCGATCGTTTCATCCGCGAGGGGCGGCTGGGTCGGATCGGCCTGGTGGAGATCTGCTGCTATTATCACATGCGCTCGCGGGAGAATCCCCCGGACACCCCGCCCCCGGAACACCTGGACTGGGACTTCTGGACCGGTCCGGCCCCGATGCGGCCCTTCAACCGGCTGATCCATCCCCGGGGCTGGCGCAACTTCATGGAGTACGGCAACGGGATCGTCGGTGACATGTGCATCCACATGTTTGACATGGTCCGATGGATGCTCGATCTGGGCTGGCCCAAACGAATCAGTTCCAGCGGGGGGATCCTCGTGGACAAGGAGAGCAAGGCGAACATCACCGACACCCAAACGGTCACATTTGACTATGGCGATTTGGTGGTGGTCTGGACCCATCGCACTTACGGGCGCGCGCCGGATCCGCAATACCCCTGGGCGGCCACGTTCTACGGCGATCGGGGGACGTTGAAGGCCAGCGTCATGAGCTACGACTTCATCCCGCAGGGTGGCGGCCAGCCGGTTCACGCCGACGTGGTGTACGAGCTGGACCAGTATCCAGAGGACAAAACCGAGCGGGATCTGGAACGACATGTTGCCCCGGCTCTGCGCCGGCACTGGAGGGATTTCCTGCGGGCGGTGGACAACCGGAGCCGTCCGGTGGCGGACATCGAAGAGGGAGCCATTTCCAGCGCCTGTTGCATTTTGGGCAACATTGCCCTGCAGTTGGGCCGAACCCTCACTTGGGACCCGGAGCGCTGGCAGGTGGTCGGTGATGACGAGGCCAACCGGCTGCTGCGGCGACCCTACCGTGCGCCGTGGGTGCACCCGGAACCCGACAAGGTCTGAACCACTGTTTTCACCGCCGGCCCGGGCGCACCTTCCCAAAAAGAAACCCGGTGCGTGCCAGCGGACGCACCGGGGTCGGGCGTTGATGCGCAGGTGCTTCAGCGCAGGTCGGACAGTGCCGCGCCGAAGTTGATGTGGTAAACCTGGCCGTTGAGCACGAGGGCCGGGACGGATTTGACCCCCAGCCGCTCCGCCTCGGTCAGACGGGTCTTTTCCTTTCCGAGGTGGACCACCTCCAGCTCGAAGCGCGCCGGATCCAGGGCGCGCGCGACGTTTTCCTCGGCTGCCACACAGACCGGGCAGCCCGCGTGATAGAACACGGCTTTGGTTTTCATCGTTCTTGGTCTCCTGGTTTGGAGTTCTTGTCGGTTCTGCCGGCCGGGCCCGCTTTCGGATCCGGCCGTGTCCAAAGGTGCGCTTCATGCGGTGATGCGCCCAGAGGGCACTTTTTGGTGCCCCCTTACCGTTTGGTAACCCCGTGAAAGTCCGGAGGGACGCGGTATCTTTTCCTGACATGAAGCCGCGGTATCTGTCGTTGAAGGAGCGGACTGCATTCCGGCGTCTGGAGGACGTGGTGGGTTGCAAATGGTCGGCTGCCGTCGTGGCGGCGATTGCGCGTGGGGTCACCCGGCCCGGCCAGCTCGAGCGGTTCATCCCGGGGATTTCGACCAAGGTGTTGAACGAGCGGTTGCGCAAGCTGCTGGACTACGGGCTCATCACGCGCACGGAAAAGCCGGGGCGCATTCCCGAAGTGCACTACCACCTGACCTCCACGGGGCAGAAGCTGAGCGCCATTCTCGACCAGTTGCGCGAGCTGGACGAGGAACACGCGCGCCAGATGCAGGAGGGTCGGCTCGGACCGGACCGGCCTGCTCAGCCGGGTGGTTGAGACCGCAGGCGGCGCAGCAGCTCGGTGGTGGACCGGCCCGGCACCAGTGGCAGCAGGACGATCCGCCCGCCGACCGATTCCACCACGCGCCGTTCGTCCGGGTTGAGGGTTTCCAAACGGTAGTCCCCTCCCTTCACGTAGATGTCCGGTCGGGCCAGCGACAGGAACCGTGTGGCGTCACGTTCGTTGAAGACGCACACCGCGCTTACCGACTCGAGGGCCGCCAGCACGGTGGCGCGGTCGGTCTCCGGGTTCACAGGTCGGTCGGGCCCCTTCAACGCCCGGACGCTGGCGTCGCTGTTCAGTCCCACCAGAAGCACGTCACCAAGCGCGCGGGCGGCTTCCAGATAGGTGACGTGCCCGGCGTGCAGCAGGTCGAAACATCCGTTTGTGACCACCACGCGCCGGCCGGCTTGACGCTGGGACTCCCTCCAACGGGGGAGCTCCGACCATGCAAGGATCTTGTCCGCCAGACCCACGGGGGCAGAGTGTGAGAAACCCGCCTCCGGAGCAAACCCGAACCGGGAGCACGAGGGTGGCCTGACCCGTGGTCGGTTGTCCGCGTGCCGGTCATGTGAAGGCGGATCCGTCACCCAGGCTGCCGGGGCCGGATCGGGCCGGTGCCCGGACAAGGATTGCCCGGTCCGGCGGTAACATTTGCCGCTGACCCGGTTCGGCCGATGCGTAAAACCGCCATTTCCGGCACAAATGGCACTGTGGCATCGGCTTTGCTTCGTCGGGAGCTCGGGATCTTGGGTGCCATGATTGACGCACTCTTCAATCAGACGAATTACCTGGCGGCCAAGCGGATGCTGGACGCGGTGGCGCTGCGGCACCAGGCCATTGCGGCCAACCTGGCCAACTTGGAAACGCCGGGCTACCAGCGGGTGGACCTGGCCCCGTCGTTCCAGCAAGAGTTGCAGCGGGCCATTGCCGCGGGTGACCCCGCACGATTGAAACAGCTCCAGCCGGCCCTGGCGCCCGATCCCACGGCCCTGCCGAACGGACGCGACGGGAACACGGTGAACCTCGAGCAGGAACTGTTGGAACTGAACCAGAACGCCCTGGTTCATGCATTCCAGACGCAATTGATCACCGGCCGCTTGCTGCGACTCAAGCTGGCCATCACCGGACGCCCCGTTTGATCCCATGGTCGAAATCCTGAGCGGCATTCAAACCACGGCTTCGGCCCTCACGGCCGAGCGAACGCGCCTGGACGTCATCGCGGAGAACATCGCCCACGCACAGACCACGCGCGGGCCCGACGGCGGGCCCTACAAACGGCGCGTGGTGGTGTTCGAGACGGTCCTGCGGGATGCCCTGAGTCGTTCCACGCCCGGAGGCGCGCCCGCCACCGTCCGGGTGGCCCGCATCCAGACCGACCCGCGTCCGCCCCTGCTGGTTTATCGGCCGGGGCACCCCGACGCCGACGCCAACGGCATGGTCGCCCTCCCGAACATCAACATTCACGAAGAAATGGCCGATCTCATCGCCGCTTCCCGTGCGTTCGAGGCGAACCTGGCGGTGGTGAAAAACGCACGGGCCATGGCCCTCCAGACGCTGGCCATCGGCAAACGTTGAATCCGGCAAAGGACCCTTTCTGATGTGCCGCCATGTCGCCCTTGTCGCCCATCCCGCTCACCCGTTCCGCGGCGGACTGGCCGGTCCGGCGCGTGGATGGGCCGCCGGGACTGCCACCGCTCACGGCCCCCGCCAGCACCCCCGGCACCGCCCCCGCCGGCCCCACGTCACCTGCAGCCGATCCGTTCGGGCAGTTGCTGCAACAGTTCGTTTCCGAGGTCAACCAGCACCAGCAGGTGGCTGCCCAGACCGTCCAGGCACTGCAGCAGGGTCAACCCGTCCCGCTGCACCAGGCCATCATTGCCATGGAAGAGGCCAGCGTCAGCTTTCAGTTGATGGTGGAGGTGCGCAACAAACTTCTGGAGGCTTACCAGGAACTGATGCGCCTGCAGATCTGAGCGGGGACCGCCCCCGACTCCGGAACCGACATCGTCCATGAACCTCTCTCTCGCTCGACTGGCCGCCCAACTGGCCGGGATCTGGAAGGAACTCCAGTGGACCCAGCGGCTCACGCTGGTCGCGGCGGGTCTGCTGGTGATCGGCGGTCTGGCCGGTGTGGCGCTGTGGTCCGCACGCACGCCCTACGCCCTGTTGTACGGGAAGCTCTCAGATGCCGAGGCCGCCCGCGTCATCAACGCGCTGGACGAGGCCAAGGTGCCCTACCGCATCGGCCCGGGCGGCAATTCCATCTACGTGCCCGCCGACCAGGTCCACGCCGTTCGCATGCAACTGGCCGGTCGGGGCATCCCGCGCGGAGACGGCGTCGGATTCGAGATCTTCGACAAACCCAACTTCGGCATTTCGGACTTCGTGCAGCGCGCCAACTACCTGCGGGCTTTGCAGGGCGAACTGGCCCGCACCATCAGCCAGTTGGACGAGGTGGAATCGGCGCGGGTGATGGTCGTGCTGCCGGAGAACCGGCTGCTGCTGGACCGGGACAAGCAACCCACCGCCTCGGTCTTCGTGCGATTGCGCGGCAGCGGCCCGTTGTCGCCCCAGGCAGTGCAGTCCATCCAATTCCTCGTGGCCAACGCGGTCGAGGGCTTGAAACCCAACCGGGTGAGCGTGGTGGACAACTTCGGCAACGTGCTCTCCGGCAACAGCGAAGACCCGTCGCTCTCCGGCCTCACCGCCAGCCAGCTGGCCGTGCGCCGGGAGCTGGAACAGTACCTGGCCAGGAAAGCCCAGGACATCCTCGACAAGGTGGTCGGGCAGGGCCAGGCCGTCGTGCGTGTGGCCGCCGACATCAATTTCGACACCCTGACCCGTACGGAGGAGCGCTACGACCCGGACGGCCAGGTCATCAAAACCCAGACCAAAAACGAGGAAAACAACGACACCGTGACCAGTTCGCCCACCGTTCCGGTCGGCGTGACCGCCAACACCGCCACCGAAACCAACACCACCACCGCCGCCACGCCCGTCACCAACACCCGCAACCGCAAGACCACCACCACCGTCGAATACGAACTGGGCCGCACCATCAGCAACCTCACCCAACTGGCCGGCGGGATCAAACGACTCTCGGCGGCGGTCACCGTGGCCGCACGGGTGGAGGGGACCGGCCCCGACCGCAAGGTCGTGCCGCGCTCGCCCGAGGAGTTGGAGAAAATCCGGCGCATCGTCGCAGGTGCTCTCGGGATTCAACTGGGCACCGAGAACACCCGGGGCGACAGCCTGACCGTGGAAGAGCTGCCTTTCGAGGACACGTTCGGCCGCGACCTGGTCCGGGAACTGGAACGGCAGCAGCGCTGGGAGTTCTGGCTCTCACTTGTCCGGCAGGTCGGTTACCCCCTTCTGGCCGTCGTTGCACTGCTTCTGCTGTGGCGGCTGCTGCAAAAGTCCGCCACACCGGACATTCCCCTGGGCGTGCCGGTCGGGCAACTCCTCGCCCATGGGAATGGCAACGGAAACGGCCACGGCCATGGTCAGCCCCGCCGCCGGCCCGTGCCCGCCGGAGCCTCCGGCGCCGAGGCAGGCGAGACCCCCGACATGGTCACTCTGGAAGTGCTCAACCAGCTGGTGCGTGAAAACCCTGTCAACCTCGGCCAGGCCCTGCGCGACTGGATGAACAAGGGCCGGCCCCAGGAGTGAGATGCCATGCCTGCCGCCCCTGCTGCCCCTGTCCCCGCAGATGCCCCGGCCCAAACCGAGGGCATGACCCGACTGCAGAAGCTGGCGGCCCTGCTGGTCATGCTCGGGCCCGACCACGCCGCCCTCATCCTCCGCCAGTTCCCGCCGCGCGAGGTCGAGGCCCTCTCCCGCGAAATGGCACGGTTCACCCTCATCACCCGCGAGCAGCAGGAGGCGTTGCTGCGGGAATTGACCCCGGTGATCCTCACCGCGGCCACCGCGGTCTGTGCCGGCGTGGAGACCGCACGTGTCACGCTGGAAAAGGCCCTCGGCTCGTTCAAGGCCAGCGACATCCTGGGCCGCATTGCACCCAGCCGCCCGGTGCCACCGGCGATGCAGGACCTCACCGAAATGGACCCGCGAAACGTGGCCAACCTGATCCGGGACGAGCATCCCCAGACCATTGCCTTCGTCATCAGCCACCTGCCGCCGGAGAAGGCTGCACAGGTGCTGAATCTCTTGCGGCCGGAACAACGCGACCAGGTGGTGGAGCGCCTGGCCACGCTGGCACCCACTCCGGTGGAAGTGACCGAAAAGGTGGCCGAGGTGATCAACGCCAAGCTCGGCGTCAAACAGACCCGCGCCCTCACCCAGACCGGCGGCGTCACCACCGCGGCCGACATCCTCAACGCCATGGACAAGGAGGTCAGCCGCCAATTGCTGGCCAGTCTGGAAGAGCGCAATCCCGAGCTCTGCCAGGCCATTCGCAAGAAGATGTTCACCTTCGAGGATCTGCGGCGCCTGGACAACCAGGCCATCCAGCGCATCCTGCGCGAAATCGAGATGCGCGATCTGGTGCTCGCCCTCAAAAAGGCGAGCGAACCACTCACCCAACTGCTCCTCTCCAACATCTCGCGTCGCGCCGCCGAAACCGTGCGCGAAGAAATGGCTTTCCTGGGCCATGTCAAGCTGCGCGACATCGAGGCCGCCCAGTTCCGCATCATCGACGTCGTGCGGAAACTGGAGGCCGAGGGGGAGATTGACCTGGACGTCGAGGAGACCCCCGAGGATGCCGTGGTCTGAAACCATCCGCCTGGATCGCCCGCTGCGCGGTGTGCGCACCGTCGCGGGTCAACCGCCCCTGGACTGGCCCGCCGTCTGGGCCGAGGAACTGCGACGTGCCCGGGAGGAGGGCCGGCGCGAGGGCGAACGTGCCCTGGGCGAACAACTCATCCGGCAGCGGAACGAACTGGCCGAGTTGCAGCGCGGTGTCCTGGACGCCCTGCGCCGGGCCGTGCCCGAAGTGCTGCAGCAGGCCGAGTCCATGCTGATCCCCCTGGCCTTGGAAGCGGCGCGCCGCATCGTGGCCGAAATCCCCATTGACGCCGCGCTGGTGGAACGGGTCGTCCGCGAGACCCTCCGCCAGGCCGAGGACACCGCCGAGGTCACCATCCGCCTGCATCCGGAGGACCTGGCGCTGCTGCGACAGCACGGGGCCGCGATCCTGCAAGGCACACCCGAGACGGGGCCCCTCCGTTTCGTGGCCTCCCAGGAGGTCAGCCGCGGCGGTTGCGTGGTCCAGACCCGTTTCGGCCTCATAGACGCGCGGCGCGAGACGAAGCTCGAACAGCTCGAACACACGCTGTTGAAATGAACCCCGCGTCCTGCCGCTCCCGATCGTTGGAACGTGCCCTGGCACGGGTGCGTGAGGCCCGCCTGACCGAGACCTGCGGCCGGGTCGTCCAACTGATCGGGCTGGTCATCGAATCCGAGGGACCGCTGGCCGCCGTGGGCGAGGTCTGTCGCATCCTGTCCCCGCGACAGAAGGAGGAGACCTGGGCCGAGGTGGTCGGGTTCCGTGATCATCATCTGCTCCTGATGCCCTTGGGGGAGGTGCACGGCATTCATCCGGGCTGCGAGGTCGTGGCCACCGGCTCGGCCCTCCGCGTGCCCGTGGGCCCGGCCTTGCAGGGCCGGGTCATCGACGGATTGGGCCGGCCCCTGGACGGCCGGGGCCCCGTGGACGCCGAGGCGCAGGTGCCTTTGCAATTGCCTCCGCCCCATCCGCTGCGGCGGCAACGCATCCGCCAGCCGTTTTGCACCGGCGTCAAGGCGCTCGACACCTTCGTGCCGCTCGGCCGGGGCCAGCGCCTGGGCATCTTCGCCGGCAGTGGCGTGGGCAAGTCCACACTGCTGGGGATGATCGCCGCCCATGCCGAGGCAGACATCAACGTGATTGCCCTGATCGGTGAGCGGGGGCGCGAGGTGCGCGAGTTCCTGGAACGGGACCTGGGCGAGGCGGGCCGTCGGAAATCCGTCGTGGTCGTGGCCACGTCAAACGAACCGGCCCTCCACCGTGTCAAGGGCGCCTTCCTCGCCATGGCCATCGCGGAGTACTTCCGGGACCGGGGCCTCAACGTGCTGCTCATGATGGATTCGGTCACCCGGTTCGCCATGGCGCAACGCGAGATCGGCCTGGCCGTGGGCGAACCTCCGGCCACCCGCGGCTACACCCCTTCGGTCTTTTCCCTTCTGCCGCAATTGTTGGAGCGGGCCGGTGCGGGCGAGCAGGGGACCATCACCGGACTGTTCACCGTGCTGGTAGAGGCCGATGACATGAACGATCCGATCGCCGATGCGGTCCGTTCCATCCTCGACGGCCACGTGGTCCTCAGCCGCGAGCTGGCCACGCAGAATCATTACCCGGCCATTGACGTGCTGGAGAGCGTCAGCCGGCTGAATCGCGAGCTCCTGACGCGGGAACAACTCGAGCTGACCGCCGCGGCTCGTGACGCGCTGGCCACCTACCGGCGCAACCAGGACCTGATCCAGATCGGTGCCTATCCGGCCGGCACCAACCCGGCCATCGACCGCGCCATCGCTCTGCAGGAACCTCTGCGGCGGTTTCTGCGCCAGGGTGTGGACGAGGGGTTCACGCTCGAGCAGAGCTGGGCCATGCTCCGACAAACCCTGGCCGCCGGCGGGCCGGCCCCGGCGCCGCCCGGTCCCTCCACGCCGCCGGCCGCTCCGGCACCGCCGCAGTCCCCGACGCTGTGGGGCCGGCCTGATCTGCAACAGCCCTCCGGCTCATGAAACGCTTCCGCTTCAGCCTGCACGCCCTCTGGGTCCTGCGCGGCCAGCAGGAAGAACTGGCCCGGCGCAGGTTCGCCGAAAGCCTCCGCGCGGTGGACCAGGCGGCGGCCGCGGTCCGACACGCCCGCGCCGTGCTGGCCTGGGCCGCGGAGGCGTTTCAGGCACGAGCCCTCGCCGGTGCCTGCGCAGCCGAGCTGCAGCAGGAACGGACCTGGCTGCAGCAGCTTGAAGAGGTCCTCCGGCGTCGCATCCAAGTCTGGCAGGCTGCCTGCTCCGCATCGGAGGCAGCCCGCGAACAGTGGCTGCAGGCCCGACGCCAGCGCGAGATGCTGGACCGCTACCACCAACGCCAGCGGCATGCATGGCAGCAGGCATGGTTGCGCGGAGAACAAAAGGAACTGGATGAGCTGGCCCGCCGCCGGGCGACGGGCTCCGGCACGGGCGCGCTCGGCCATCTGCAAACGGGTTCGATGCCATGACGCGCGTCTTGCAAGCACCCTGGATGGCCGCCCTGGTCGGCGGCCTGTTGTACCTGGGCGTCACCACCGCCCTGCTGACCCAGGTGCGGTTCGTTGCCCCCGGCGGGACGACCCCGGCAACCGCCCTGAGAAAACCACGCCCGGCGGACGACCTGCCCTCCTGGCGATTCCGAAATCCGGAACTGAACCAGTGGATCGCCGAACTGCAACGCGAACGCGAGGCGCTGGCCCTGCGCCGCGAGCAGTTGAAGGAACTCGAAGTGCGCCTGGAGGCCGAGCGCCAGGAACTTTCGGTGATCACACAAACAGTGGCCCGGCTCCAGGCGGAGTTCGATCGCAACATCGTCCGCCTGCAAGAGTCGCAGGCTGAGCAGTTCAAGCGACAGGCCAAGCTGCTCACCGGCATGTCGCTGGACGGCCAACTGGCCCTGCTGGCGGAGATGGCCGACGACGATGTCGTGCGGCTCTTTGCCCTGATGAAAAACGACGACGTCAGCCAGCTGCTCGACGCGATGAGCAAGGCCGGCCCGGCAGAGGCACGCCGGGCGCTCCTGATCATTGAGAAGATGCGCCGGCTCCTGCCGCCCGACACCAACAAGGTTGCCGTCGTTCGATCTCCCTGATCCTGGCATGACCCTCGCCCCCCTTCGCTGGTCCGGTGTGGCGTCCGATGCCGGCGATCCTTCAGGTGCCGGTGCCCGACCAACGCCATGCCTCCAAACGGACGCCACGGCTTTCGCCGAACTGCTCTCCCCACGCGGTGGTGCGGACCCGTCTCCCCGGCCGGAGTCTGTCCACACGGTGGAGGACGCGACGGAGACCCCGCGTCTGCCGCGCCGGTCGGCGGCTCGCCATGCGCACCCGGAGGAGGCGTGGGCAACCGTGGCCGTGCCGCCCGGGTTGTCCGACGTGCGCGGAGCCGGGCTTCCGGCGTTGCCTGCGGCTGCCGGCACGAGTCCCGAGCCGGACACCAGCCTCCCGCAGGGCGGGCTTCGAGCTGGGAACGGGCCGGTGAACCTGGTCGCCCCGGAAACGGCAGGGCAGGGAACGACAGGCCCGACAGGTGCAGGGGCGCACCAGGATGGAGCGGAAGGATCGGGCGCAGACCCGCTGCCCGCCGGAGACTCATCGTCCTCCGACGCCACGGGCACGGTGGACGCGCGCGGACAGCGTGGAAGCGATCCGGCCGCGCGGGAGGCAACCCGCCCCCCTGCGGGGCCAACTGCTCCGGCTCAGGGCAACCCCGGTGACAAGGCGGCGCGTTTCGGTCCGGCAGACGCACCTGCGGTCCGTCCCCTCCAGCCGGCGCTGGCCGGTGAAGCCGTCGGCGAGGCACTGGAGGCATGGGCCATATCGCGACAGGATGCCGCGGCGGTTCGTGATTCCACCTCCCCGCCGGATCGATTCGACCGATCCGCACTTTCGGCCGGGCGCGAGCCGGGGGAATCCATGCGAGCCGAAGCCGCTCCCGTAGAGGAGAAAGTGACCGCAGGCGCGGAAGAAACTTCCGGCCGGGCGGGGCCGCTTCGGGGGGAAATCGGTCCGGAACACGGTGCGGACGGACTCCCGGATGCTGGCACATCCCATGCTCCGCATGTGGTTGCCATGAACAAAGCCGCGCAAACGTCCAAAGATGCCGGGCTGGACCAGCAGAATTTGCCGGGTCATGGCGAAGTGAGTCCTCCCTCTGCTCCGGCTCCTGCAGCCACTCCCGAAACAGCAAGCCCGCAACGCACCTCGCCGGCTGCATTGCAACTGCTTTTTCACGCCCTGGAACGGACCGAGGACATCGTGCAGCTTCACGCCGGTCGTCTGCGCCACTCGGGCACGGACCAGCTCCACGTGGTGATCAAACCGGGGGCGGGCGTGCAACTCTCCATGACACTGCGGCAGGAAGGGGATCGTGTCCACGCAGAGGTCTGGATGCACCGCGGGGATTTGGAATTCTTCCAGCGACACTGGCGTGAGCTGCAGGAGCGGTGCGAGACCCGCGGTATCCAGCTCGGCGATCTGCAGCGGCACCCGGATTTCCAGTCGCATCAGCAACGTCACGGTTACCGGCCGCCCACCGGTGAGTGGGCGGATCCGCTGATGGCCGGGGCATTCGCCGAGTTCGCCCTGGCCGGTTCACTGACCGAACCCCCTTCGCGGCGCGGCCCGCGCCCGGCGCGGCATCGGGGGTGGGAAACCTGGGCCTGACCACCCGGCCTTTGGGAGGAACGCCATGAATGTCTCCGTCAGCACTGCCCTGGCTCGTGCGGCCCTCACGGGCTCGGACACCGAATCGCGCGTGCCGGTCAAGACCCTTTCGCAGGAGGATTTCCTGAAGATCCTGGTGACCCAGATCACCAGCCAGAATCCCCTGCAACCGAACGCGGACCTGAGTTCCATCACCCAGATGGCCCAGTTCACCGCCCTGGAGCAGGTCCGGCAGATGCAGGAAATGATGCAAAGCCTCGGCGACGCCCAGCAACGCATGCAGGCGGCTGCGTTGCTGGGGCGTTCCGTGGCGTTGGAATCCGACGAGCTCGGCCGTGTCGAAGGCGTGGTGGAAGCGGTGGCCTTCGGCGAGGACGGTCCGCAGCTTCTGGTCAACGGTCAACTCTATCCGCTCAAACAGGTCTCGTCGCTCATCACCTCCGCAATCGCCTGACCCTTCAACCACTCCCCGTTTATGCTGCGCTCTCTCAATTCCGGCATCAGTGCCCTCCAGCAGTTTCAGGAACGGATGGACGTCATCGGCAACAACATTGCCAACGTCAACACCACGGGCTTCAAAAGTGCCCGGGTGGACTTTGCCGATGCGTTCAGCCAAACGCTCGGCAACACGGGCGGCAGCCTCCTGCAGATCGGCACCGGCGTGGCCACCAGCGCCATCCGGAACCAGTTCACCCAGGGGGCCATCGCCCGCACCGGCACCCTCACGGATCTGGCCATCTCCGGCCAGGGCTTCTTCGTGGTTCGCAACAACGAAAGCAACGCCCAGTACCTGACGCGCGACGGGAGTTTCCAACTCGACGCCAACGGCTATCTGGTCACCGCCACCGGCCTGCGGCTGCAGGGATACGCCGACGCCGGACTGACCGTGGTGGGGGATCTGCGCATCGACAACACGGGTGCGCCGGGCGGCAGCACCGCGGGCGTGGCCTCCTTCACCATCGACACGGACGGCTACATCCGCGTGCGTCTCTCCGACGGCACCGAGTTCATCCGCGGCCAGGTCCTGCTGCAGAACGTGCAGAATCCACATGCCCTGGCAAAGGAAGGACAGAACCTCTACTCCAACATCGCTGCGGCCGGTCCCCTGAACCAACCCCAGCCACCGAACACCAACGGCCTGGGCACGGTCATCAGCGGCGCGCTCGAGCTTTCGAACGTGGACCTGGCCCAGGAGTTCTCGACGCTCATCACCACGCAACGCGCCTTCCAGGCCGGCGCACGCGTGGTGACCACCAGCGACGAGATCCTGGCCGAATTGGTGAATCTGAAACGTTGATCCGCCATGGCTGAGAATACCGAGGCAATGCAGGGTGCGGAGGCGGCCGGTCAGGAGGGCGCCAGGGAAACCTCCTCCGGCAGCGGGTTCAAGGCGTGGCTGCCATTGATCCTGGTGGTGGTGCTCATGCCGGCGCTGGCCTGGGCCATGACCACCTTCGTGCTGATCCCGCAGCTGCAAAAAAGCCTGGGCCTCGAACCGGCAGCCGCGCATGCCGAGTCGCACGGCTCGAAGAAGGAAGGGCCGCGCGAAACCGTGCAGATGAACAAACTCCTGGTGAACGTGGCCGGCACGATGGGTTCGCGCTATCTGCTGGTCAGCCTGGCGGCCGTCGGCCGCCATCCCGAGTTCCGGGCCAGGATGCAGGAGAACGATCCCCAGTTGCGCGACGTCGCCTGCGGCATCCTGGCCACCAAGACGCTGGCCGACCTCGAGAAACCCGGCGCGCGCAACCTGGTCCGGACCGAGCTCATCAATGCCTTCAACAACGTCCTCGGCGAGGCCATGGTCGAGGAGATTTACCTGACCGAATTCGCGATCCAGTAAACCAACCCGAGGGTCTGGCCATGTCGGAAACCGTTCCGGATGTCCCTTCGCCCGACGGCACCGCCGCTGTTGAAACGGCACAGGCCGTGCAGGTGCTGACCCCGCAGGGGCGTCGCACCACGGTGCCCGGAGAGCGCGTGCGGCCCTACGACTTTCGCCAGTCGGGGTTCCTGGCCCCGAGCGAGCTGCGCCGGATCCGGCTCCGACACGAACAGTTCCTGCGTTCGCTCTCTGCGCGGCTGGCGGTGCTGCTCCGCATCGAATTCGGCCTGCACCTGGAGCGCATTTCCATCGTGGGTTACCAGAAGTTCACCGACGCGCTTCCGCAGCCCACGCACATCACGCTGTTCAAGGTGGATCCGTTGAAGGGAGTGGGATTGCTGGTGATCCCGCCGAAGCTGGGTCTGGCCCTGGTGGACCGTTTGCTCGGCGGAATGGGCCTGCCGCCGGAGACCGAGCGGGACCTCAGCGAGATCGAGGTGGCCCTCCTTGATCAGATCCAGCAGCTCATCCTCCAGGAATGGTGCCTGCACTGGCCGGAGATGCGGGATCTGCGGCCGTTCATCCTGGGGCACGAAACCAACAGCCGCTTCCTCCAGACGTCCCCTCCGGATGCGGCCATCCTGGTTCTCGACCTGAAGGGCGGGCCGGGCGAGTACCGCGAGAGTCTGCAGATGGCCTTTCCGTACGCCACGCTGGAACCGCTGACCCGGTTGCTGGCGCCTCCACTGGCCGATACTCCGGCCGGACCCTCCACCGCGCCCCGACCCTCTTGGAAACACGAGTTCGATGACCTGCCGGTCCCCGTCGCCGTGGAATGGACCGGGCTGCAAATGACCGCCGGCGACCTGGGCCGTCTGCAACCCGGCAGTGTGCTGATGTTGGACGATCCGGCGGTACTGGTCCGCCTCCGGCTCAACGGCGTGCCCCGGTTCCTGGGCCGGCCCGGCGTGCGGGGCGGCCGATGGGCGGTGGAACTGACGGCACCGGTTTCCACCTGAAGGTTTTCCCATGAGCGCAGCAGCTTCTCCTCCCCAAAACCTCGAACTGGTGCTCGACGTTCCGGTGAACCTGAGCATCGAACTGGGCGCCTGCCAACTGCCCATGCGCGAGGTGCTCCAGTTGCAGGTGGGATCGGTCGTGCAACTGGACAAACCCGCCGATGCGCCCGTGGACCTGACCGTCAACGGCAAGCTCATCGCGCGGGGCGAGGTGGTGGTGATCGAAGACCGATTCGGCGTCAAAATCACCGAGGTCATCGCCGGCTCTTCCCCGACGTGAACGGAACCGGCCGTCCCTTCCAAACGATGTGCACCACAGCGCCTCAACGCGGCACCGGGCGTCGCCGGGTGGCGATCGCCTGGATCGTTTTGGCACCGGTCCTCCTGCGGGCGGCGGAGGTCACGGGTGACGGGGCGGCACCCCTTTCGGCGGCCGTGTCTCCGGGCCCCCTGCCGGATCCGGGCGCGGCACTGGTGCGGGTGATGGTGGCCCTGGCGGTGGTGCTCGGCCTGTTCGGCGTGGGCGTCTGGTTGTACCGAAACTGGCAACGCCTGATGTGCCGGGGAACCGAACCGAAGTTGCGCATCCTCGAAGTGCGGCCCTTGGGCGGACGCCAGACCTTGTACGTCGTCGCCTACGAACAGGAACGGCTGCTTCTGGCGGGATCGCCGCAGGGCGTGCAACTTCTCACCCACCTGCCGCCGGGGACCGGCGAGCCCGCCCCGGTCACCCAACCCCAACCCGCTTCCACGCCGGTCCGGGCGGTGCCCCTCCCGCA
The DNA here is from genome assembly GCF_049537155.1 of Limisphaera sp. 4302-co. Taxonomy (NCBI): domain Bacteria; kingdom Pseudomonadati; phylum Verrucomicrobiota; class Verrucomicrobiia; order Limisphaerales; family Limisphaeraceae; genus Limisphaera; species Limisphaera sp. 4302-co. Next base: position 286,765 of record NZ_JBMVQZ010000004.1, read on the forward strand.
CTCCTTTGCCGACATGCTCCGGCGCGCGTTGCATCCGCGATCATGAACCTGGCGCATCCGCCTGCGATTGCCGGTCGTACCGCCGGCGTGCAAGTGCCCGCCCGGCCGCGCCGGCGCCGGGTCGGCTGGTGGGTGGCGTTGTTCCTGTTGTCCGGCGCTCTTTGGGCCGGGGCCCAGTCCACGAACCTCGTCACCGGGTTCGGCCCCGTCCAGATCACCATCGGCTCCGAAAACGCCCCACAAGACGTGGACGTCGCGTTGAAGGTCCTGCTGGTGATCACCCTCCTCTCGCTGGCGCCGGCCATCCTCCTGCTGATGACCTGTTTCACCCGGGTGGTCATCGTGCTTTCCTTCGTGCGCACGGCGCTCCAACTGCAGGGCACGCCTGCCAATCAGATCATCGTGGGCCTGTCCCTCTTCATCACCTGGTTCGTCATGGCACCGGTCTGGGAACGGATCCACGAGGACGCCCTGGCCCCCTACCAGGCCCGGCAGATCACCGCGCAACAGGCCCTGGACCGCACGGCTGTGCATCTTCGCACCTTCATGCTGCGCCAGACACGGCCCAGGGACGTGGAGCTGTTCATGACCATGGCCCGGATGGAACCGACCGAGCCGGAGCGACTGCCGCTGCGGGTGGTGATCCCGGCCTATGTCCTGAGCGAGCTTCGCACCGCCTTTCAGATGGGGTTTCTCATCTTTGTGCCCTTCATCCTCATTGACCTGGTGGTGGCGACCGTGCTGATGAGCATGGGCATGATGATGATGCCGCCCATGATGATCTCCCTGCCGCTGAAACTCCTGCTGTTCGTTTTGGTGGACGGCTGGACGCTGGTGGTGCAATCCCTGGTGCGGAGCCTGGGGCTTTGAGCAACGATCATGAATCCCGAATTCGCCATCGAACTGCTGCGCAACATGATCTTCACGGCGCTGCTGCTGGCGGCGCCGGTGCTGCTGGCGGCCATGTTGGTGGGCCTGGCGGTGAGTCTCTTCCAGGCGGTGACCACCATCCACGAACACACGCTGACCTTCGTGCCCAAGGCCCTGGCGGTGGTGGGCGTGCTCCTGCTGTTGTTGCCGTGGATGGTGCGGATGCTGGTGGACTTCGCCACGGCGGTGATCGGGCGCATCCCCGAGATGACCCTCTGAGAGCATGGGCACGGCGCTGGAGATTCAGGCGGTCAACATGGCGCTGGTGTTCCTGCGGGTGAGCGCCTTCCTGCAGGTGCTGCCGTTTTTTTCCGCCATTCATTTTCCCGGGATCCTGCGTGCGGCCATGGGGCTTTTCGTGGCCCTGTTTCTGGGTCCGTTGCTGCCTCCCGTGTCCCTGGGGCCGCTTGGCCTGGGCGATCTGATTCTGCTGATGGCCGGGGAGGTGTGTGTCGGACTGATCCTGGGATTCGTGGCGCGCATGGTCTTCTACGCGGTGGACCTGGCGGCCCACGTGATCGGAATGGAAACGGGTTTGAACATCGGCGCGCTGCTGGACCCCTTGCAGCGGCAGAGCACGGGTGCCCCGGGCATGATCCTCTTCCTGCTGGCGGCGGTGACGATGCTCACGCTGGATCTGCATCACTGGATGCTGGCCGGCTTCTGGCGGGCCTACAGCGTGCTGCCTGCGGGCGGTGTGCATCTGGAGCCGGCCTTGTTCGAGGCGGTGGTGCAGCATTCGGCCCTCATCTTCCGCGTGGCCGTCCAGATGGCCGCGCCGGTCGTCGCCGTTTCGTTCGTGATCCTGATCGTCTTCAGCCTGTTCAGCCGCGCGGTCCCGCAGATGAACGTCTTTGCCGAGAGCTTCGCCTTTCGCATTGCCGGCGGCCTGTTGGTGCTGGGGCTGACGCTCCACCTGACGGCCCAGTACGTCCTCAACTATCTGCACCGGCTGCCGGATGACCTGCTGACCGTGGCCCGCCTGCTGCACGGCGGCTGAAGACCTTCCGCACCGGGCTCCCCATGGCCGAGCACACGGGCGAAAAGACCGAACAACCGACACCGCGCCGGTTGGAAGAGGCGGCGAAACGCGGGCAGATCGCCCGCAGCGCCGAGCTGCAGACCGCGTTCGTCCTGTTGGGTGGTGGTCTGGCCCTGAGCTTCGCCGGACGTGAGGTCTGGGGCCGGTTGGTCACGGCGACGGCCGGCGTTCTGGGACACCTTCACGACACGCCGGTGAGCCTCACCTCGCTGCCCGGATATGCGTTGGGCGGGTGTTGGGTGTTCATCCAGTGCGCCGCCCCGCTGGTGCTGGGAGCCATGCTGGCCGGCCTGCTGGCCGGGGCGATCCAAAACCGCTTCAACACCGCCTCCGAGGCGCTCACCCCCAACTGGGGCAGGCTCAATCCCGTCTCGGGCCTCAAGCGCATCTTCTCGGTGCGCCAAATCCCGGTGACCGGGTTGACGCTGGTGAAGTTTGCCGTGATCCTGGGCCTCACGATCACGGAAATCCGGTCGGTGCTGGCGGATCCGATCTTTGCCACCTCGGTCAGCGTGGGGCGCATGGCCGGGTTTCTGGGCGAGACCTCGCTCCGGCTGTTGTTGCGCATCGCGCTCGTGTTGCTGGCGCTTGCGGTGGTGGACTACGCCTACCAGGCCTGGCGCACCCATCGCGACCTGATGATGACCCGGGAGGAACTGAAGGAAGAACTCAAACACACCGAGGGCAATCCCCTGGTGAAGGCGGCGCGGCGCCGGCGCCGGACCCTCTCGCGCGCGCAGCAGCATGCCATGGTCCCGCGTGCGGATGTGGTGGTGACCAACCCCACCCACGTGGCGGTGGCCTTGCGCTATGATCGCCGCACCATGCGGGCCCCGCGGGTGGTGGCCAAGGGCATCCGGCTGCAGGCCCTGCAAATCCGCGAGATCGCCCGCCAACATCACGTGCCCATCGTGGAGAACCCGCCCCTGGCACGCCTCCTCTACAAGCACACCCCCGTGGGAGGCGAGATCCCGACCTCGCTGTACGCCGCGGTGGCAGAGGTCCTGGCCTGGGTGTACCGGATCAACCGCTACCGTTACTACGCCGAGGAACAGGCGGCGGCGGAAGAACCGGCGGACCCGGCCCGACCGGCGCGCGGTTGACCCGGGCGGACCGGGCACGTTGGTGCCGGACACGCTTTTCGGTTGTGACCTCGCACGGTCCGGCCGCATGGTGGGTACATGTTGACGTTGGAGCATCTGGCGGAGCTGGTGCAGGAATACGGCGGGGCTCTTCGGGCCGAGGTGCGCCCGATCTTCCTGGGCCGTCGGGAACTGCCGTTCGGACGGCGCCCGGTGCTGATGGGCGTGATCAACCTTTCTCCGGACTCCTGGTACCGCGAGAGCGTCTGCCTGACCACCGAGAGTGCCGTGCGGCGCGGCCGGATCCTGACGGCCCAGGGAGCGGACCTGGTGGACGTGGGGGCCGAGTCCACCCTGGCTCACGCGGCCCGTGTGGAGGAGGCGCTCCAGCAGAGCCGGCTCTGTCCCGTCGTGCGCGAATTGGCCGCCGCCGGCATCGTCGTGTCGGTGGAAACCTACTCCGCGGCGGTGGCGCGTGCCGTGCTGGAAGCGGGTGCGCAGGTGATCAACCTCACCGGCACGGCGGAGGCCGACGCCGTGTACGACCTGGTGGCGGCATACGATGCGGCGGTGATCCTCTGCTATGTCCAGGGGGCGCATGTCCGTGCCGTGGGCGACTTCGAATTCGACGCGGACATGGTGGGTCGCATGGCCGAATGGTTCGCCCGGGAACGGGACCGGGCGCGCGCACGCGGGGTGGGGAAGGTGATCCTCGATCCGGGTCTGGGTTTCTACTATCGCAACCTGCAGGACAGTGCGATGCGGGTGCGGCATCAGATGCGGGTGTTCCTGCAGACGTTCCGGTTGCGCACGCTGGGTTGTCCGATCTGCCACGCCCTGCCGCATGCGTTCGAATACTTCGGCGAGGAGGTGCGCTGTGCCGAGCCGTTCTTCGCCGTGCTGGCCGCGCTGGGCCGGACCGATCTGTTCCGGACCCACGAGGTGCCGCGCGTCCGCGCGGTGCTGGAGACCTTGCAGGTGTACGACCCCCGACCGGGCGGCTGATCGCCGGTTGCGGCGCGACTGCGGGTTTTCCCGGCGGAAATTTGAGTGGAAAAGGGCCGGGGGGCTGCGGCACATTCCGTTGCATGGCAGAGGAGACGACCCAGAGCGGACGCGCGACCGAGCCGCCGACGGGCAACGACCTCCAGCGTGAATGGCCCGAGGTCCGTCTGCGGTTGGAACAGTTGACCTCCCGTTGCACGGTGCTGGAGGAGGAGGTCCGGTCGTTGCGTCGCCTGCTGGAGCGGGTGATCGAGCACCGGCAGAAATCCCATGGCGAACTGGTGCTGTTGCTGACCGGGCTGGTGAGCAAGCTGCCCATTCAGGATGTCGGGACGTTCGTCTCCCGTCTGGTGGAGCACAACACCCACGTCAGTGACATCCTGACCGCGTTGGGCAAGGGACAGGCCGATGCGGAAATGGCCCGGCCCCCGCTGTTGGAGGCGCTGGAGGAGACCAAGAATCGGTTGCGGGAGGCGGCCCGGGAGGCGGTTCGGGAGCTCATGCGTCTGGAGACGCCGTTGGAGCACGAGATGCTGCAGGCGCTGGTGGAGGAGCCGGAACGGTTTTTCACGCCCCCGGTGGTGCGGGCCACGCGCTGCTTCGTCAAGGGACAGGTGCCACGCGAGCGGATCGTGCGCCAGTTCGGGGAGGCGGCACTCTTCTGTTTTCAGGACATGACCACCGACCCGAAACTGAATCCGCGTCCCAAACCGGAGGAGATCGCCCTGGCATTCCGGCCGGACGCGGAGGAGCTGCTCAGCCGGGACGAGACACTGTCGGCCGAACAGAAGACCGGTCTGCTGGATCTGCTGCGCCGCATCCGGCAGAGTCGCGGCGAGTCACCCGATGCGCTCGCCCAGCGGGAGACCTTCACCCGCCTGTCCTTCATCCTGGACCTGCTGCATTTTTACGAGAACCAGAGCACCGAGCCGGTGGACGTCGTGTTTGCGCAGCGGTTGCCCGCGCTACTGGAGCAGGTGGTGTTCGCCCGGCCGGACACGGTTCTGAGCGAGGAATCGATCAAAAAGGCGGAGTCGCTGCTGGCCCTGGTGCTGAGCCCGGAGCACCGTCTCATGATCATCAACAACGTGGGCAAGGGTGGTGGACGGGCCCGGACACTGAAGTTCGTTCTGCGCCTGCGCGCCCCGGAGAGCACGGACCTGGATGTGGTGGTGCTGGATTTTGTGCGGCACCTGGTCCCCAGCGGGGGGCGTTCCACCCCGGCCGTTTCGGACTGGCTTCCCATCCTGCGGCTGGTCCCGGTCGAACGCCAAAAAAAGGTGTTGCATGCCCTGATGGGGTCGGAACGCCTCCCCAAGGAAAAGGCACGGGCCCTGGCGACGGAGCTGGCACAGGCGCTGGGCCTGCCCGTGACCGAGCTGCAGGCCCCGCCGGCGACCCTTCCGCCCGAGGTGGAACGGGAACGGGCCTGGGAGCAGATCCAGAATCAAATGCTGCATCATGCCGAACCGCGCGAGGTGGCCGCGGCCATTCGCGAACGGCTGCACGCGCACTACGACGCGGACGAGCTGCGCCAATCCTGGCTGGCGCTCAGCGCGGTGGATCCCATGACCTTCATCCGCGTCTGTTCGGCCCTGCCGTACGGGCCCGACGGCAAGACCGATCCCATCGCCCATCCCGCACTCCAGAGTTACGTGACCCGGCTGATGCACGAGAAATACGCGTCCGTCTATCAACGCGTGCTGAACAGCCTGCGTCAGATCTACCGGCTCAAACCGGACAGCCCCACCATCCACAATTTCCTGGCAGTGGTGCGGTGGGTGGACCCGGCTGCGGCGGCGCGGTTGACGGCCGACATCGGTTTGCCGGCCCAGCCGGCCCCGGCTTGAAAGGAATCGGGCCCGGCCCGGACGAGGCCGGACCGGACCCGGAGATTTGAACATTCCACAGGTCCCGGCCTGCCACGATGGGCGTTGCCGGGACGCCTGTCCGGGGAGCGACCCGCTGCGGGCGAATCCGCTGCCTGCGGGGCTCAGTCCTCGCCCTGGGCCATCGTGAACCCGCGGGCACCGTCGAATTCCTGCAACTTCTCCAGGTGCATCCAGCGGAACTTTGCCGAGACGCGCTCCAGGAGTTGGAAAATGACCGCGTCGGCCAGCTCGCCGGACTCTTCGCGCAAGACGAACCGACAGCGCCAGTGATCCACGCAATCGGTGATGGCGCCCGTCGGTGGATACACCTTGGTGCCGCGGTTGGAGATCATCTTCAGTTTGACCGGCAGATCGGTGACCAGCGCCTCCAGGCCCCGGCCGAGCTCCTCGGCCGACTGGCCTGATTCGAGGAAGAGATCCACGCCGATGACGCGACGCTTTTCGGCCCGGACGAAGTCCGGCGCCGCATCGAGCTGCGGCAGCCGGATGGGCTTGTAGTCGCGGACACGGTACTTCTCGGATTTGCGTCCCAGGTTGGCGATGACCGCGTCGGTGTAGGCGGTGGTGGTGGCGCACTTGTCGTAGCCCACCACGTCGCCGGTGCGGACCTTGCCCTCCTCGAGCGTGACCAGGATGGCGTGCTCGATCCGGGCCGCAGCCTCGAACTCGCCCAGGTGACGGAGCATGAGTACGGCCGAGAGGATCACCGCCGTGGGGTTGATGACGTTCCTGCCCGCGTACTTCGGCGCCGAACCGTGCACGGCCTCGAAGATGGCGACCTCGTTGCCGATGTTGGCCGAGGGCGCAAATCCCAGCCCGCCGATGAGCGCCGAGGTCAGGTCGCTGATGATGTCCCCGTTCATGTTCGTCGTGACGATCACCTCGAACTGCTCGGGGCGCTTGACCAGTTGATGGGCGCAGTTGTCGATGATGATGTGCTGGGCCTCGATGTCCGGGTACTCCGGGCGGATCCGCTCGAAGGTCCGCTTCAAGAGGCCCTCGGTCAGTTTCATGATGTTCGACTTGGTGGCGCAGTGGACGCGCTTGCGTCCCTCGGCGCGGGCCAGCTCGAAGGCGAGTCGGACGATTTTCTCGCAGCCCTTGGCCGAGATGAGTTTGAGACACTGGGCCACGCCCGGCGTCTGCATGTGTTCGATGCCGGCGTACAGGTCCTCGACATTCTCCCGGACGACCACCAGATCGATGCCGCGGCCGCTGTAGGGGGTGGGCACGCCGGGCAGCTCGCGCACCGGCCGGATGTTGCCGTAGGTCTCGAAGAGCTTGCGGAGGGTGACGTTGGCGCTCTTTTCCCCGTAGCCCACCGGGGTCTCGAGCGGGCCTTTCAGGACCACGCGGGTACGGCGGACGGATTCGATGGTCTCCTGCGGGACGCCCGAGGCAATGCCCTTGCGGAACACCGAGGCTCCGGCCTCGCACTCCTCCCATTCCACGGCCGCGCCGGCCGCTTCCACGATCCGTTGGGCCGCCCGGATGCATTCCGGGCCGATGCCGTCACCGGGGATGACCGTAACCTTGTGTTTCGGTTTCTGGGTTTGTGCCGTGCTCATGTCGATTGCCTTTCGATGATCTGCCAATGAAAAGACCGCCCGGAGCCAGGCTCGACGGCCTGAACCGCTGCCCGCTTCAAGAGGGGCGGCGCGTGCCGGTTCTTCAGCCTCGCCCGCGCAGCAGTTTCCAGTAGGTCGCCAGGGCCAGCAACGGCCAGGCGTTCCGGTAACTGTCGTACTTCAGGTAAAAAACCTTGGGGAAGCCGGTGCCGGTGGTTTCCTCCTCGGTCCAGGTCCCGTCCGGGTTCTGGGTGCGCAGCAGGTAGTCCACGCCGGCCCGGAGCGAGGGGCGGTGGGGATCCCCGAATGTGCACAGCGCCATGACCGCCCAGGCGGTCTGTGAGGCGGTGCTGGGCCCCTGACCCTTGAAGACCGGATCATCATAGGTGTTGCAACGTTCGCCCCAGCCGCCGTCCTCGTGTTGCACGCTCTCCAACCAGTCGCGTGCGCGAAGCAACCAGGGCTGGTGCATGTCCATGCCAAGGGCGTGGAGACCGCGCAACACCTGCCACGTGCCGTAGATGTAGTTGACGCCCCAGCGGCCGTACCAGGAACCGTCGGCCTCCTGATGCGATCGCAGCCAGGCAACGGCCCGGCGGACCTGCGGGTGGTCCAGAGCGAATCCTTCCCTGCCCATCACCTCGAGGACCCTGGCGGTGATGTCCGGGCACTCCGGGTCCAACATGGCGTTGTGATCGGCAAAGGGCACTTTTTCCAAGATGCTGTTGGTGCAATCCTTGTCGAACGCAGCCCAGCCGCCGTCGCGGCATTGGAAAGTGAGCATCCAGTCCAGGCCGCGCCGGTAGGCGGCGTCGCGCCGGGCCGGATCGTGTGTGGGGACCTGCCGGAGCGCCAGCAGCACCATGGCGGTGTCGTCCACGTCCGGATTCCACTTGTTGTTGAACTCGAAGGCCCAGCCGCTCGGTTCCACCGGGGCGGGGTTCTTGTGCTGCCAGTCGCCGCGGAACCGGATCTCTCGATCCAGCAACCATTCGGCGGCCCGCACCACGGCCGGATGGTCTTCGGGCAGGCCGGACTCGCGCAGGGCGATGGTGACGATGGCCGTGTCCCAGACCGGCGACAGACAGGGTTCGATGCGAAGGGAATCCGGCGTTTCGTGTTCGAGTTCCTTGAGGTGTTTGCGGGCGCGGATGACCTCGGGGTGGTCGTCCGGATAACCCAGGGCCTTCAGGGCGATCAGGGAGTTCAGCATGGCCGGGAAGATCGCCCCCAGTCCGTCGGAACCTTCGAACCGTTCCAGCATCCATTGCTCGGCCTTGCGCAGCGCCCGGCGCCGGAAAGGATGAATGCCGAGCCGGACCCAGAGCTCGGCGAACTTGTGCACCTTGTCCAGCAGCAGGAAGAAATTCCGCCAGGTAAACCAGTCGGGATCGCGCGGCAGGCGGAGGTCACGCTCGTGGAAACCCTCGGGGTAGAGCTCGTCCAGGTCCACCCCGCAGGGCCGGGTGGGGCGGAAATGGTTGATGATGGCCAGGGGCACCAGCATGGCCCGGGACCAGTTGCTCATGTCCCAGAAGTTCACCCGGAACCATTTGCCCAGCAGGAGCACCTCGCAGGGGATGGTGGGGACGTATTTCCACGGGAACAGCCCCAGCAGGGCGAGGTAAAGCTTGGAAAATGTGTTCATGCGCGGCACGCCGCCGAGCGAGCGCGCCACTTCACGGGCCTTCAGCATGCGCGGGTGCGTGGGCGGGATGCCGGCCAACTTGAGAGCCAGATAGGCTTTGATGGTGGCGTTCACCTCGGCGGGACCGCCGTGGTAAATGTTCCATCCGCCGTCGGGCAGTTGCTTGTCGAAGATGTGACGCACGGCCTTGCGCTGCCAGGCAGGGTCCACGCTGCGGTCCCAGTGATGGAACGCCACCATGTCCGCCACCAACGTGACGTCCACGAACAATTCGCCGATCCAGTAACCCTGGGGCTTTTGCTGGCCGAGCCAGAAGGATTGGGACCGCTGGATGGCCTCGTGCAGCCTGTCCAGCCACGCGGAGCCGATTCCGGCACTCGCCGACGACAAAAGCGCCTCTGAAACGGCATTCTTGGAACGTTGCGTCATCGCGTCAAAGGATGACGCCCGTGCGATCGGGTGTAAAGTTCCTTCGCCGCCGGGCCGATCCCTGCTTCCTGCCCGGACGAGAACCCGCCGCGACAGGATCCCCGGGCGGTGCCATGACCCCGCAAGCAGGACCGGTTCAGACCTGCCAGGGCGCCGGCCGTTCCCACTGCCAGATGGCTTCCAGGGGTTGACGCTGCCGGACCAGGGCTGCACGGCGGCCGTGGACCAGCACTTCGGCCGCCAGCGGCCGGCTGTTGTAGTTGGATCCCATGGCGGAACCGTAGGCGCCCGCGCTGAAGAGGGCCAGCAGATCACCCGGCTTCGGCAGGGGCAGGGGACGATCCTTGCAGAAGTAATCGCCCGACTCGCACACGCCGCCCACCACGTCACATTCGGTCACGGCAGCTTTTCGGCGCCGCACCGGCACGATCTCATGGTAGGCATCGTAGAAGGCGGGACGGATCAGCTCGGTCATGGCAGCGTCCACAATGACGAAGGTTTTGCGTCCCGTCTGTTTGATGTATTCGACCCGGGTGACCAGGATGCCGGCGTTGCCGGTGATGAAACGGCCCGGCTCCATCAGGATGCGCAGCCCCAGCGGAGCCAGGTGCGGGATCAAACGCGCCGCGTAGGTTTCCGGGGTCAACATCTTCCGGGCCCGCGGAGTCCGCCACCAGGCGGGATCGCCGCTGGCCAGGGCGTCCTCGTACACGATGCCCAGTCCGCCTCCGATGTCGAAGAACTCGATGCCGTACCTGTCTTTCAGACGACGGGCCAGCGGCGCCACTTTTTGAACCGCTTCCTCGAACGGCTGGACGCGGGTCAGTTGCGATCCGATGTGCATCTGCAGGCCGCGCAACCAGAGATGCCGCTTCCGGGCCGCCCGCGCGTAGAGGCTCTCGACATGGTCGAACGGGATGCCGAACTTGTTTTCGTAGGTGCCGGTGGTGATCTTGGCGTGGGTCCGGGCCTCGACGTCGGGATTGACCCGCAGGGCCACCGGGGCCACGACACCCAGCTCGCCGGCCAGGCGGTCGATCCGCTCCAGTTCCTGTTCGCTTTCCACATTGAAGCAGTGGATGCCCGAACGGAGCGCGGCTACGATTTCAGCCTCCGTTTTGGCCACACCGGCGAACACGCAGCGGTCCGCTCGACCGCCCGCGGCCAGCACGCGCTGCAGTTCGCCGCCGCTGACAACATCGAAACCGCTGCCCAGCTCGACCATGAGCCGCAGGATGGCCAGGTTCGAATTGGCCTTGACGGCATAGCAGGGGAGGTGACGCACGTCCGCCCAGGCCCCGTCCAGCCGGCGGAAATTGTCTGTCAGGGTCTGCTGGGAATACACGTACAGCGGGGTGCCGTGGCGTCGCGCCAGGGCCTCCACGGAGACGCCCTCGCAAAACAGTTCGTTGTCCTGGTAGCGAAAGTGGTGCATAAGACGGGTCACCCTGCGTGGTCGGAAACGGCCCTGCCTTCCCGGATGCTCAAGGACGGTGAGGGGCGCGGGCTCAGCGGCCCCCCTCTTTCAAAACGCGCGCCCGCTCCCGGTGATACTCCTCTGCGGTGATGCGGTCGGCCTTGTATTCCTCCAGCAGTTCCCTCAGACGTGCCTGTTGTTCCGGTGTGAGCGGCGATTTCGGGGGCTCGAAAAGCAGCGGCGCCGAGGCGACCCCTGTGGAGACTGCGTTCGCCGCTTCCGCGGGGCGTCCGCCCTGCTTCTGGTTCCCGGCCGCCCGGGCGCCGGCCTGGCCGGTGGCCGCGGGGGCCCCGGATTCAACCCGCTCCCCGCTCTCATGTGCCTGGCCGGTTGGGGAGACGAGGCTCCGGTCGGGAACGACTTTCCGCTCCGCCCGACCGAATGGATGATGCGGTGCGTACAACGGCCCGCGCTCGGACCGGGGCCTTTCGACGGCCGTGGCGCTTGCAGCCCACCACCCGGCTGTCAGCATGAGTCCGGCAGCCATCCACCAACGGAATCGCATACACAAGCTTCTAGGCCAGGGCGGCTCCGGACGCAACAGATTTCCCCTCACTGCCGCGGGGCATTCGACCGCCGGTTCGGGTGGGGCGGGCTGTCAGTCGTTGGCGACCACGGTCCAGAACCCGCGCGGGTCGTTGAGCGAACCCCGGCCGATGGTTTGTTCGACCTTCAGCAGTTCGCTGTGCCCGTCATGAAACAGGTAGTTGAATCGCCCGTTGTGAAGGTAATAGACGGGTCCCCCGTACCCCTCGAGCTGGCGGGCCGGACTCGGGACCGCCGCGGGCCAGCAGTTGCCGGCAATGTTGTTGGTCTTGGGATTCTCGGCGACCAGAAAGGTGCGTGCGGGTTGTTGGACGACGGAACTTTTATATCCCGGCTGCTCCCAGTTCGGCAGCCCGGCCACGCCCCGCCACCAGTAATACACGCCCACCCCGCGCGTGGTGGGAGGCAACGGATCGCCAAAGCGGTTCACCGAGAGCGACGCCTCAATCATGGAATAGGTGCGGCGCTGGCCGTACTGCGCCCACACCACCGTGTTCGGGACCTTGTCCGCGGGACACTTCAACAGCCTGGGCACGTAGACGCTGTCCATGATGGCCAGGTCCAGTTCCGACTGCGGCGCGGTACCGCCGAGGCTCCGGTGCAGCAGATCGTCCCAGGACATCTGGTACATGTAATCGCCGGTGTAGATCGCAGCGTAAGGGTACATGTCGTTGTTATCGTTGACGTGCAGGGCCATCGCCACGCCGATCTGTTTCTGATTGGCCATGCATTGCGTGGTGTGGGCCTTGGCCTTCGCCCTGGAAAGGGCCGGCAGGAGCATGCCCGCCAAAATGGCCACAATCGCGATCACCACCAGCAACTCGATCAGGGTGAAACCCGGCCGGTGACCGGGGCCGCAGTGTTGCAAGCGGCCTGGGCTGGGTTGGGGCATGGTCGGTGTGGACATCACGGTTTGACCAGGATCACCTCCAGACGTTTGGGCTCGATGGCGTAACGCATGCCGGGTGGAGGAGGAGGGAGTTGCTGGATGTAACCGGCGGCCACCACCTCGTCCAGGTTGGCCGGCACCCGGCGTCGTTCCGCCCCGTACCGGCGCACGGCCTGCGTGAGCGTCTGCAGGTCCACCGCCGGTGTGGGTTCGGTGGCACCCGGTGGTGCAGCAGAGTGCGGGCCCGGCTGGGCCGGCCCGGCGGACATGGCGGGCTCGGCAGGTTCCGGGACGGCAGCTTCCGGTGTTTCACCCGATCGCCCGCATCCATGGCCCAAAGCCAGCACCGCCGTGCCCAGGCAGAGGCACAGCACCAACCGCCACCGGGGCGCGTGGCGCGCCGGCGCCGGTGCACCCGCCGGGCGAGGTCTCGTGAGTTGGTTGTTCATCGTCCGGAGGACGGCTTTTGTACGACTAACGTACCGCGGGCCCCCCCTTGCATGCATGTCATGAGAATTGGTGACAAATCCTCCGGACCTCGCCGTGCCCTGTCGCGTTGGCGGCGCCACGTCAGCCGGCGCCGGATTTTTTCACCCTTGGTCGGTATTTGTCCCACCCCCTTCGCCAGGATGGAGGCGAATCAAACGGAGGTGAGAAAGGATGAACCGGATGATGCAGATGGAACTGAAGCTGGACCGCCGGGCGCTGCGGCGATGCACGGAGGCCGAACGACGCCGGGCGCGGGCGGCTTGGTGGTTTGCTCAGATGCGGCGGGTGGTGGAGGAGGCCGGCCGTGCGGAAGGCGTTGCGTCGGTGCTGGGCGCGGGTCGTTCCGTGCCGACCTGTCGTTGAAGGGGCAGGGCCGCCGCGAAACAGCCCGGGCGCCGGCGGACGGCCCGCTCCGCCCATGCGGGTCGGGTGCGATTCCGACCTGTTCGTGCCCGTCGGGTGCCCGGCAGGTTCACAAAGAAGTCGGTTCGCTTGGATGGAGAAGCCGGGCGCGGTCGGAGCCCACCCGGTATCCCCGGGCTGGACTGGGGAGGCGTACGTGTACGCGAGGGTCTCGCCGCTGAACCGGCCCGGCCGGGGGACGGCTTGGTCCTGAACCTCCCGACCGGGCAGACCTGCGAGGGGGAACCGGAGGGCGGTCCAAGGCCTGTCGCTGGGGCGTCTTGCGGTTTCATTTCAACGGTGGGTCGGATGATGTCCGGGCGGGGACATGATTTCGGAAGTCCTCCTTGCGCAGACCATGGCGTCGCATTTTCTCGAAAAGCGCGCGAGGAGTGATGCCCGCCCGGCGTGCCGCCTCACCCACACGCCCGCCGGTCTGTCGGAGCAAGGCCGTGAAGTAGGCGCGTTCGATGCGCTCCAGTTCCGTTCGGCGCACCTCCTCCCAAGCCCGATTGCTCCATTCGTCCGTCGGTTCGGTGGTGCCGGTCGGCCGGGCCGACTGGTGCGTGCCTGCGTCGTTGTTCGGATTGTTCCGGATGGCATGAGGGAGGTCGTTGAGCGTGATCTGCGTACCGGAGCAGAGAAGCATGGCGCGCTCGAGAACGTTCATGAGTTCACGAACGTTGCCAGGCCAGTTGTAACGTTGGAGGGCAGCGAGTGCTTCCGGAGTGATCCCGGTGACCGGCCGATTGACACGGGTGCGAAGGTAACGAAGGTGACTCTCAACGAGGGCGGGTATGTCTTCGCGGCGTTCGCGAAGAGGAGGCACTATCAGGGTGATGACGCCCAAGCGGAAGAAGAGGTCCCGGCGGAACCGGCCGGCTTCCACATCGGCGACGAGATCCCGATTGGTGGCCGCCATCACGCGCACGTCCACGGTGATGGTGCGTTCGCTGCCCAGGCGGCGGACGGCATGTTCCTGCAGGACTCGCAGCAACTTCACCTGGAGGTGAAGCGGCATTTCCCCGATCTCGTCCAGAAACAAGGTTCCGCGATGCGCCAGCTCAAAGCTGCCGCGATGGGTCCGAACCGCACCGGTGAAGGCACCCTCCTCGTGGCCGAACAGTTCACTTTCCAGCAATGTTTCGGGTAACGCCGCGCAGTTGACGGCGATCCAAGGTCCGTTCGCCCGCGGGCTGGCTGCGTGAATGGCTCGAGCCAGGTGCTCCTTTCCAACGCCCGTCTCCCCCAGGATCAGAAGGGAGGCATCCGTGGGCACCACACGCCGCACCACGTCCAGGAAGGCCTGCATCGCCGGGCTGATGGATACGAAGTCGTCCAAAGAAGGCATCGGCCGTTGCTGCCGGGCAGCCGCCAGAAAGGCGCGTCGCTTGTCGAGGATCGAGCGCAGGGCTTCGGCAAGATGTTCGTCCGGCAAGCGCGGCGAGAGCACGGCCTCGACCCCGGCGGCAATCAGGCGCGCCGCATCGGGTTCCGGCAGGTCCTCTTCCAAAACCACCATCCATGGGCTTTCAGGCAACAAGCGGAGCGATTGCATGACAGACGAGGCCGGTTGGCGAAGGAACTTCTTCCCGATCAACAACAGGTCACATGCAGCCCTGGCGACGTTTTGAAGGTCCAGGCTTCTGCCCGGCAGGGCTTCCAACTCGACGTCCAGATTCTCACAGAGTCGTTCCAACCTCTCCCGCAGCGGGCCGGAACCTACCTGTACTGCGACCTTGAGTAGCATAGGAACTTGCTTTGCCGATGAGCTGTTTGATCAGGAAATGCCACTTCCGACAGAACCGGTACCCATGGTACCTCTTTTCTCAGGCGCGGCGCAAGCTGAACGGGGACCGGCAACGAGGGATCCTCCGCAGCTTGCTGTCGTTGTGTGGGTTGCGCATGAGGGTCCGTTTCGCGGGGCGAATTGGCATGTCTGTTGCCATCAAGGTTGCAGTGAGGAGCCGCAGTGTGGCGAGGGTGCCACGGTGGTGCGGGTCCGTAACCCAACGACTGAAGACGCATATGGCTCAGACGAATCCTCCGTCCGGACAACCGCCCAAGGGGCCGGCTTCCGGTAAACCGAAGGGTGAACCTTCTTCGAAACCACAGAGTAAACCTTCATCTCCCACCGGGCAGCCGGGTGGGGGACAACCTGGTTCACCGTCAGGGCCCTCCGGACAGCCCCCGAAGCGGTAGTTGACAAGTCTGGAAGTGCGGAGGCGAGCGAGCCCGTTCCCCGCGTTGTGTCGTGGGGAACGGGCTCATTGACACCGGGCGAGGCCGGCTTGTGCTGGGCGGGCCGGGCTGTCCCCGGAGGAGGGGTGGATTCACCCGCGCGAACGGCTGCTGTGGGCGTCGTACCCATTGACGGTGGTGGCTGGGCGTGTGGGGGCGGGTGGGCGAGGTTCGGAGAATCCGCGCGATTCACGGCGGGTGTCATGCGGCGGCGTGTCGGAGTCTTGCTCGGGTGCATGCAGATGGTCGCGTTGACCGCATGGGCGGGCACGCGAACTTTCGCGACCTTCGAGGAAGCGTGTGTCGCCCTGGGGTTTGACCCGTATGCGCCCCAAAGCGTCGCGGTGGTGTTTCTATCCGACGTGCACCTGAATCTTTCGGGCACGTTGTATCCCGTTACGACGAATCTGGATGCACGGATGTTGAGCTTTCTCAACACGCTGCGTCCTGCTCCGTATGCTGTACTCGTCGGGGGAGATGTGTGCGAGGCTCTGGCGCCGATGCCCGGGTGGAGGCCGACGGAGTGGAGCTGGCGTCTGGGTACGAATGAGTTCGTTTTGTGGAAACGGGTGGTTCAGCAGCTGACGAATGTGGGACCGGGTGGCGTCATTTGGGTACCCGGCAACCACGACCAGTTGGATGAGGAAGCGGACGCAGAAACGTTCCGCCGCTGGTTTCCGGAAATGCCGACCCGTCAAGTGGTGGACGTGGGCGGTGCGAGGTTTTTTCTGCTCAATTGCGGGAATTTCGGCGGACGTTCAGTGGCACAGAAGGAATGGCTTCGCCAACAGTGGGTCCAGACCGGTCCTGGACGGGAACGGATTATCGTCATTCACGTGCCGCCGTTTTTGCAGAAGGCCACGTACCGGGGACTGGCCACGGATCTGGAGGAAGTGATAGGTGATTACGCGGGACGCTTGTGGGTGTTGAGCGGCCACGAGCATGCGCATTCCGTTCGAGCGTACGAGGTGGGGCGGGCCAGAGTGGCTCAGATTGTTGTGGGCACGGCAAACCCTCAGGCGACCAACGGCCGATCTTATGACACCGGCTGCCTGGTTCTCTGTTTGAGCAACGGTGTTGCAGGGATGATCTACTGGCACCTGCATGACGGCCGGTTCCGAATCGTGGACTCTCCGAATTGGGACAACCCGGTTCGGTTCCGAACGGCGTTTCAGGATGCAGAGAACCTCATCTTCCGGAGGTTGAAAGCCAGGGGGAAGCCCCCGGAGGTGGTGTCGCTTTCTGCGGAGGATGCCGTGGAGTGGTACGCTTACACGCGGTCCTTGGAATGGCGATTTCCAGAGAGTTGGCTGGGCCGTCGTCCACAAGAGTTTCTGCTGCTGGGGGTCGGGATCTCGCCCGGGGCAACGCTGGAGGTATGGGGTGGGGATGGACAGTGGCGCCGAGTGGATGGGTCGCAGGGAATGGACAACCTGTACAGGTTTCCCTTGCCGGCGGACGCAGGATCTTCAGACGGCGATCTGCGCATCCGTTACACGAGTCCGGGCCAAAACGACTTTATTGGCGGGTGGGCGTTGATGGGGACAGGGCGGGCCGACACCAGCAGCGCGGACGTCGGATGGGATGACCCATGGTTTGTAGTCCGGCCTGGGGAGGGGGTTGCCGTCCCGGTCGCACCGTGGTGGGGCCCATCCGCTTCGTCGGCACCGTGGCGGTTGGTCATGGGCACGCCCGGGGCGTGGATGGAGTCTGAGCTGGGATGGATTCGCTGGCGCGTTCCTGTGGGTGCGCACCGGCCGGGATGGATCCGTTGGATGGCGGGGTCCACCACTTCTTCGGGTGGCGAGGTGTCCGTGGCCCTTACAATGGCGGTGGTTCCTGAGCAAGCTTGGATGGAGTTGCGCCCTGAATCGCAGGTCTGGTCAGTGCAAGACTTCGCCCGTGTGAATGACCCGGCGTGGATGACTCCCGAGGCTTCCGAGAAGGAGTGGCCGAAACTGAAGTCGCCCCTTGGCTACGGCCATTCCGGATTGACCAGCGACCTCCGCCAAGCATGGGGCTTGGCACCGAAGTCGGTTGCAGTTCGCGGATGGTTTCGGTGGGAGGGTCCGGAGCAGTCCGGGGCTGCGCCAACGTTGAAACTGAGCGCGGGATCGCGCTGGCAGCTGTGGGTCAATGGCCAGTCGGTGGGGAGCAGCGATGCGAGCAGCGGCACCAGGCAAAGTGGCCGATTGAGCCAATCCGATTTTGCAGCCAGCGGTGGACCGAATCCTGTGCTTTCATTGCCACTTTCCCAGTTCCGTGCGGGCCGCAACCTGGTGGCTCTCAGGGTCTGGGCTGATGCGGCTGAGACGTCCCCGCGGTATTACTGGCCGTTCGACTCGCCGGCGGAGGACTGGGCGGACGTGATGTCCGGCGAGCGGCTGGCAAAGGGTGGAACGAATTGGGACTCGATTCCGGGCCGATGGGGCCTGGCTGCCACCAACGCCGGCACCTCGGCAGGAATGGAGATGCCGGGATCGGAGTCCTGGACGATCGGCGAAGGATTCACGGTAGGCGGTTGGTTTTCGTATGGCTGGAGGAGTGGGAACGACCCAAGCACGGTAGCCATCGAAAAGCCCGGCGTGTTTGCGCTGTATTACACCGGTACGCGGACGAACCGGTACCGTTTTCGCGTGGGTCAGGCCGAGGTGGAGGCGGCCGTCCCGGGCATCCTACCCGGTCAATGGCGCTTGGTTGTCGGTTGGTTCGACGGCCGTCGCGTGGGGATTCAAGTGGATGACGCAGGTTCCTGGGAAGTTCCGGCGCAAGGGATTCCTTCGGGCTCCCTGCCCATCCGCCTGCTTCGACGTTCCGGCGGCGGAGGCTTTGCAGCGGACGAGGTGTTCGTTTTCGACCGAGTGCTGACATCGATGGAAAGGAGCCGCATTTATCGAGAGGGGGTACAGGCTCTGCTGGGCACTTCCGGCCTGTGGTTTGATGCCGTGGTGGCCGCGGCGAGGGTTGAACGTGCCGCGTTTCGGTCGGTACCCGACCGTGTGGTGGGTTTTGCTGGGCAGAGCCTTTCGTTGGACCTGGGCGTCTGGAGCGAGTGGCCCGCCCGCTTTCAGTGGTTCCGCGAAGGTGTCCTGCAACCTGGTTGGACGAATGCCCAGGCTCATTGGGATCGGCTGACAGGCATGGAATCCGGCCGTTACACGCTTGTTGCCAGCAACGCCGCCGGGTCGGTAACCAGTCCGCCCGTTGCTGTTGTGGTCCTGGAGCCGGTTCGTTTGGAGTATGAGCGCGGCTGGTCTGACGAATTCATTTGGCTGCGCTTCCCGGGGATGGCCCGGCTGCCGGACGCGGTAGTCCCGTCAGCCGTCATCCTGGAGACGTCCAGTGACCTCGTCGAGTGGACAGAGGTGGAGCGCTGGGAAGATGTGCGTGTTCCGAAGAGAATCCCGGTGAAGGTTTCCGGAGACACAGCCCGCTTCTTCCGCATGCGGTTGAAGCTCTGAAGAGCGTGCCGCTCTGTGGGACGCCGAGCGTAGCGAACATGGAGTCTGCAGCATGGGGCGGGACTGGACGCGGCGTTGGAAATGCTTGCACCGGGGAGGTGGACGGGCTTGAAGGTCATTCACATCCGGAGCTTGGGTGTAAATTCGGTGGACCATTTGTGGAGGAAGCATGGCCGCAGTGGTTGTTCAGGAGGAACGTTCCCACAACATGGGCGGCATCTTGCTTGATGCACAGCGCGGCAGATGCGCGGTGAATGGCGGTGAAGGCGGGGGAGAGTCATCAGGCCGCCTGATGTGGGGGATGGTGGCAGGTTTACTGATCTGGGTGCTTCTGTCAGCAGGTCCACTCCACGCGGGTGCCGTGGACCCCGTGTTGGTGCCCGTCGGCGCTTCGTGGAGGTACCGGGTCAATCGTGTGGACAGTCAGGGACCTCCCCCGGGCTGGTGGGGGACCGAGTTCGATGATTCACAGTGGCCGGAGGGGCGCTCGGGATTCGGCACAGGTCTGGGAGACGAAGCGACGGTTCTGGAACGGACCAACGTAGTTTCGGCGTGTTTTCGGACCCGGTTCACGTTGGAGGATCCGACCCAGGTGAGGTGGTTGATCCTGCGGGCGAGCTATCAAAGCGGCTTGGCCGTGTGGGTGAACGGTCAGGAGGTGTATCGGACGGGGCTGAGCCAACCGCCGGAAGTTTGGAACCAGACGGCGCCGTTTTCCTGGCGGTTTTACACGCGAGAGCTGGATCTGAGCGCGTACCGTGGGCTGTTGAACACGGGCATGAACGTCCTGGCCGTTCAGGTGCAGAGTCATACCTCCCAGGTGGCCGCATTGTTCTGGTCAGGCGAGCTGCGAGCCAACCTGACGCGGGGCCCGCTCATTCAACGTTTGGAGTCTCGCCGGGCATGGATCGCCTTTCGCACCCCGTCGCCCGTGGCCGTGCGAGTTCGACACGGCCCTGCGGACCGGGGGATGTCTTTTGCGTCGTCCTCAGCTGGTGAAGGGACGAACCACCTGATCGAACTTGACGGGCTGCAGCCGGGCAGGGAGTGGACCTACCAGGTGGAAGTGGGGACCGAGACCGGTTGGTTGGCCACGCCTCCGGAAACGTTTCGAACGCCTCTTGAGAACGGTCCCCTGCGGTTTGTTGTGATTGGCGACAGCGGGTCGGGGACACTACCCCAGCTTCAGGTCGTTTCCTGTCTGTCCACAGCGGCAATGGATTTGATCCTTCACACCGGGGACCTTGTGTATCCGGAATTGACGCGGGAACTGGTGGATCTGCGGTGCTTCAGCGTGTTTGGGCCTCTGCTACGGCGCGTGCCACTTTATCCGACGATGGGCAACCATGACGTGTACAACACCCTCTACCGGGCCCCTCCCGGTACTCCCTACCTGGAGACGTTTGCCATGTTGACCAATTCCCTGACCGGCACGGCTCACTTCTACTCCTTCGACCGGGGAGACGCCCACTTCGTCAGTCTGTTTGTTCCCGGGCTTCTACCCTATCCGGAACTGCAGGCCTACGCGTTGGGCGCTGACAGCCTGCAGCTGCAATGGCTCGAACAAGACCTGGCCAGGACAGACCGGCCGTGGAGAATTGTTTTCATGCACAGCCCGATGTTCACGTCGGGTGGCAGGCGATACGACGATCTCAACACGAACGGAGTGCCCGACCGCGTGGAATTGCAGACCTGGCTGCTGCCGGTGTTGCAGCGGTACGGAGTGCAGGTGGCTTTCTTCGGCCATGACCATGTCTATGAGCGGTTTCGTCCTGTCGGTTCCCTGTTCATGTGGACCACAGGCGGTGGCGGATACACGCTTTACTCCCTGACCGAGAGAGATCCCCTCAGTGAGCGGTTTGAGACTCGGTTTCACCATCTGGAGTGCGAGTTGTCACGGGATCGGCTGCGAGTGGTTGCGCGGGACCGTTGGGGTGTCGTGTTCGATGAGGCCGAGGTGCCGAGGGTTTTGGCGCCCCGGTTGCAGGCCACCGTGAGCCGCCTGCAACCGGGTGGGGACTGGCGGCTGCGATTGCGTTGGAACAGTGCCCCGGGTGAGCGCTATCGGGTCGAACGCTCGGCCTCGGCGTTGGGAGTTTTTGAAGCAGATGCAGAAATTGTCGCCCGGGACTTTTGGGTGGAGTGGGAGTGTTCCATCGCCGTCGCGCCGGCGCTGGGGCCTGCGGGGGCCAGTTTTTACCGCGTCGTCTGGCTTCGATGAGGTTGGTTTCGGGCTGGTGGGGCTGGCGCGTTTGTCGCTGGATGGGCGGCATGAAGAACGGGCCCTCGGCCCCTTCGCAGTCGTCAGCGCAGCAAAGGTTTCAACTGCAGAGCCCGCCTCGACTCGTGGGAGAACTGCCCCCGGTGAGGGGAGGAAAGGCAGAACGTGGATGGCCACCAGTGGCACGCCGATCCCTCCACGGCGGGACTCAGATGACGAAATCTGTGTACTCGAGTTTGGCCGGTTCGAGCGGGGGGCGGAGCATGCCGGCGGCCACGGTGGCGTTGGTGCCGGGCTCGATGAGGATGAACGAACCGGTCATGCGGTTGGTGTGATAGCCGTCGTAGATGAGGGGCCGGGAGGTGCGGATCCGGACTTCGCCGATGTCGTTGAGCTGAAGTTCGGCCGGCGCGGGCTGGGGTTCGAAGGTGGCGATGTCCAGGCGGTGCTCGATGGAACTGACAACGGCTTGAACGGTCTGGGTGGTGTGTTTCAGGAGGAACTTGCGTCCCGGCACGAGTGGTTTGGTGTGCATCCAGCAGATGCGGGCGAGCACGTCCGTGTTCATACCCGGGAGTTGATCGGGATCCACGATCATGTCGCCGCGGCTGATGTCCAAGTCGTGTTCAAGGACCAGCGTGATGCTCTGTGGGCAGAAGGCTTCGGGTTCGATGCCCTCGGGTGTCCAGATCTCGCGTACGGTGGTCTTCCAGCCGGAGGGCAGGACGAGCACCTGTTGGCCGACCCGGACGATTCCGCCGGCCAGTTGACCGCTGAAACCGCGGAAGTCGTGGAGTTTGGGGTCGGTGGGCCGGTGCGGCCGGTTGATCCACTGCACGGGGAAGCGCAGCTGGGTGAGGTTCCAATCGCTGGCGATGTGGACGGTTTCCAGATGCCGGAGCAGTGTGGGGCCTTCGTACCAGGGTGTGTTCCGGGACGGGTCCACCACATTGTCGCCGTGCAGGGCGCTGATGGGGATGAACTTGACGTCCCGGAAGGCGTCGAGCTTGGGGAGGAACGCCTCGATTTCGGCGCGGATTTCGAGGAAGCGCGCCTCGCTCCAGTCCACCAGATCCATCTTGTTGACGGCAAAAACGATGTGCGGAATGCCGAGCAGGGCGGCGATGCAGGCGTGCCGGCGGGTTTGTTCGGTGACGCCCTGGCGGGCGTCCACCAGCACGACCGAGAGGTTGGCTGTGGAGGCGCCGGTGACCATGTTGCGGGTGTACTGGACGTGGCCGGGGGTGTCGGCGACGATGAACCGGCGGCGCGGGGTGGCGAAGTATCGGTAGGCCACGTCAATGGTGATGCCCTGTTCGCGCTCGGCGCGCAGGCCGTCGGTGATGTTGGCCAGGTTGATCTGCCCGCCGCCGGTCAGGTCGGCTGACCGCTGGAGCGCCTCCAGCTGGTCTTCCATCAGGCTTTTGGAATCGTACAGCAGGCGGCCGATGAGGGTGGACTTGCCGTCGTCCACGCTGCCGCAGGTGTTGAACCGCAGGATTTCAATGGAAGGGGTGGTCATGGGTGTGCAAGGTCCGACGGTAAGCGGGATCAGAAATAGCCGAGCCGTTTGCGGTCTTCCATGGCGGCTTCGCCGGTGCGGTCGTCGGCACGGGCGCCGCGCTCGGTGACCCGGGCTGCAGCCACCTCGGCAATGATGTCGTCAATGCTGTCGGCGGGGCTTTCGATCATGCCGGTGCTGATGATGTCGCCGATGGTGCGGACGCGGACGCGCAGTTCCCGGACCTCCTCGCCGGGTCGGGGCGGGAGGATGTCGTTGACGGCCAGCCATTGTCCCTGGCGCCGGACGCAAAGCCGGTTGTGACTGAAGTAGATACTGGGCACTTCGAGCTTCTCCTTGCGGATGTACTCCCAGACGTCCAGCTCCGTCCAGTTGGACAGGGGGAAGACGCGCATGTGCTCCCCGGGATTGACGCGTGTGTTGTAGAGGTTCCAGACCTCGGGCCGCTGGTTGCGCGGATCCCACTGGCCGAAGGCGTCGCGGAAACTGAAGAAGCGTTCCTTGGCACGCGCCTTTTCCTCGTCGCGCCGGGCGCCGCCCACGCAGGCGTCGAATTGGAATTCCTCGATGGCGGCCAGGAGGGTGGGAATTTGCAGGCGGTTGCGACTGATCTCGCCGGGGGCGGGTGTGGCGATGCCCCTGGCGATGGCGTCCTCGACCTTGCGCACGATGAGGCGTGCGCCCAGTTCGCGTGCCCGGCGGTCGCGAAACTCGTTGAGCTCGGGGAAGTGATGGCCGGTGTCGATGTTCAGCAGCGGCATGGGGATCGGCGAGGGGCGGAACGCCTTTTCCGCCAACCGGAGCAGGCAGATCGAGTCCTTGCCGCCGGAAAACAGGATGCACGGCCGTTCGAATTCGGCCGCGACCTCGCGCAGCACGTGGATGGCTTCGCTTTCCAGGTACTGGAGATGATCCAGTTGATAGGAGCTTCTCATGCGGATGAACGGAAACGGAGCATGCCCGGGAACCGCCCGCGGGGTGGCCGGCGCTCAGGGGCGCAGGACCTGGGTCACCCAGCGGGCGTGCAGGCCGCACTCGCGTTTTTCATCGGCCTTGGCCGGGTCGAAGTAGTCCCATTCGTTGGGAAGGTTGTGTTGTTGGAGATAGGCCTCCATGTCGGCGTCGGTCCAGTGAAAGACCGGGCTGACCTTGAGGACCTGAAAGTTTTCGTCCCACAGGACGACGTCGAGGGTGGCGCGGTGGGGGTTCTGGACCTTGCGCAGCGCGGTCAGCCAGACTTTGGGGGCCAGTTCGCGCATGCCGCGCTGGAACGGTTCCAGTTTCATGATGGCGCTGAACCGGCGGAGTCCCTCCTCGTCGTCCGGGCGCGGCGGCGGGCCGTGCACGGCTTCGTAATGTGCCACGGACATCCGGGGATGGTAGATCTTCAAATTGAGCCCGAGCTGCTGCCGCAATTGCTCGGCATGGCGGTAGGTCGCCGGCCGGTTGTAGCCGTGATCCACCCAGAGCACGGGGATGTCGGGCTGTTCCTGCACGCACAGGTGCAACAGGACGGCCTCGTAAGGGCGGAAGTTGGTGGAGACGACGGCGCGTCCCCCGGCCTGGCTGATGGCCCAACGGACGATGTCCCGGGGATGGCGCTCCCGGAGTTCGGCGTTCCACTGCTGCAGGGTCTCGGTGTTCATGCGAGGGCAGGGACGGTCTGGATTTCCGGCCAGAGCACGCGCACGGCCCAGTCACCGAATCGTTCCCCGGTTGTACGTTCCCGGGCGTATCGCTCCAAAAGGGCCCGAAGCTCTCCCTCCAGTTCGGGCTCCTTGACGGTATCCTTCCACAACCGGTTGAGCCGGGTGCCGGCCACGTCGCCACCCACCCACAACTGGTAACGACCGGGTGCCTTCCCGACCAGGCCGATCTCGGCCATGTACGGCCGGGCGCAACCGTTGGGGCAACCGGTGATGCGCACGATGATCTCCTGATCCTGCAGGCCGAGTTCGGCGGCGATGCGCTCGAGCCGGTCGAGCACACTTGGCAGGAGCCGTTCGGACTCGGCCAGCGCCAGGCCGCAGGTGGGCAGGGCCGGGCAGGAGAGTGCGGCGGCGCGGATGACGGTGGTTTGCCGGTCGGTGCGGACGCCGTGTTCGCGCAGGAGCGAATCAATTGCGTTGCGGGCCGGCTCGGGGACGTTCGCCAGGATGACGTTCTGGTTCGGGGTGAGCCGGAACTCGAGGTCCGGCCAGCGATCGGCGATCTGGCGCAGTGCGGTCTTGAGCCGCAGTTGCGGGGTGTCCTTGACCCGGCCGGACTCCACGAACACGGTGAAGAACCAGCGCCCGTCCACCTGCCGGTGCCAGCCCAACAGATCGCCGGTCGTGGTGAAGTGGAAGGGGCGGGCCGGTTCCAGTGCGAATCCCGCGCGTTTCTCGACCTCGGCCCGCGTCCAGTCCACGCCGCGCTCCGCCACCACGTACTTCAGCCGGGCGTGCTTGCGGTTGGTCCGATCGCCAAAGTCGCGGTGGATGGTCAACACGGCCCTGGCCACGTCGATGACCTTCTCGCGCGGGAGAAAGCCGAGGACATCGGCCAGGCGCGGGTAGGTTTGCGCGTTGCCGTGACTCCGGCCCATGCCGCCGCCGACGGCCAGGTTGTAACCCACCAGACGACCGCCTTCCACGATGGCAATGAAGCCCAGGTCGTTGGTGAGGATGTCGATGTCGTTGACGGGCGGGATGACAAAGGCCGTCTTGAATTTCCTGGGGAGGTATCCCTTGCCGTACAAGGGGTCCTCGAAGTCGCGGTGGGCCGGATCCTCCAGCTGGAGTTGGACACCTTCGATCCAGATGGCGTGGTAGGCCGGCGTACGCGGCTTGAGCGCCTCGGCCACGCGTTTGCAGTCATCGAACACCTCGGCCCGGGCCGGTGTGTAGGCCGGCGTGGGCGGGGCCATGACATTGCGGTTGACGTCGCCGCAGGCCGCCAGGGTGGAGAGCAGGCACTCGTTGATGCCGTGGATCAGGGGGCGCAAACCCGGCTTGAGCACGCCGTGGAATTGGATGCTCTGCCGCGTGGTGATGCGGAGCGTGTTGTTGCCGTGGCGGGTCGAAAGCTCGTCGAACACGGCCCATTGGCGGGCGGTCATCACGCCGCCGGGGATCCGCCCCCGCACCATGAAGATCCATTTCTTGCCGGTCTTGCGCAGGTCGCGGTCGTCCTGCTGATAGACGCCGTGGAACTTGAGGAACTCGTAGTCGTCGTCGGTGAAATGGTCGGTCGAAGGGTCGGCCCACGTGGCGAAGATGTTGCCCGCCAGCGTGGGGCAGCCGGTCTTCAGGGCTTCGTTGCGCGTCAGGCCGTTCTCGGTTTTTGTCGCATTCATCGTACGGGCTGTCGTCATGCCTGCACCTGGCGGCGGGCTTCGTCCGCCAGGGGCGTGCTGAGATAGCGTTCACCCGTGCTGGGCGCCACGGTCACGATCAGTTTCCCCTTGTTTTCGGGCCGTTTGGCCACCTGCAGGGCCGCCCAGACATTGGCCCCGCTGGAGATGCCGGCCAAAATGCCCTCCTCCAAGGCCAGCCGGCGCGCCATGGCGAAGGCGTCCTCGTTGCTGACCGTGATGACCTCGTCAAGGATCTGCAGGTTCAGGACCTTGGGGACGAATCCGGCGCCGGTGCCCTGGATCTTGTGCGGGCCGGGCTTGATCGGTTCGCCCCGCAGGGTCTGTGTGATGACGGGTGAATCCTTGGGCTCGACGGCGATGACCTTGAAATCCTTTTTGCGGGATTTGATGACCTCGCCCACCCCGGTGATGGTGCCGCCGGTTCCCACGGCCGCCACGAAGATGTCAATCTTGCCGTTCGTGTCGGCCCAGATCTCCTCGGCCGTCGTGCGCCGGTGGATCTCCGGGTTGGCCGGGTTTTCAAACTGCTGGGGGATCCAGGAGGGTTGAATGTCCCGATGCAGCTCCTCGGCCTTGCGAATGGCGCCGCGCATCCCTTCGGGCCCCGGAGTCAGCACCAGTTTGGCGCCCAGCATGGCCAGCAGGGTGCGGCGCTCCAGGCTCATGGTTTCGGGCATGGTCAGGATGAGCTTGTAGCCGCGTGCAGCCGCCACGAAGGCAAGCGCAATGCCCGTGTTCCCCGATGTGGGCTCGATGATCGTCGTTTCCGGGGTGAGGATCCCGTCCCGCTCCGCCGCTGCGATCATTGAATAGCCGATCCGGTCCTTCACGCTGCTGAGCGGGTTGAAGAACTCGCACTTGACGGCGATGGTGGCGTCCAGGCCGGCGGTGATGCGGTTGAGTTTGACCAGCGGCGTGCGGCCCACCGTGCTGACAATGTCGGGATGCAAGGGCATCGTTGCTACCTCCGTTCTGTGATGTTGTTGTCCTGCGGCTCAAATGCTGTAGTCCTCCTGCGCCTTCACGCGCCCGAAGGAGATCCGATTCCAAATTCGCTCATGCAAATAGTAAAGCATGATTTTCGTGAACAACTCGATCAGCCCGATCGAGACGGCCATTTTGATTTTTCCGGTGACCAGAAACGACACGAAGATCGTGTCCAGCGTACCGGTGATCCGCCACGAGACGGCCTTGACCAGGCTGCGATACGGTTTTTCGACCACGGCGCCTCCCTTTCATCTTCCCGGTTGCTCAGCCAGTCCGCATGCGCAGTGGCAGCCTGACGGCCCCGTGCCCGGCCCGTGGTCTGTGCTTGCAAACCGTGGCCCGACCGGCGGCTCGGGCAATCGGGTTCCGTTCCCGGATGGTGATTTTCCGCACCCTTGCGGGACGGCCCTGTGACGGTCGTGGCTGCTGTCCACCCGCACATGACACCGCCACATTAGACAAAAAAGTCACTTTGTCAATAGACTTTGTGTATTTTTTGTTCGTGCGTGCCGGTAAGTATGCAAGTTGCTGATTGTCGGTGATGCGCGATTCGATGGGCCGGGAAGGGCTGGGTATGCGTCCAGCTTGACGGGGTGGATTGCATCAACGGAAGGGCTCGCCGGAGAAGCGAGACCTTGTATGGCGGGCTGGTGTGGAGGCGCTCCACCGTTGCGGGCCGCAGCGGAGGGGCTATCCTGATTTGCATGTTTGAGACGATTGAGACCCAACTGGCTGCGGCGGCTGACAAGCTGAACTACCTGCGGAGGTTTCTTTGACGTGCCCGGTGCGCAGCGTCGTCTGGGGGAGATCGAGGCCCAAATGGCGGGGGAGAACTTCTGGGCCAACCGGGAGCAGGCGCAGAAGCTCATCGAGGAGGCCAACCGCCTGCGTTCGCGCGTGGAGCCGCTGCTGAAGGCGGAGAAGCAGTTGGAAGACCTGCGCGTGATGGTGGAACTGGGCAAGGCGGAACCGCCCTCGACCCAGCCTGCCCTGTTGGAGGATCTGGCCGCGGACACCGACCGGTTTCTGAAGGAGCTGGAGCGGCTGGAGTTGAAGGTTTTGTTGAACGGGCCGCACGACCACCGCAACTGCATCATGAGCATCAACGCGGGTGCCGGCGGCACGGAGTCGTGCGACTGGGCGGCCATGTTGTTGCGGATGTACCAGCGTTGGGCCGAATCGCGCGGGTGGGAGGTGGAGATCGAGGACATCCTCCCGGGCGAAGCGGCGGGGATCAAACACGCCACGCTGACCATCCGCGGCGAAAACGCCTACGGCTTTTGCAAGGCCGAGCGCGGGGTGCACCGGCTGGTGCGGATCTCACCGTTCGATGCCAACAAGCGGCGGCACACGAGCTTTGCCAGTGTGGACGTGATCGCCGAGATCGAGGATCCCGGCGAGATCGAGATCAACCCCGCGGATCTGAAGATTGACTTCTACCGTTCCGGCGGAAAGGGCGGTCAGAACGTCAACAAGGTGGAGACGGCGGTCCGCATTACGCACATTCCCACCGGGATCGTGGTGGCGTCGCAGAGTCAACGCTCGCAGCATCAGAATCGTGCCACGGCCATGAAGCTTTTGATTTCGAAGCTGATGGCGTGGCGCGAGGACCAGCAGCGAGCCGAGATGGAGCGTTTCTACGGCGAGAAGGGCAGCATCAGTTGGGGCAACCAGATCCGCAGCTACGTTCTGCAACCGTATCGCATGGTGAAGGACCTGAGGACGGGCGTGCAGACGGGCGACACCGACGCGGTGCTGGACGGGGACCTGGACATGTTCGTGAATGCCTGGCTCCGGGCGGGTTGTCCCACCAAGCGGCAGCAGGGCGTCAGGGACGAGGAGGAGGTGGAGGCATGACCGCGCCGGCCGGGGCGGGTGACATCCTGGAGAGGATCGTGGCGCACAAGCGCGGGGAGATTGAGCGTCTGGGCCCGCGGGAGGTGAGCGTTGAGGAGCTGCGGGCCGCGGTGGATCGGCATGGGCCGCGGCGGGATTTCGCGGGTGCCTTGCGACGGGCCGCGGGCACGGAACCGGCCCTCATTGCGGAGGTGAAGAAGGCATCACCCTCGGCTGGGGTGATCCGGCCGGATTTCGACCCGGTCGGCATTGCGCGAACGTACGAGGCGGCGGGCGCCGCCTGCCTGTCGGTGCTGACGGACGAGGCGTTTTTTCAAGGGTCGCTGGATCACCTGCGGCGGATCCGTGCGGCGGTGGCGCTGCCGCTGCTGCGGAAGGATTTCATTCTGGACGAGCGCCAGCTGGTGGAATCGGTGGCGGCTGGGGCCGATGCGGTGCTGTTGATCGTGGCCATTCTTTCCCAGGAGCGGCTGCAGAGGTTGCACGACCTGGCCGCCGGGGCGGGTCTGGCCGTACTGGTGGAGGTGCACGACGAAGCGGAGTTGGAACGGGCTCTGGCTGTGGGGGCGGACCTCATCGGCGTGAATAACCGCGACCTGCGGACGTTCCGGGTGGACCTGTCCACCACGGAACGGGTGGCGCGTCGGCTGGCCGACTGGTCTGCCCGCACCGGGCGGCGACCGTTGCTGGTGGCCGAGAGCGGCATTCACACGCGCGCGGACGTGTGCAGGGTGCGGGCTGCCGGTGCGGATGCGATTTTGGTGGGGGAAAGCCTCATGCGCAGCGCGGACCTGGCCGCCCAGATTCGCCACCTGCTGGGTTCGGCAACCTGAAACAGGCTGGCCGGTACAGGCTTGCCGGGGCGGACAAGTCTCCGGTTGGGGTTCGATTTCCCTTGGTGCCGGTTGTGCCTGTTCGGGCGCTCTTCAGGGTTGCGGGGCCGTTTGTCCGGTCGCAACTGTGTGGTTGTTCCCACCCGACGGCAGGAGGGCCACGGACGCGATGCTCATGAAAAGGCCCGTCAGGAGGAGCCAGGCCACGATTCGCGGCTCTCCTGACGCATCCAACATGGCCTTGGCAGCCAGCGCCACGATGGTGAGGTTGGGACAGAAGAGTAGGAACACGCGGGCATCCCCGTCCCATCGGAACGCGTGGCGATGCAAGAAGGCGCGCAGGGCCAGCAGGGCCCCCGTGGTGCCGAGCGCCCAGAGCGCGGTGCGATCGAGTAACCACGACCACTGGAGATTCAAGCCCAGGGCCACGAAGAACACCGGGATCAGGAACCGGCGGCTGATCGGCGCGATACACTCCTCGATGGTGAGGCCGTGGTGTTGGACGCGGCTCATGGCCAGTCCGAGGAAGAACGCGGTTTTGGCCGCGTCGAGTCCGAGGCGTTCACCCAGGGCACAGACCACCAACACCAGCAGCACCAACCAGTGGATGCGCCAGTGTGTGGTGTGCTCCAGGACGGTTTGGAACAGTCGGTTCAGGTGCAGGGCGAAACGTGCAAGGAGCAGCACGGTGGCAACGATCCCGGCCATTTTGGCCAGGACCATCCAGGTCAGACCCGTCCGCAGGATGGTGGAACCCAGCGCCAGAAAAACGACCGCCACCACCTCCAGGGCCACCATGCCGTGCAGGACAAACACCTTTCGATCACCGGACAGGCCGGGGTAGCTTTTCCACGCCGCGTGTGCCAGGCCGACGGAACAGGCGGTCAAGGCCGTGGCCGCCAGCAGGGCCTGGGTGGTGTCCATCCCCATCCACAGGGCCGCGGCCACGAGCGGCGGAAACTGGACGAGTGCCCATCCCAACGCGTGGAGCAGCGGGCGCAGGAACTCGCGCGGGGGCGGCAGGTCAATTTCCAGCCCCACTTCGAACAGCAACAGGAGGAACCCCACCTGACCGGCCTGCTCGAGCAGGGTGCGAATCTGGGGGTTGGCAAACGGGCTGAGCAGCAGGCCGAAGACAATGAACGCGGGAAAGACCAGGGCGGGCCGACCCAGTTTCGAGCAGAAATCAGGGAGGGCCATGAACAACAGCAACAGACAGATGATGAGCTCGATGTTGTTCACGAGTCGTTCCGCACCTCGTGTCAGGGCCGCGCAATGTAGCGGTTTGCGGCTGTTGCGCAACGTCCGGTGACACCGGTCCGGCTGTGCCCCGGCGGGGTTCCCGGTAGAACCATGGGGAGGCAGTTTCCGACCGGTGGCGCGGACTTTCGCCGGGCGGGCCATGGAGACCGGGCCCGTTAGAAACGCGGGAGGGGACCGACCGGGTCGGCCACCACGACTTCCACGGTTTCGGCCGTTTCGGGAACCCGGATCAGGACGTTGCAGTTGATGGCTGGCAGTTCCGTCGCGTACTCCACCGTGTGGCTCATCCCGGGCCGGGCGGTGAACCGAAGAAGGATCCGGCCGTCAGCCACCTCGGGCGGTTCCCAGCGCGGCGGCCCGGGTTCCCCATCGGAGCACAGGGTTGCACCATGGCGCACGGCGTCGAGAGACGGTCCGGCAGCCGAGGAGAGCTCGGCCTGAATTCGGTCTCCGATTGTCTCGGTGTCTTGGGGACCGGCCCAAGGGTTGAAAAGTACTCCCCGGATCGCCAACGGATTTGCCTCCTCGAGGACCTGTCGAAGCCAGTCGGCCGATGGCATGGGGTATGGACGAACCTCCGCTGTTCATGCCATGGGGCTCTAGCATCAGCATGAACCAGGTATCGGGGCGGGCCTGTGGCCAGACCTCCGGCAATGCCTGTCGCTGATGGGCCATGCAGGCGGTGAATCCGCCGGCGAGCTGCTCCTTGCGAAGGGTGAACGTGAACGAGGAAAAGCCGAGGAAGGCCCGGCGGGAGGGCGGCAGGCCCACGCCCGGAGTGGACCCGTCCGTTCAGACGGGCTGCACCCACCAAGGGCCGCGCACCGATCCGCAAGGGTGGTTCCGACCACTCCGGCTGCGGATGACGGAGAGGGTCCCGGATTGTCCGGGTGAGCCGGGCTCAGTTGCGGGCTTTCGCGGTTTCAAGCCTCGCGGTAGAGATTTGCGCCCTGTTTGACGAATTCCTCGCTCTTTTTCTCCATCCCCCTTCGGATGGCTTCCTGTTCATCGAGTCCATGTTCGGCGGCGTACTTCCGGACGTCCTCGGTGATTTTCATGCTGCAGAACTGGGGGCCGCACATGGAGCAGAAGTGGGCCAGTTTGGCCCCTTCGGCAGGCAGGGTTTCGTCGTGGTAGGCCCGGGCGGTTTCGGGGTCGAGGCTGAGGTTGAACTGGTCCTCCCAGCGAAACTCGAACCGGGCCTTGCTGAGGGCGTTGTCACGGTATTGCGCGCCCGGATGGCCCTTGGCCAGGTCGGCGGCGTGGGCGGCGATTTTGTAGGCGATGACGCCGTCCTTGACGTCCTTTTTGTTGGGCAGGCCGAGGTGTTCCTTGGGGGTGACGTAGCAGATCATGGCCGTGCCGTACCAGGCGATCATGGCCGCGCCGATGGCGCTGGTGATGTGGTCGTAGCCGGGCGCGATGTCGGTGGTGAGGGGGCCGAGGGTGTAGAAGGGGGCCTCGCCGCACCATTCGAGTTGTTTGTGCATGTTTTCCTCGATGAGGTGCATGGGGATGTGGCCCGGGCCCTCGTTCATGACCTGGACCCCGTGTTCCCAGGCCCGGCGGGTGAGTTCGCCCTGGACCTGCAGTTCGGCGAACTGGGCTTCGTCGTTGGCGTCGGCAATCGAGCCGGGCCGGAGGCCGTCACCGATGCTGAAGGCGATGTCGTAGGCGGCGCAGATTTCGCAGAGTTCGTCCCAGTGGGTGTAGAGGAAGTTCTCCTGGTGATGGGCCAGGCACCACTTGGCCATGATGGAACCGCCGCGGGAGACGATGCCGGTCATGCGGCGGGCGGTCAACGGGATGAACCGCAACAGGACGCCCGCGTGCACGGTGATGTAGTCCACGCCCTGCTCGGCCTGTTCGATGAGGGTGTCGCGGAAGATTTCCCAGGAGAGTTCTTCCGGTTTACCGCCGACCTTTTCGAGGGCCTGATAGATGGGCACGGTGCCGATGGGGACGGGCGAGTTGCGAATGATCCATTCGCGCGTGGCGTGGATGTTCCTGCCGGTGGAAAGGTCCATGACGGTGTCGGCGCCCCACTTGATGGCCCAGCGCATTTTTTCGACCTCCTCCTCGATGGAGGAGGCGATGGCGGAGTTGCCGATGTTGGCGTTGACTTTCACGAGGAAGTTGCGGCCGATGATCATCGGCTCCAGCTCGGGATGGTTGACGTTGCAGGGGATGATGGCGCGGCCGGCGGCGACCTCCTGGCGGACGAATTCGGGGGTGATTTCATCGGGGATGCGTTGGGGGAAGCGGCGGAAGACCGACGGTGTGCAGGGTGAACCGGGCAGTTGGGCGGAGCCGAGGTGCTGCTTGCGCAGGTCGTCCCGGGCGCGGTCCCTGGATAGTTCGGCCATCTGGGTCCGGAGGTTGTAAAGGCGCATGTTTTCGCGGATGGCGACGAACTCCATTTCCGGTGTGATGATGCCCTGGCGTGCGTACCACAGCTGGGTGACGGGGTGACCTTTGGAGGCGCGGAGCGGTTTGCGGCGTGGGGCGGTGAGGCCTTCGAGCCGGTAGCCCGGGTCGTCCTGCCGCCTGGCGCGGGCCCATTGGCGATGTTGTTCGGAGAGGTAACCGTCGTCCTCGGGTCGGACGGGCCGGCCTTCGTACTCTTCCACGTCGCCGCGGGCGAGGATCCAGGGCCGCCGGAGCGGCGGCAGTCCGCGGGTCACATCGCCGTGGAAGTCAGGGTCTCCCCAGGGGCCGCTGGTGTCATAGACACGCACGGGCTCGTTCACCTCGATGGAGCCATCGGCGCGGCGGGTGGGGGAAAGTTCGATCTCCCGCATGGGCACGCGGATGTCGGGGTGGAGCTGCCCCGACACGTACACCCGCCGGGATCGGGGCAGGGGGTGGCGACTGCTGTCGGTTTCGGTTTCGATGGCTTTCGGGTCGGCAATCATGGTGTTTTCCCGTTGTCTTGTCCTGTCGGTTTGGGGGAACCCGGGGCCGGGGCAAGGCAGGGAAGGGGGTGATTCAGGATCCCTTCGCCGGCATTACCCGGATCAGGTTCCACGGGTCGGTACGGCCCCCGCCGTACCCTCTCAGCCTTTGCCCGCCCGGTTGCGGCCGGACAGGACGGGTTAGCTCCCCATCTGCTGCTTGGTTACACCCGTGGCCGGGCTGCGTCAAGCGAGGGGGGCCATGAGATGCGAAGTGCGTGGTTCAGCGCTCGGGCGTGAGCCGGAGCAATCGGACGTTGACGGGGCGCCAGGCGGATGCCTCGGCGGGTTTGAGATGGAGCTTGTGGGTGCCCGGCCGGTCGAAACGCAGGCTGCCGAGTTCGATGGTTGGGAACTCGTCCCATGAGGTTGTGGCAGGGATGGCGGCGCTGAGGGATTCTCGACCGGTTTGAAGAGTCAACCGGGTGGCGCCCGCGGCGGCGGCGCATTCGGCGTGGACGCGATAGGAACCGGGGCGGGGGATGCGAACCGTCCAGGAGACGGACTCTTCGGGACGGTCCCAGAAACCGATGTTGGGTCGGCCGCCGCGTTGTTCGATCCGGATTTGAGTGCCGTGGAGATCGGCACTTTCTGCCTCCAAGAGGAGGGTACCGTCGGGTGCGGGTTCAAGGGGTGGGACGGGTTCGAACCATGGAACGGGCGCCAGTTGGGAGCCGGCGATCCGGAGTGCGGCGGTGTGGCGCGAAGGTGGTTGCGGGGGCAGGAAAACGGTGAGGCCGTTGGTGTCTTGGGCCCAGGCGAGGGGGCGGTCGTGGCCCAGCAGGTGGACGGACCGGATGCGGTTGGTGCGTGTGCCGGGGACGCTGCCCAGCGCCCGGATGGTAAGTCGCTGGTCGGCTGGCCAACCGAGGGCGAGGGCGTAGAGGGTGGAGCCTTTGGTGGTGAAACGAATGTCACCGGCGGTGAAGCGATAGTCTTCCCGGAAATAGCCGCCGCGGATCCGGGTGGGGCCTTCGCCGAAGACGTACCACGGGCGGGTGCCGTAAATGGCTTCGCCATGGATGGCGAACCATGCGGCCAGTTCTTCCAAGGCTTGTTCGACTTCTGGATCGAGGGAGCCGTCCGGGCGCTGGACCACATTGAGTAGGAGGTTGCCGTTCTTGCTGACGATGTCGACGAGCATGTGGATGATCCAGCGCGGGGGCCGGTATTTCCAGTCGCGGTTGTAGAACCAGTCTCCGATGGACGTGTCGGTTTGCCAGGGCCGGGGTTGGATGCCGGCCTGGACGCCCCGTTCGATGTCTTCCACGGCGGCGCCGGGGATGAACTCGCCCGAGCCCATGTTCTTGCAGGTGTAGACGACATCGAGCCGGCCGCGCTGGAGGATGCTGCTGTTGTAAAAGTGGGCGACCAGGCTGCGTCACACGCCGTCGAAGGGGATGCCGCCGTCGGTGTAGAGGAGGTCCGGCTGGTAGGAGTCCACGAGGTCCTTGATGCGTCGGAACCAGGTCAGGTGCCATTGGCGGTTGGTGGAGTACCAGCCGCGGTCGTGTGGGCCGGCCGGCGGGTGGTAGAGATCCCAGTACGGCTCGAGGTTCCCGTCGTAGGGCACGCCGGCCAGGGGACCGGAGGAATCGGCGCCTTTGGCGGTTTGGAACCAGGTGAAGCTGGCGCCGAGATGTTCGGAGACGCCGAAGCGGAGGCCATGTTTGCGGGCGGCCTGTTGCCAGGCGGCGACGATGTCCCTGTGTGGGCCCATGTTGACGGCGTTCCAGCGGTGGTGCTTGGAATTCCAGAGGTCGAAGTTGTCGTGGTGCACCGCCATGCTGACGAAGTAGCGTGCGCCGGCGCGGCGGTAGAGGCCCATGAGGCGGTCGGGATCGAAACGTTCGGCACGCCAGAGCGGGATGATGCCCTTCCAACCGTTGGTGGAGGGATGTCCGAAGTTCTCGAGATGATGCCGGTACTGGCGATGGCCCTGGACGTAGAGGTTGCGGGCGTACCAGTCGCCGGCCATGGGGACCGATTGCGGGCCCCAATGGGACCAGATGCCGAACTTGGCGTCGCGGAACCAGTCCGGGCAGGTGTATTGGCTGAGGGACTCTGCCGTGGGGAGGAACGGGCCGCGGGCGATCTGGAGCCGGATGGGTTCCCCGGCGGTGGAAGGCTGGCTGGTACCGAGCGTGAGTGCGGCGGTGAGGATCGCCGCGGTTTTGGGGAGTCTTTTCATAGGGCTGGTTGGTTGGTTGGGAATCGTGGCAGTTGACCGGGTTAGAATCCGCGAAGTTGGGTGCTGGAACGGGCGGGCAGGCCGGGGGCCGGCGTCCGTTTGAGCACGACGTATTCGAGGCCGAGTTGGGCACAATACTCGCGTTTGCCTCCCTTGTCGCCGTCCTCGTTCACCGCGTAGATGTCGGGACGCAGCCGGCGGATTTCCGGGTCGGCATCGAGCCAGCCATGGCCGGAGGAGATGAAGGTCTCGATGACGTAACGGATGGCCGCGACCATGTAGCGACGTTCGTCCTGGGATTGGAGCGGGTGACCGGGCCCCTTGAGGGCGCGCACGTTGGCGTCGTTGCCCACAATGACGTAGAGGTTGCCCAGGCTGCTGCACTCCTCGAAGAAACGTACATGCCCGGAGTGGAGCCAGTCGTAACAACCGGTAACAACGACCTTTTTGCGGCCGGGATCGGGTGGCAGGGGATCCGGCAGCGGGAATCCGGCGAGGTCGGTCGGGGCGAGGGTGAGGGTTTGGAGATCGGCTCGCGGGGGTGGTTCCGGATGCGGCTCCGGGAAGGGGTGGACGACCCACAGGACCGGGCCGGGGGGCAGCAGCGAGGGATCCGGCTGCAGCGGTTCGTCGGTGCACTGGACGTCCGTGACGAAACGGAGGGCGCGCAGAAGGTAAAGCCGCTCCGGCAGGGGAAACCTGGGCGGGTGTCCCAAGGTCCGGTGAATGGCGTTGTCCGACCAGAGCCACACGGTGACCGGGCCGCGGCGGGCGGCTTCCTGCAGGAGACGGACATGATGCGATCGGAGGTCGTCGAACGGGCCCGAGACCACCACGGCGGTCTGTGCGGGCGGGTGATGGGCGGCGGAGGAATGTTCCACAAGCTGTGAGTCGGGGTTCATTGAGTTCGGATCCGGATTTGGAACGAGCCGGGCACGGGTTGTTCCGAGACGACGAAGAGGTAACCCCCGCCGCAACCGGAGAACATGGCGCCCGGGTAGCGGCGTTGGTAGGCGCGGAGCATGGCTTTGAGGTCCAGGCGGAGGGTGGGGTGCTGGACGGTGTCGGGGAGGATGACCTCCCAGCAGCGCATGCATTCGTTGAAGGCGCGGCCGAGTGCGTGGAGATCGCGCCGCCGGATGGCCTCGAAGCAGTCGCGGCCGGTTCGGCCGAGTCGGGCGATCCAGCGCGGGTCAAGGTTCTGGCGACCGAGGGGGTAATACCCGTCGGGCCTGGGCTCGACCGGCAGGATGTGAAGCACCCGTTCCAGCCAGGCAGCGGTGCGGCGGTCGGTCAGGGACTCGATGTGCGCCGGGAAGACACCGCCCTCGACACGGGCGTCGTAATCCAGCCGGCTGATGCCCGGATAGACGATGCCGATCATGTCCTGGGATCCGCTGGGGTCGGTCCGACCCTCGTTTTCGGCGGCGTAGAGTTCGCGTACGAGTTGATCGGGGCGGCGCCGGGGCAACCGGCCCTTCCAGATGCGTTGGGCCACGGCGCGGGTGCCGGTGGCGAACCCGGCGCGGTCCATGGGCCGGAAGTTCGGCACCAGCGAGACCACCACCATGGAACCCGGCGGGTCGGGGTTGTGTCGCGAAACGAACGGTTGATCAATCCAACCGCCTGCCAGGGCGATGCGCAGGGGGATTCGACCCAGGAACTTTTGGACGGGATCGGTCATGGCGACCGCGCCGATTGGTGCGGATGGACCGGCTATTCGACGACGTGGCGGCCCTGTTTGCGTTTTTCGTACTGTTCCTTGATCCAGTTGTAGGTAACGCGCAACCCCTGCTCGAGCGGAGTGCTGGGTTCCCAGCCAAGGACCTGTTTGATGAAAGTGTTGTCGGAGTTGCGTCCGGCCACGCCGCGGGGGGCGTCCGGGTCGTATTCCCGTTTCAGCGTGACTCCGGCGATCTTCTCGACCATGGAGACCAGGTCGTTGATGGAGACGAGCTCGCTGGAGCCGAGGTTGATGGGCGTGGCCACCAGTTGGTCGCAATGCATGATGCGGTCAATGCCGTAGACGCAGTCGTCAATGTACATGAAACTGCGGGTTTGCCGGCCGTCGCCCCAGATGGTGATGCGGAGGTCGCCGCGGTCAATGGCCTCGATGACCTTGCGGCAGATGGCTGCGGGGGCCTTTTCGCGGCCGCCGTCCCAGGTCCCGTACGGGCCGTAGACATTGTGGAACCGGGCGATGAAGGTCTTGAGCCCGCGTTCGGCCCAGTATTCCTGGCAGAAGATTTCGCTCATGAGTTTTTCCCAACCGTAGCCGCGCTCCGGCCAGGCGGGGTAGGCGTCGGACTCCTTGAGTGCGCGGGCATTCGGATCCTGTTGGAGCTGGATGTTGTAAGCGCAGGCGGAGCTGGAGAAGAAGTACCGCCGCACGCCTGCGCGCCAGGCCGATTCGATCAGGTGGGTGTTGATGAGGATGGAGCGCAGGCACTCCACCCGGTAGCGTTCGATGAATCCCATGCCGCCCATGTCGGCGGCCAGGTTGTACACCTCCACCGCGTCCTCCACCGCACGCCGGCAGTTCTCCTCGATGGTGAGGTCCAGGCAGAGGTTTTCCACCCCCGGCTCGCGGATGTACCATTGGGGAAGGGGCTTTTTGTCCACCGCACGGATGCGGCGGAATCCCTTTTTGCGGAAATAACGAACGAGGTTGCCTCCGATGAACCCGCCTGCCCCGGTGATGACCAGCAGATCGTCCGGTTGCAGGGGCGGGTCTGGTTCCACGATGGGTTTGGGTTTGATGATCATGGTCTCGACGTCCCTTGGGCGGCGGTCTGGCCCGGGCCTTTTTTCTGGAAACGACGGCGCTCGACCGCACGTTTGCCGGACAGCATAGTGATGGGTCGCGGGGATGAAAAGGTTGGATCAGGCCCCGGGGGAGCGGCGCTGCGCGACCCTGCGGCGGCCGGGCCAGCGGAATGGGTGGTCAGAGGGCTGTGAGTGGAGCCTTGTCGTGGAGCGTGCGGGTGGCGGCCGGCTTGTACGGACGCTGGGCGGGGAGGGTTCGAAGCCGGCCGGTTTTTCCGCGGCCGTGCGAAAGGTTTTGGCTTGGCGGTGCTTTGCATGATTCCTAGGTTGGCGCCGGGTTCATCAACAGGGGCAAGGGACCATGAGCGAGCAGGTGGAAATCAAGCTGGAGGGCAGGGTTCATCCATTCCCGGTCGTGGTGGGCACGGAGGGGGAGAAGGCCATAGACATCCGGCAACTGCGGCCCCGGACGGGCTACATCACGCTGGACGACGGCTATGCCAACACGGGATCGTGTTGCAGTGCCATCACGTTCATTGACGGGGAAAAGGGGATTCTGCGTTACCGGGGCATCCCCATCGAGGAACTGGCCGAGCACTCGTCTTTTGTGGAGGTGGCTTACCTGCTGATCATGGGCAGGCTGCCCACGCGCACGGAGCTGCAGCATTTTTCGGATCTGCTGACGCGCAACCAGATGCTCCACGAGGACATGAAGTTCCACTTCGAGGGCTTCCCACCGCATGC
Organism: Limisphaera sp. 4302-co; assembly: GCF_049537155.1. Lineage (NCBI taxonomy): Bacteria > Pseudomonadati > Verrucomicrobiota > Verrucomicrobiia > Limisphaerales > Limisphaeraceae > Limisphaera > Limisphaera sp. 4302-co. Next base: position 326,562 of record NZ_JBMVQZ010000004.1, read on the forward strand.
GCATCCGATGGCGATCCTCTCGGCCATGATCAACGCCGCCGGCTGTTACCATCCCGAGTTGCTGCAGCGGGACGTGACCAATCACATCGAGGTGCTGGCGGCGCGTCTGCTCTCGCAGGTGCGAACCATCGCGGCCTTTGCCTACCGGAAGTCGCGCGGACTGCCCTTCGTCTATCCGAAGCCCAGATACCGGTACGCGGCCAATTTCCTGCACATGATGTTCTCGCATCCGACCGAGGATGCCGAGCTGAAGCCGGAAGCGGTCCGGGCGCTGGACCTGTTGTTCCTGTTGCATGCTGATCACGAGCAGAACTGCTCCACTTCCACGGTTCGCATGGTGGCCTCCAGCGGGGCGAACCTGTTCGCCTGCGCGGCGGCGGGTGTGTGCGCCCTGTGGGGGCCGTTGCATGGCGGGGCCAATCAGGCGGTGATCGAGATGCTCGAGGAGATCCATCGCAGCGGGGACGACGGGCGGAAGTTTCTCGAACAGGTCAAGAGCAGGACCGGCGGGCGGCGTCTGATGGGGTTCGGTCATCGCGTCTACAAGAACTACGATCCGCGCGCCCGGATCATCAAACGGCATTGCGACGAACTCCTGGCAAAGTTGAACCGGACGGACCCGCTGCTGGACATCGCCAAGCGCCTGGAGGAGGCGGCACTGCAGGACGAGTATTTCATCGAGCGCAAACTCTACCCGAACGTGGACTTTTACAGCGGGATCATCATGCGTGCGCTCGACATCCCGGTGAACATGTTCCCGGTGATTTTTGCCATCGGGCGCATGCCGGGCTGGATCGCGCACTACCGGGAGGTGGTGGAGGATCCCAACGGACGGATTTACCGGCCCCGGCAGGTGTACGTGGGGCCGACGCTCCAGCACTACGTTCCGATTGATCAGCGGGGTTGAGGGTGCATCCGGCCGGGGCACGGCCGGAGCGGGAGGGTGGTGGCGCTCGCGGCCGGGCCTGTCCGGTTCACCGGGCGCGCCGCGGAACGGGCCGGGGATCGCGCGCCAGGCGGGGGCTTTTGAGATTGCCTTTGTCCGGCCGGGTCCGTTGAATCGCGGGGCGTTTGGCTGTCGGCATGAACCTTCACGAGTATCAGGCGAAACAGTTGTTGGCGGCGCGGAACGTGCCGGTGCCGCCGGGAGAGGTGTGTGAAACGGCGCAACAGGCCCGCGCGGTGGCGGAACGTCTCTGCGCGGAGGGCGCGCCCCAGCTGGTGGTCAAGGCCCAGATTCACGCCGGCGGCCGTGGAAAGGGAGTCTTTGTGGACGGCTACCGCGGCGGGGTGAAACTGGTGCAGTCCCCCGCGGAGGCCGAGGCCTGCGCGCGCGCGATGCTGGGCAATGTGTTGGTGACCCGCCAGACGGGTCCGGCCGGACGCAAGGTGCGCCGCGTGCTGGTGGCGGTGGCTCCGGAGATCCGGCGGGAGCTGTATGTGGCCGTGTTGCTGGATCGTGCGCGCGGTTGTCCGGTCTTGATGGCCAGCACGGAGGGCGGGATGGACATCGAGGAGGTGGCCGCGCGCAGCCCGGAGAAGATCGTGACCGAGCCGGTGGATCCCCTGCTGGGATGGCAGGCCTATCAGGGGCGGAAACTTGCGGTGGCCCTGGGATTGGCGGGGCCGCTGCTGGGCGCGGCCACGCGTTGTTTCGACGGCATTTACCGCACCTGGTGGGAGTGCGAAGCCTCGTTGGTGGAGATCAACCCCTTCTGTGTGGTGGCCACGCCGCAGGGCGAGGCACTCATGGCGGTGGATGCCAAGATGGTGCTCGAAGACAACGCCCTGTTCCGGCACGCCGATCTGGCGGCGTTGCGTGACGAGGGAGAGGAATCCCCGCTGGAGGTCGAGGCCAGCCGGCACCATTTGAACTACATCAAGCTGGAGGGCGACATCGCCTGCCTGGTCAACGGAGCCGGGCTGGCCATGGCGACGATGGACATCATCAAGCACTACGGGGGGGAACCGGCCAACTTCCTGGACGTGGGGGGTGGGGCCAGCGTCGAGCAGGTCACGGCGGCTTTCCGCATCATCATGCAGGACCCCAACGTGAAGGCGATTCTGGTGAACATCTTCGGCGGGATCATGGACTGCGACGTGATCGCACGGGGGATCGTGGCCGCGGTGCGGGAGACGGGGTTAAGGATCCCGCTGGTGGTGCGGCTGGAAGGGAACAACGTGGAGGCGGGCCGGAAGACGCTGGCGGAGGCGGGGCTTTCGCTGATCAATGCCGATTCGATGGCGGACGCGGCCCGGAAGGTGGTGGCGGCGGCCCGGGGTGGCGGCGGTTGATCGGGCGGATGAACCGCGCCGGCCTGGGCCCCGAGGGCGGGCAAGTGACAGCGGATCGGACGCAAGACAACAAAGGGACAGCACCCTATGGCGATTTTGGTTGGACCGGAAACGAAGGTTTTGATTCAGGGCATCACGGGCAGCTTCGGCGCCCGACACGCGCAACTGTCGCTGGACTACGGCACCCGGGTGGTGGCCGGTGTGACGCCGGGCAAGGGCGGGCAGGTGTTTCGGTACAAGGACCACGAGGTGCCGGTGTTCGACACGGTGGCGGAAGCGGCCCGCGCCACCGGGGCGACCGCCTCGGTGATTTTCGTTCCTGCGGCGTTTGCAGCGGATGCGATCCTGGAGGCTGCAGACGCGGGGTTGGAGGTGGTGGTTTGCATCACCGAGGGAATCCCGGTTTCCGACATGTTGCGCGTCAAACGGGCGCTTTCGGGCCGGCGGACGCGGTTGATCGGCCCGAACTGTCCGGGGATCGTGACGCCGGGTGAGGGGCCGGGCTCTCACGGGGGCTGCCGGATGGGGATCGCGCCGGGATACATCCACAAGAAAGGGCACGTCGGGGTGGTGTCGCGGAGCGGCACGCTGACTTACGAGGCGGTCTGGCAGTTGACGCGCAGGGGAGTCGGACAGAGCACCTGTGTGGGGATCGGCGGGGATCCGGTGCCCGGCATGTCGCACCTGGACGTGGTCAAACTGTTTGCGGAGGATCCGGATACGCACGCGATCATCATGATCGGTGAGATCGGCGGCAGTGCGGAGGAGGAGGCAGCGGCGTGGATCCAGGAGCACTGCCGGAAACCCGTGGCGGCGTTCATCGCCGGCGCCACGGCACCTCCCGGGCGGCGCATGGGCCATGCCGGGGCCATCATCAGCGGGGGCAAGGGCACAGCGGCGGCAAAGATCGAGGCGTTGCGGGCCGCCGGCGTGGCGGTGGCGCCCACACCGGCGGAGATCGCCGACACCTTGATTCGGCTGCTGTGAAGCGGGGCCGGTCGCCATAATCGGGCGAGGAACGGTCCGACCGGGGGCGTGCGGCATGGCATGGGTGGACAGCCTGCTGAATCTGGTCTGTGTCTTGTTGGCCGTCGGCGCCCGGGCCGGTCGCGATGATTGGGACCGGCGCCGCGCGGCGGCCACGCTGGCCGGAACCCTGCGGCCGGCGGCGGTCTCCCGCGTGCGAACCGGGTGGACCTGGGCCGCCGCGGGTGCCGTGTGGGCGTTGCGGACGTGGTTGGACTGGCTGGCCGGGGGTTGGTCGGACTGGTCGCCCCGGGTGGATTTCGGTGTTCTGACCCTGTCGTTCCCGGTCCTGCCGGGATGGCGGGGCCTGGGACTGATGGCCGTCTATACCCTGCTGAGTTTGGCGGTGTGGTTGACGGCGCTTGCGCTCTGGATGGTGCTGTTGAGCTGTGCCGGGCAGGGTGTGTGCGAGGGCAACCCCGTGCATGCATGGGTGCGGAGGTGCGTGGGGCCTCTGGCCCGCTGGCCGTGTGGGTTGCGTCTGGTGTTCCCGATGGTTTGCGTGGCGGTCCTGTGGCTGGCTTTGGAACCCTTGTTGTTCATGTTGGGGTTGTTGCCCCAGCCCACGCCATGGCCGTGGCGGGCCTGGCAGGCCCTGGTGATGGGTGTGGGTTGTGGGCGCGCCTGGGTGCCGGTAGTCACCGGCCTGCTGGTGCTCTACTGGCTGAACCTGTACGTGTACTTTGGGCGGCACCCCATCTGGGACTACGTCGCGCGGATCGGACGGCGCTGGGTTTCGCCGGTGCGATGGCTGCCGCTGAGGGTGGCACGGATGGATTTTGCCCCGGTGGCACTGGCGCTGCTGGTGGGGTGGGTGGGGTCGGTGGCCGATCATGGATGGGACCTGCCGGGCGGGCAACGCCGGGTGCCGTCGCTGGCGGAAGTGTACGCGGGGCTCCGCCGCTGAGGCAGTGGCGAGGGGGACCGGTTTTCGCCGGGGAGGGATTGGGGCGGCTGCGGCATTCTGCGCGCGGGCGCAGACGGATCTTGCGGAGGGGGAGGAGCGGCGGACAAGCTGCCCGCTCCCTGGCAGGTGGTTTGAACGTGCCGGGAGTCGAAGTGGTCAAGGTCAGCGTGTAACGATTGGGCCGGACATGAGCGTGAGCATTGCAGCGATACAATCGGCGGTGCAGGAGGCCGGTGCATTCGTGCGGCCCCTGTTCCAGGAACTGGGCAAGGTGATTGTGGGGCAGACCTACCTGACCGAACGGCTGGTGATGGGCTTGCTGGCCAACGGTCATGTCCTTCTGGAGGGCGTCCCCGGACTGGCCAAGACCCTTGCGGTCAAGACACTCGCCCAATGTCTGCAGGTGAAGTTTTCCCGGCTGCAGTTCACGCCGGACATGCTGCCGGCCGACGTCATCGGCACGCAGATCTACAATCCCCACACCGGCACGTTCACCACGCGCAAAGGCCCGATCTTCGCCCATCTGGTCCTGGCCGACGAGATCAACCGGGCGCCGGCCAAGGTGCAGAGCGCCCTGTTGGAGGCCATGCAGGAACGGCAGGTGACCATCGGGGACCAGAGCTTCCGGTTGGAAGAACCGTTCCTGGTGCTGGCCACCCAGAACCCGATCGAGCAGGAGGGCACCTATCCCCTGCCGGAAGCGCAGGTGGACCGGTTCATGATGAAACTGCGGATCGGGTACCCTTCGCGGGGGGAGGAACGACAGATCCTGGATCTGATGGCGCGCACCTCGGGGCTGCCGGAGGTGCAACCGGTGGTGGATCCTGCACAAATCCTGCGGGCTCGCGAGGTGCTCAACGACATTTACGTGGACGACAAGGTCAAGGACTACATCGTGGACGTGGTGTGCGCGACGCGGGATCCGGATCAGTACAAGATTCCCGTGCGCGAGTACATCCAGCTCGGCGCCTCGCCGCGGGCGACGATCAACCTGACCCTGGCGGCCAAGGCGCATGCCTTCCTGCGCGGCCGCGGCTACGTGACGCCGCAGGATGTCAAGACGGTGGGGATGGACGTGCTGCGGCACCGCGTCATGATCACCTACGAGGCCGAGGCCGAGGAGAAGACGCCCGAGACGATCATCCAGAAGATCTTCGACGAGTTGCCGGTGCCGTGAAGCGTGTATCCGGACCGCGCCGCTGACACGGAGCCCGCTCATGATCCCGCGCGAGATCCTCAAAAAGATCCGGCAGATCGAGATCCGCACCAACCGGCTGGTGACCGAGACACTGGCGGGCCAGTACCACAGTGTTTTCCGCGGTCAGGGGATGAATTTCGAGGAGGTGCGGGAATACCAGCCGGGGGACGAGGTGCGGGCGATCGACTGGAACGTCACGGCGCGAATGAACCATCCGTTTGTGAAACGGTTCGTGGAGGAGCGCGAACTGACGGTGCTGCTGGTGGTGGACGTGAGCGGGTCGGGCTGGTTCGGTTCGGTGGAACCCTCGAAGCGCGAACTGGCGGCGGAAGTGGCCAGTGTACTGGCCTTTTCGGCGCTCCGGAACAACGACAAGGTGGGGCTGGTGCTCTTTTCGGAGGGTGTGGAGACGTTTGTCCCGCCACGCAAGGGACGGCGGCACGTGCTGCGGGTCATCCGGGAGATTCTCTTTTACGAGCCGCGCCGGCGCGGCACCGATCTGCCTGCGGCGCTCCAGTTCGTGCTCCGGGTGATGCGCCGGCGGGCGATCGTGGTGCTGGTTTCGGATTTCCTGGCGGCGGAGCCGGCCGGCCCGGGCGGGCGCACGGGTCCCCAGCCGCGGACGGTAGGACCGCTGTTCCAACTGGCCCCCCTGGGGCTCCGCACGGTGAGCCTGCTCCGACAGGTCAACCGGCGTCATGACCTCGTCGCGGTGCAGGTGCTGGACCGGTACGAGGCGGAGTTGCCCGATTTGGGACGACTCGTTCTGGAGGACGTGGAAACCGGCGAGCTGTTGGAGGTGGACACCGCAGACGTGCGCCGGCGGGAACAATTCGCCCGGGAACAGGCCCGGCGGCAGGCCGAACTGGAGCGAACCTTCCGGGCCGCCGGGGTGGATGCGATCCTGTTGAGAACCGACCGGCCGTACGAGGTGGAGCTGGCCCGGTTCTTCGAGATGCGCGAACACCGGCGCCGCCGGGGCGGCTGAACGGATGGATTCGAAGCGGCCAAAGGACGATGGAACCCACCCCACAGCCGAAGCGGCGGAGACAGGCATGATACGGGCAACCCAAACGGTGGCCGGCGCGACCCCGCCCGGCGCGGCCTCTGCGCCGGACATCCGGGACATTGCGCCGCCGGTGCCCGTGCCGTCGGTCTGGGACCGGCTGGGCTGGGTCCTGTTGGCGCTGGTGGTGGCGGGCATGGTGGCGGCGTTGTGGGCGTTCTGGCACCGTCGCCGGCGTACCGTTCCGCCGGGGCCGCCACCCGAACCGGCCCACGTCCGGGCACGCCGGCGGTTGGAGGCAGCGCTGGCGCTGTTGGAGGATCCGAAGGCTTTCTGCGTGGCGGTTTCGGACACTCTGCGCGAGTACCTGGAGGAACGCTTCGAATTCCGCGCCCCGGAACGCACCACCGAGGAGTTCCTGGAGGAGCTGCGGGGGACGGACCGGTTGTTGCCCGACCAGAAAGATGTGTTGGGAGATTTCCTGCGCCGTTGTGATCTGGTGAAGTTCGCACGGTACGAGCCGGTGCGGTCGGAGTTGATGGAGTTGCACTCCGTGGCCCTGCGCCTGGTGGAGGAGACGGAGCCGGTGCCGATGACCGCGGCGCCATCCGCCATCCGCCAGGCACGGTCGCCGGATGGCAGAGGGTCGGTGCGGTGATCACGTTTGCGCATCCCTGGGTGTTGTTGTTTCTGTTGGTTCTGCCCGTGCTGGCGTGGCTGCGTCGGCGCCGGGCGGTGCCGGCGGCCTTTCTTTATTCCTCGGCGCGGCTGATGCGCGTGCTGGTGCCGTTGCGACGTTGGGGCCCCTCGCGCTGGCTGCAGGCGCTGCGATGGATGAGCCTGGCGTGCGGGATCGTGGCCCTGGCCCAGCCCCGGCTGAGCCACAGCGAGACGCGCGTGACGGCCAGCGGGGTGGACATCGTGGTGGCGTTCGACATGTCAGGAAGCATGGCCGCGGAAGATTTCGTGGTGGAAGGCCGCCGGATCAACCGGCTGGAAATGTCGCGGCGCGTGCTCCGCGAATTCATCCGGCGCAGGCCCAACGACCGGATCGGGCTGGTGGTCTTTGCCACAGACGCGTTCGTGGCCGTGCCGCCCACGCTGGATCACGACTACCTTTTGCAGGCGGTGGAACGTCTGGAGCTGGGCGACATTCCGGGTGACCAGACCGCCATTGGAATGGGCCTGGCAAGCGCGTTGAACCGGTTGCGGGAGGTGCCCGCCAGGAGCCGGTTGGTGATCCTGATGACCGACGGTCAGAACAACGCGGGAAAGATCGATCCGCAGACAGCCGCGGAGGCGGCACAGGCGCTGGGGGTGAAGGTGTACACGATCGGCGTGGGAACGCGCGGTCGGGCCCCCACGCCCGTTCAGGACGTGTTCGGGCGGAGGTTTTACCGGTGGGTGGAGGTGGACATTGACGAGGACACCCTCCGGTACATTGCCGACCGGACGGGCGGTCGCTACTACCGTGCCGACAATGCCGAGCGGTTCGAGGAGATCTACCGGGAGATTGACCGGATGGAGAAGACGGATGTGGAGGTCAGAAAGTACGCGCGGCACCGGGAGCTGTTCGGTTGGTGGGTGAGCGCGGCGGTGTTGTTGCTGGCCATGGAGGTGGTCCTGGGTGAAACGGTCTGGCGGAGATTGCCCTGAAGAACGGCCCGGACCGGGGCTTCGGAGGTTCGTGGCGCGGGGGCGGAAGAAGTTTTGGGCATGCATTTTGCAGAGCCACAGTTTCTGGGACTGGCAGTGATCGTCCCGCTGGTGTTGGCGGGGATGCTCTGCTGGGGGAGCCGCGTTCGGCGCCGGCTGCGCGAGCGGTTTGTGCCTCCGCGACTGTTGCCGGTGTTGCTGGCCGGCTGGTCGGCCGCCCGGGAGCGGGGGAGGATCTGGTTGCTCACCGGCGCGGCGCTGTTTCTGCTCCTGGCACTGGCGCGCCCGCAATGGGGTTACACGCTGGAAGAGGTCCGACAACGGGGGCTGGACATCGTGGTGGCGGTGGACGTGTCCCGCAGCATGCTGGCCGCCGACGTCGCGCCGAACCGGCTGGCGCGGGCCAAACTGGCCGTGCAGGATCTCCTGCGCGTGGCCCGGACGGACCGGTTTGCCCTGGTGGCGTTTGCGGGTTCGGCGATCGTGCTCTGTCCGCTCACCTGGGACGATGCGGCCTTTCTGCAGAGCCTGGACGCGCTGGAAGTGGGCACGGTTTCCGACACGGGCACCCATCTGGCCGCGGCACTGGAGGCGGCTGCGCAGGCTTTCGGGGAGGACGGTGACAACCATCGGGTGGTGGTGTTGCTGACCGACGGCGAGGACCACGAGGGCGGCGCTGTGGAGGCCGCCCGACGGCTGGGAGCACAGGGCGTGCGCCTCATCACCGTGGGCGTGGGCACGCCCGAGGGCGATTTGATCCGGGTGCGGGACGCCCGGGGACGTGAAGACTACGTGCGGGACGAGGCAGGTCAGGTGGTGAAATCGCATCTGGCCGAAGGGCTCTTGCGGAAGATGGCCGCAGCCACCCCCGGCGGATTTTATCTGCCCTTGCAGGGACCGCGGGTCATGGAAACGCTGTACGAGCGGGGACTGGCGGATCTACCGCGCAGCGAGGGCAGCGAACGGTTCGTCCGCCGGCTGCGGGATCGTTACCACTGGCCGTTGGGGCTGGCCCTGGTGTTGTTGACGGTGGAGTGGTTGTGGCCGGAGCGCCGGCGGCGCGCCGGCCGGGGTAACGGGTCGGCCGCCACGTTGGTCCTGGCCGGTCTTTTAACGACCTGGCCCGGACCACTGATCGCCGTCTCACCCGGACAAGCCCTGCGGGAATACGAGAAGGGACATTATGATGCCGCCCGCGAGGCGTTTGAGCGGTTGCTGCGGGAACGGCCCGAGGATGAACGACTCCGTTTCAACGCTGGAACGGTCGCCTACCGGCAGGGCCGGTACGACGAGGCAGCCGAATATTTCGAGCAATCCAGTCGGAGCCAGGACCTCCGGCTGCAGGAATGGTCGTACTACAACCGGGGGAACAGCCTGTACCGACTGGGCGAGCAGGAGACGGACCCGGCCCGGCGCCGGGCTCTTTGGGAGGAAGCGCTTCGCCAGTACCTGAACGCGCTGCGGCTGAACACCAACAACGCGGATGCGCGGTACAACCTGGATTACGTGCGCAAGCGGCTGGAGGAACTGCCTCCTCCACCGCCCCGGCCGCAGTCTTCCCCGAACAACGGCCCGCAGGACTCTCCTTCGGAGCAACAACCGCAGCAGGGCGCTTCGGACAACCCAAATGCGCCCCAACAGCCGGAATCGTCGTCGGATCGTCGCGCGTCGGGGCCGCCCCCGGAAGCACGTTCGGAAGACAGGGAGTCCGGCCCGCAGGATCTGCCGCCCCAGCCCGGAACGGAACCGTCTCAAAGGTTGCCGAAGGAACCGGACAGCCGGGACGAGGCCGGGAAGGAACCACAAGCACAGGATCGTTCCGGCAGACCCGAGCAGATGACGCCGGAAGAGGCGGCACGACTGTTGGAAACCCTTCGTGGAGACGAACGCCGGCTGCCGCTGGAGAAGGAGACCGGACGTCGAAGCGGCTCCCGGACGCGCAAGGATTGGTGAACCGGTTCGGGACTTTTCGGGGCCCCGCCGGTCAGCGCGGCGGCCTGAAAAGGTCCAGGATCCGCTGCGCGGGCGGGTTGGTGACCGCAGTGGCGTCCGTGGCTGGCGGAGGGTTTGTCAGGGGAGGCATGGCCGGGGCCGTTGGCGGGTTGGTGGAAGCCGTCTGATTCCCCTGAGTGCCGCCGCCCAGCAGCTGGCCGAGCGCGCCGAGGACGTTGCCGGCTTGTTGGGCAGCGGCGCTTCCTACGTTGCGGAGCACGGCGGCGCCGCCGGTGGTGGCCAGTCCCACGAGGGCCAGCTTGTCCAGGTCCGCGCGGGGCGCGCCCAGGGTACCCCGGACGGTGAGAAAGTCGGGCAGGGCGACGTAGGTGGTGCCAGCCTCCCCGGCACGGCCGATCTCGGCGGCCAGGGCGCGTTCCAAGGCCACCTGAACGGGCAGGTAGAGTTCCGATTGTGCCAGGTCGGCCGCCAGGGTTACGTTCCCTTGGGCACGGGCCAGGAATGCGGGACTGCGAAGTTCTGCATCGGTGATTCGGATCTGCCCGTCTGCGGCCCGGGCCTGAAGGGTGACCGCATCGATGGGCGCACTGAGGAGGCGATCGGTCCAACCGCTGCGCGAGCCGGGCGCACCCAGCAACTGGCCCACCATCCGGGTCACCCCCGCCGCAGGGTTGCGGATGAGATCGGGCAACCCCAGGATGACGTTCAGCACCGTTTGAAGCAGCGGACTGCGCACCTGTCCGAGGGCCAGGTTGAGGTTCGTGGCCGCCAGGGAGGCCTGGCCACGCAGGTGTTTCTGTAGATTCGCACCGGTCAGGCCGAGCCCTTGGAGCTCCAGTGTGGCAGTGGCCGTGCCGGCCAGCGAATCGCGACGCTCCGGCGCAAAGGTGGAAACCAGCGGCGGCAACGGGACTGCGTCAGCGGAGAACGCAACCTGGTAGCGGTAGCCGGGGACCGAAAGATCCACCTCCGCCGACGCGCGCAACGGCGCGCCGTTGAGCAGTGCTTCGCACGGGCGGACCCGGACGCGGTTTGTGTGGAGGAGGACCTCGACGACCGCGTTGGAAAAGATCAACTCGCGCAGGCGGACCTTTCCAAGAGCCACCCGGAGGCGACCTTCATCCACGGGAAGCCGCACGGGTTCCGGTTCCGTCGGCCCGGCCTCCGGCGGCGCGGCGGTGTCGCCTGTTGGCTCCCGGCGCAGCGACTCCCAAACAGTCCAGACCCGGGTGAGGTCCAGATCCGGGGTTTGCACTTCGATCGTCCCCCTCCATGGGACCCCGACTGCGGTGCGTTGCAGGCCGCCCTGAACCCGGACCTCGTTGGGCTGACCGGGTCGGGGATCGAGGAGGGCCTGAAACCGGTTCACGTGAAATTCGCGGGGTGAGATCGACAGGTCGGCATCGAGCCCGGCCGACAGCGATTCGGTCACCGGCGCGTCGGTGCCGGTGCGGAAACCGATGTTGGTAACCGCAAGCCGGAGCCGGATGCGGGAAAGACCACCCGGGTTCCAATCTCCGGCAGCTTCGGCGCTGCACTCCAAGGATGGCAATTGAAGACCGTCCGATACGGCGGCCAGCAATGGGGCCGCGACAGCCTGCGAGAGCCGGTCCACCCGCGCTGTGAAGCTGCAGGCTCCGTTGGTGGGTTGATGGACGGCGTGCAACTCGATGGTCCCGGCCGGCAGACCACCCGCCGTGAAACGGGCGTTCAACGTGCGCGCCTCCCACCGGGCCGGCCCGATCTGGAGGTCGAACGTCGCAGCGAGCTCCGGAGACGGGGTGTCCTTGGGGAACCAACCGCCAGCCAACTGCCGCAGCGCCAGTTCGCCCCGGGTTTCGAGCGTCCTGCCCGCGCGACGGATCTCCAACCGCGTCTGGAGTTCGCCGGTGCGAAGCCCCGGGGCAGCCTCTGGCTGCAAGAAGGCCAGCCACGCCGGCGGGGAGGCCGTGAGGGTCCAGGCCATCGCAGCCGTGGAGAGACTGCCGGTGCCCGACGCCACCGCTTCCAGCAGTGGACGATCCTCGTGTCGGAGCCGGATCCAGCCGTTGGTGAGCATCCAATCGGCCTGCCGGGACAGACGCACGGGCAGTTCCCACGAGGCGGCCAGTGCGCGCCAGCTTCGTTCGCCGAGGCGCAGACTGGCCTCACGCACTTCTCCACGCGTGAAGAGGACGAAATCCGACGTGCCCGATCGGGGTCGGAGATCGAGTTCGACGCGCACCTTCCCTGCGGGCAAAAGATTCCCCAGGATCGGCCGCCAATCCGCCAGATCGAGATCGGTTATACTCAGCCGAGGACCGGAGTCGGGCGCGGCCGAGAGGCCCTGCGCAGGGTTCCATTCGATCGGTGCCGGCAGCGTGCCTTCGAGCCAGGTCCGCGTTTCCTGGCGGGCGGCGAGTTGAAACTCTTCGACCCGGAGAGTGTTTGCCACTCGATTCCAAAAGACGCGGAGCCGGGTTTCGACGTCGGTGACCGGTGTGGCCAGGTTGCCCTTCCGCGCTTGGAAAGAGGTGATGCCGCCCTGCAGCGTGAGGCCGATGCCGGGGTGGGCCGGATCGGTTGTCAGGCGCGCCTGCGCATTCACCCGGGACTGGCCGAAGTCGAGTCCCCACATGGAACCGATCCGGTTGAGCAGGCGCGAGTCCGGGCCGGTCAACTCGATGTTCAGGTCGGTTTGCGGAGTCTGCCAGGGTAGCGATCCGCGCGCGGCAAGGATGGCGAGCGCGTCGCCCGACTGCATCAGGCGAATGACGAACTCATTCGACTGCCCGGGTCCGAGTCGGGCCGTCAGGAGCGTTTGAAGATTTGTCCAAACCTGCCAATCACCCGCGGCGTCGGTGACCTCGGCGCGGCCGTCGAGAGTGAGTTCCCGCGGAAGGGTGCCTTTTCCCAGGGCGAATGCCGCCCGGGTTTCGAGACGCAGTTCCAACCGGTTGGTCGCTGGCTGGCCCGGATCCGTCTCACGTGCACGGGCGCGAAACCGGAGGGAAGACGAGCCGCGCTGATCCGTGGCCAGATTTTGCACCTCCAGGTCGAGGGGTTCGATGGCCAGCTCAAGCGTACGACTGCCCGCATCCTCCCGCCGGTACGAGAGCGCGGCGTTGCGGATGGCGACCCTGCCCAGCCGGATGACGGGTGTCTCGACGGCAGTTCCTTCAGACACACCGGGTTCGCCAGGCGGCGACTGCAAGGATTCGAGGATGGCCCCCCAATTGCTCCGGCCCTCCGCGTCCACGGCCAGGTGCACCTGCGGACTCTCCACGGTCAGCTCATCGAGATCCACCTGGCCGCGCAGGAGTCGAAAGAGATGATAACGCACGCGAACCTCCCGGGCTTCCAGGATGGGGCGATCCTCGCCGGCCTGACCGGATCGCATCCGGATTTCCGAGAGCACGACGCTGCGCAGGGGGCGGATTTGGGCATGCCCCACTTCGACCCGCGCCCCGAGCTTTTGCGAGATGCGCGGCAGGACAAACCGTTGAAAGAAGGCGTTGCTGGTTCCGTACCACCAGGCCAGAACCACGAGCAGGATCAGGACAATGACGGCGATGCCCGCGATGCGCAATGCGCGCCGGGTGGACGGAGACATTGTCATACTCATACGATGTGCGGCCCGGGTGCGTCCCGGAACGGTGCTTCGGTTACCCGGGGCTGGCACCCGGTTGCGGCCGTTTCCGGTTCGCCACTTGCCGGCTTCATCATAACGGCAAACTCATCTGCGGGCGAGTGCAGGGCCTTCAGGGTCTCGGCCCGGCGACCGGACTCACCGCGACGGAAGGGCCGTCCGGCCGGGGTCTGCCGGGGGAAGCGGAAACGTTCTTGCTCCGGGGTTTTCGCGTGCGCCAGCCGGGAGACGAGGCTATGGATGGGGTGTGGCAACGTCGCGGGACATCCGCAACCTGACGCTGATCGGGTTCATGGGATCGGGCAAGAGTGCCGTGGGACGGTTGGCGGCCGCCCAGTTGGGGTTCGACTTCCTGGACACGGACGAGCGGATCGAATCGGCGGCGGGGATGAGCATCCCGGAGATTTTCCAGCGCGAGGGCGAGGCCGGCTTCCGCGAATGGGAACGCCGGATCGTGCGTTCCCTGGCCGGGCTCAGCCGCACGGTGATCGCGACCGGAGGCGGGTTGCCCACCTACGATGATCACCTGGAGCGGCTGAAGGAACATTCACTCGTGGTTTGTCTGTGGGCCTCGCCGGAGACGCTCTATCAGCGGGTTCGGCACCACGATCACCGGCCGTTGCTCCAGACGGCTGATCCACTCGCGCGCATTCGCGAACTGCTGGCGCGGCGTGAGCCGTGGTACCGGCAGGCGGATGTCCTGATCCAGACCGAGCAACGTTCCGTTCGAGAGGTGGCCGCCCAGGTCGTTCACGCCTTCCGGCTTCATGCACCCTCGAAGGTTTGAAACCTCGCCGCCCCCTGTGGCGTGCGGAGAAGGCACGGCGGATCCGTGCGGGATCGAGCGATCGAGGCCCGCCGCGCCGGATGCAGCCGCATTGCGCGAGCAGATCCGTCGGCGGGCGATGGAGCTGGGCTTTGACGAATGCCGGTTCACGACCGCCGATCCGCCGGCCCGAGGTGCGTGGCTGGAACGTTGGCTGGCCGAAGGCCGGCACGGTCAGATGCAGTGGATGGCCCGGCGGGTGGAGCGGCGGACCGATCCGCGGAAGGTCCTGCCGGGCGCCGCCAGCATCGTCGTCGTGGCCGCCAGTTACGCCGTGGACGGACCGGAGGGGATTTCCGCAGGCGCTCCGGTGGGCGTCGTCGCCCGGTACGCCCGGGCAACCGATTACCACGAGTGGATGGGGGAGCGGCTCCGGTCCTTGGCGATGTTCATCGAGGAGGTGGGTCCCCGCGGCACGCAAACGCGCTGGTACGTGGACACCGGCCCGCTGCTGGAACGAGAGTTGGCCGAACGGGCCGGCGTGGGGTTCGTGGGCAAGCACACCAACCTCATCAGCCGCCGATGGGGCAACTGGTTGTTGTTGGGCGAGGTGCTCACGACCTGCACCCTGCCGCCGGACCCACCCGAGCGCAACCGGTGCGGCCATTGCACCCGTTGCCTGGAGGCCTGCCCGACCCGGGCCATCGTTGCGCCCTTCGAGCTGGATGCACGGCTCTGTATCTCCTACCTCACCATCGAGTTGCGCGGCCCCATCCCCGTCGAACTCCGACCTGCCATCGGCAACCGCATCTTCGGCTGTGACGATTGCCTGGCGGTGTGTCCCTGGAACCGGTTCGCACACGCAGGCCGGCTGATGCGGCAGTTCGCCCGGCCCGACCTCGGCGCGATGGAACTGGCGGGACTGCTGGAGCTGGACGAAGCCGGGTTCCGGGCCCGGTTCGGTCAAACCCCACTGGCGCGCGCCCGGTACTCCGGATTTCGGAGGAACGTTTGCGTGGCTCTGGGGAATGTGGGTGGGCCCGACTGCCGGCCCGCCCTGGAAAAGGCGGCACAGGATCCCGATCCCTTGGTGGCGGAGCACGCCCGGTGGGCCCTGGCCAGACTGGCCGAGCGGGGCCAGTGACCCTGCCACCCGCCCCGATCCGCCACGTGAGCCAAGCAAGCTCGCGCAGGTTCGTTCGATCCCATTCAAGGTCTGCCCCCACAGTCATGCGAAACGGCCGAATGCAAACGCCCCTCCCTTCAGGGAGCCGCTGGCCGACAGGAAAGACCGCCGGGGCAAAAACCACCCCGTCTGAGCCCGCACGTCTTTTCCGCGAGGGGTGATCGAGCGCCTCCGCAGCCCCTGTGCCATCCCCTCGAAAAGGGGCCGGCCCGAACCGCACAACGGCGGCCGCGACTGCAGCGGAAGCCGTGCACAGCGAGGACGTGTTCACCGGCTCTGCCCGGGCCGGCCAGGAAGGCGGACGCTCTGCTCGGGCGTGTTTCTCGCCTCCACAGAGACCCGTGCATGCGAACCGGGCCCGGCACCGGCGCAAAAGCCGCGGCCGGATGTTGGCTAATCGCTGGCCCCAGACTTCCTTATACTTTGCGCGCGGTGTTTGACATTCGTTGGCGGACGTGGTTATCTACGCCGCGTCACCGCCATACAAGTGCGGGTGTTCTTTGAACATCGGAATCCAGGGAAATGATTCCGAGACCGGATTTCGGTCGGGGCTTGGTACAGGCCCGGACCGACTTCTCCCTGATCCCTCTGTGTACTGTTCGATACTCCCCGGGCCTCTCGGCCACCCCCTGGCCGCTTGGCCCGGTTTTTTTATCTCCAAACGCCTCTGGCAGAGGGGAGGCGTATATGGAAGACGCCTCTCCCCGGCGGAACCGCAAAAGCCGGCCAGATGGGGGCGTCCTGCCCTGCAGCTCGTGCGACAGCCCGTTGGTCCCGGCATGGCGCCACGGCCCCCGATGCGAGGCGGTCAGGAGTGCAGGGCGATGGCGCGCCCGTCCGGCGTTCGGTCAGCTTCTGTTACGATGAGGATGGTCTGGCGCCGGCGCAGCGATCGCCTTCGGGTTCGGCTTTTCAGGGCCCGGCCTGGGCCTGAGCTCCCGCGAAGAAGATCGAACCTCGTTGGAACGAGGTCGAGGTCGCGGAGCTGTGCGGGAGGAGAGCGCCCAAGAGTGGCGCGCCGGGCACACGGACCGCTCCCGGGCCGCGGACCACGGGGCAGGGCTGGATGCTTCGAGGCACGAGGGTGGGGCAGTGGTCACGATCCGGCCGGGTGAACGGGCTCGGCGTCCGGCGGGGTGTTCGTAGCCGATTTGAGTCCCCGCAACCAGAGGTCGAAATGATAGAGTGCGGCGACCACCACGCAGTGCCGGATCCGGCCGGCGGCGACCAAGTGCGGGATTTCCTCCACCGGGACCAGGTGGGTGATCAGGTCCTCGCCCAGGTCAAACTGGACCGGGTGCGTTTGCCGGCATTCTTCCACCAGGACCGTGTAGGTACGATTGCTCTGGATGGCGGGGTTGGGCAGAACCTCGCCGATCACGCGCGGGCGCACGCCGGTGTAACCGGTTTCTTCGCGGAGCTCCCGCACGGCGGTGTCCACGGGGGAGGTTTCTTCCGGGTCCATGAGACCGCCCGGGATTTCGAGCTCCACCGTGTCTGTGCCGTGCCGGTACTGTTCGACCAGCACCAACTTTCGGTCGGGCGTCAGAGCCACCACGTTCACCCAGTCCACCGAGTCCATCACGTAGAACTCGTGGGTGCGACCGGTGCGGGGTGAGCGCTTCAAGTCCTTGCGGAGGCGGAACACCTTGAAATCACCCAGCGACACGCTGTCGAGTCGGGTCCAGGGTTGGATCATGTGAAGTCTCGAGGTTGACTGCTGCTCCGGGGCCGGGCGGGGCGGGGCTTGACCCGCCCGGATCAGACCCGGTCAGGCCCCGGTGGCCTGCCCGCCCGGGCCTGTGCGAAAAGCCGCAGGAGATGGTTCAGAGCCTCTTGCTTCGAACGGCCCTTGGCGCGGGCCAGTTGGTCGGCCCGGCGCAGCAGGTGGCGACCCATCTCCAGCGAACGTTCGGGCGGGCAACCCCATCCTTCCAACAGCCGGGCCACCGCGAGCAGTTCGGGATCCGGCTCGCTCATGGTCTCAGGCGCGTGTGCCCGGTTGGGTCCCTTCGGCCGCCGGCACGATGCGGATGCTTTCGACGTGAATCCGGCGGATGGGACAATCCCGGTCGTCCGTGGGCGTTTGGGCAATGCGATCGAGCACGTCCTCTCCCTCAACCAGACGGCCGAACGCGGTGTACTGGCCGTCCAGGAAGCGCGCGTCGCCGTGGCAGATGAAGAACTGGCTGCCGGCCGAGTCCGGGTCCTGGGCGCGGGCCATCGAGAGGACGCCCCGCACATGCGGCCGGTCGTTGAATTCGGCCGGCACGCAGTGGGGCGGGCCACCCGTGCCCCAGCGGGCCTTTTGCGACTCGTCCTTGGTCAGCGGATCGCCGCCCTGAATGACAAAACCGGCGATGACCCGGTGGAAACAGGTCCCGTCGTAGAACCCCTCGCACGCCAGCTTTTTGAAGTTCTCCACGTGCCGCGGGGCCACCTCCGGCCACAGTTCCAGCACCATGGTCCCTTCGCTTGTTTGGATGACCGCCCTTTCACCTGACATGATTCGCCTCCTGATTTGGCTGGGTTTGCTTCAACTGCCGGGCGCCCGGTCCCGAGCCGCCGGTTCACGGGGCCTGGGAAACCGGAACGATTCGGATGGTTTCCACCGTGACACGCTTCAACGGGCGATCCTGCGCATCGGTGGGGTGTTGGCGATGCGGTCCAGCACGTCCTCGCCCTTGATCAGCCGCCCGAAGGCCGTGTACCGGCCGTCCAAATGCGGCGCGTCGCCGTGACAGATGAAGAACTGGCTGCCGGCCGAGTCGGGATCGCTCCGGCGGGCCATCGAGACCACCCCGCGCACGTGCTTGCGGGAGTTGAACTCGGCCTTGATTGTGTAGCCCGGGCCGCCCGTGCCCCAACGGGCCTTTTGCGACTCGTCCTTGGTCAGCGGATCACCGCCCTGGATCATGAAACCCTTGATGACCCGGTGGAAGCAGGTCCCGTCGTAGAAGCCTTGGCGCGCCAGTTTCTTGAAGTTCTCCACCGTGCGTGGGGCTACCTCGGGCCAGAACTCCATCACCATGGTTCCTTCGGATGTCTCGATGACGGCCACCTCCGTCTCGCCGGACGCCCGGGCCGGGACTGTCCCGCTCGCTTGGTTGGTGCTCGCGCCGTCCCCGGACGCGCCCGCCTGCACCGGCGCCGTGCCATGGAGCAGGAGCCCCAACAGCAGCGCCCCCCAGCCCCAACGGGCGTTCGCTCGCAGGTTCATGCTCAGACTCTTCATACGTCCCCGATCTTCCCCGGGTCGCGGCTGCTTGTCACGTCCCGAGTGGGGCCGGCCCCGGCAAACCCTGCATGGCCAACCTCCACCGCCGCGGCGGCCGGCGGAGGCAGATACCCTGCGCCGGCCCCGGCTCGGTTTCCGTCTCGGTTGATGACGCTCATCTCCCGGCTCTCCGGCCAACCGGGGCTCAGGCAGACGGCACGGACTCGAGCTCCCGCTGCAAATCCCTGGCGGTGGCCGGCCGACCTTCCGGGTCGTGATGACAGCATCGCCGCACCACTTCATAAAAAGCCCGCTCGGATGCCCCCCGCAGCCGGGGGGTCAGATCCGGCAGGCTCTCGCCCGCTTCTTGGACGGGGATCCCGCTGAACAGTTCGTAAAGGATCCGGCCCAGGCTGAACAGGTCGCCCGAGGGCAGACCGCTCCCTTCCGGTGGATGGTATCCCACGCTTCCCACGGATGGACCCGCAGGTGCGTGGCGGCTCACCGTTCCGATGTCGCCCAACTTCAACGTGCCGCGGACATACAGCACGTTGGCCGGCTTGAGATCGCGGTGTACCAGCCCTTCGCCGTGCAGCGATGCCACCGCGCCCGCCAGCGCCCACCCGACCGCCACACACGCCCGTACCGGGAATCGCCCTCTACGGTCCATCTCCGCACGGAGCGTCCGGGGCATGTAGCTGTGGGGGTCGATCCGTCCTTCTCCCGTCACGTCGTCCGCGACCTCCATGAGGTAATAGAACCACTGGTCATCCGCACAACGGCCCACTTGCAGGATGTGTACCAGGCCGGGGTGCCGACGCGAAATCGGCTCGTACTCCCGCAGACCTGCCCATTCCCGTTCGTATCGCTCGGGAGACGGGAACCTCCGCCGTTCCAAAACCTTCGCCGCGCGGTACTCGCCGAGAACGGTTCGGGCCAGCCACACGCTGCCATACGAACCCCGTGCCACCTGAGCACACACCTCGTGATCTGCGATTTGGGGTTTCGACATTTATTTTCAGGTGCCGGCGCTGCGAGCGGCCCGGTCAAAAGCAAGATGGGCACTGACGTCTGCCCCGCCGTACAGGGAGTCGCTTTCCTTCGCGACCCACGCAAGCGCTCCCCCACAAGCCCCGTACCCCGGCCCGGCTTCACCCGCCAACAGCCCGCGCCAACCCTACGCCCGAAACAGAGAAACGCAAATGCGTCTCTCACCCGCACGGTCAGCCGGCACGGCGGCCGATCCACCCCGGATCCGCACCTTTTGGATCGCCGGGGGGATGAGGCCCTCCGCGCCTGCTCCAGGCACCAGGAGTTCCTGGCGAAGGTTGTTCGCGACGGGAGACGGGGCCCAAAGTGGGCGCGGTGCCCGGAGGCACCGGTGGCCGGGAGCGTGCAGGGCCTCACCCGAGGTGCGCAGCGGGGTCAAGAGTCTCGCTCTGGCTGGCGCTTCGGCACTGTCCCGCCACGATCCCGATTCCTCAAAGAGCGTCAAGGTCGCGCCGGTCCAATGGCGGGTGCGGAAAAGGGTCGGAAAGCGCGGCCTGGCAGGCCGGGTCCCAGCCTGCATGGGGTGGTGCCGCGGCTGGTTGAGCGAGCCGCCTGCCCGGCCGCCCGGACCGAGTACCCGGGCCGTTCAGGGGCTTACCTTCCGATCGCGTGCCCTTCCGACGCCTTGCTGCAGGTCGGATACGTTCCCACGGGGTTGATGGTATAGGTCCCGCCGGCAGGGCACTTTGGGAAGGTCTCGTTCTCGATGTACGGCAGCAGGTCCTGCTCGCTCGGGGTGTCACTGTCGCTCTTGCCATTCTCCAGCGCCCACTGCTGCTTGGCGCTCTGGATCATCCGCAGGTTGGCGACGCAGACCTTGGCCTGAGTGGTGCGACGGGCCCGTCCCAGATTCGGAATGGCCACCGCCATCAACAGGCCGATGATCGCCACCACGATCATGATCTCAATCAATGTAAACCCGGCTCGTCTGCGCGTCTGGATCTTCATGGTTTCCTTGCATGTGCGACCCGACCGGCCCCGCTTACGGATCCGCAGCTTGCTCCCCAGCTTCGCAAACTGCGCCCGGCCGCAGGTGCCGTTCCAAACTTGGGTAACCCTACCCGGAACCATCCTTCATCAAAAGACAAAACCCGCCCCGCCCAAAAGTCGCGTGCCACGCGAAGGCCGCCTTCCCGCCCGACCGATCCCTCGAGCTCCCGACGGGGGTCCTTCCGGGACGGGCCCCCTCCTGCCCCGGCTGGTGCCGGAGTCCCGTGGGCCCTCCATCCCGGGACGTGGTTGCCGGCACGAAAGGCGCCGGGCTCGGCTCCGCCATGCGACGGCAGGAAGCAGCTCCACCGCTCCGCCACACCCCGGTCCCGGGCAGGGCGGTGCGCGGTTGCTAGTT